>CAYOTY010000085.1:0-12560 GCA_964406995.1 uncultured Microbacterium sp.
GCCACCATGCTCGACGTCGACCACGGCACCTACCCCTTCGTGACCTCCTCGACGGCGACGGCGGCGGGTGCGGCATCCGGCTCCGGCATCGGCCCCTCGCGGCTGGACCGCATCGTCGGCATCGTCAAGGCGTACACGACGCGCGTGGGCTCCGGCCCCTTCCCGACCGAGCTGTTCGACGAGAGCGGCGAATGGCTGCGCTCGCGTGGCTTCGAGTTCGGGACCACCACCGGGCGTCCCCGCCGTGTCGGCTGGTACGACGCCCCGATCACCCGGTACGCGACGCGCATCAACGGCATCACCGATCTCGTGCTCACCAAGCTCGACATCCTCACCGGGCTCGAGCAGATCCCCGTCTGCGTCGCCTACGACGTGGAGGGCACCCGCTTCGACGAGGTGCCGGTGAACCAGACCGACTTCCACCACGCCAAGCCCATCCTGGAGTACTTCCCCGGCTGGACCGAGGACATCTCCGCCGCGCGCAGCTTCGAGGATCTTCCGCAGAACGCGCAGGACTACGTACGGGCGCTGGAGGGGATGAGCAACACGCGCATCTCGGTGATCGGCGTCGGCCCGGAGCGCGACCAGGTGATCGTCCGCCACGATCTGCTCGACTGATGCGGTTCCTGCTGGGCGCCTACGGCCCCGACATGGGCGGCGGCGCGAGCGGCATCGGGCTGCTGGAGGCCTCGGCGGCGGATGCCGGAGCGCTCTCGTTCCGCGGTGATGCCGTGACCGTGGCGGGATCGCCCTCGTGGCTGGCGCCGCATCCCTCTCTCGATGTGCTCTACGCGGCACTGGAGGGCGCCGGTACGGTGCAGGCGTTCCGCCGGGTCGGGGAGTCGGCCTGGGAGCCCTTCGGCGCCGCGCTTCCGGCCGGCGAGCTGGTCTGCCACCTCGGGGTGGCGCCGGAGGGCGACCTGCTCGTGGCGGCGTGCTACGGCGACGGGCGCCTGGTCGGGTACCCCGTGGCGGCTGACGGTGCGCTGGGGGCCCCGGTCATCGCGGACGCGGCCGCCGACCCCGCCGCGCTCGTCGGCATCCCCGCCCTCGCGGGGGAGGAGGGCGAGCGGGTCTCGCACTCGCACCAGACCGTGTTCCTGCCCGGCGGCCTCATCGCGACCACCGACCTCGGCTTCGACCTCGTGCGGCTCTGGCGGCGGGGCGGCGCACCGGGAGCGCTGCGTGCGGCGGCGCAGGTGACCCTGCCGCTCGGCACGGGTCCGCGGCATATGGCGTGGCATCCGAGCGGGCATCTCTATGTCGTCACCGAGGTGTCGAACGAGGTCTACGTGCTCGCCCCTTCGGCGGAGGGTTCCTGGGGGATCCTCGGTGGCGCCGTGCTCAGCCCCGGGGTGCAGGCGGGCGACTACGCCGCCGAGCTCTGCCTCTCGCGCGATGCCGAGTTCGTCTACGCGGGGGTGCGCGGCAGCAACACGATGGCGGTGCTGCGGGTGCGCGGCGACGGCTCCGCCGTGGCGCCGGTGGCGCTCGTGGAGACGGGCGTGAACTGGCCGCGGCATCACACGGTCGTGCGTGACACGCTGCTGGTGGCAGGCCAGCTCTCGAACGAGGTCGCCTCGCTCACCCTCGACATCCGCACGGGCGTGCCGGGCCGCGTGCGCCACCGCTCCGAGGCGCCCTCGCCGACGCAGCTCCTGCCGCTGCGCGGCTGAGTCGCCGCATCCGCTCCCCGGGCGTGCCTCAGACGCGGGCGTCCTGGCGGGGGAACCAGATCTGCTTGATGATGATCAGGATGGATGCTGTCACCGGCACCGCCACGAGCGCGCCCAGCAGACCCAGCAGCGTGCCACCGACGAGCGCACCGATCACGACGAGCGCGCCGGGGATCGACACCGCCTTGTTCATCACCTTCGGGGTCAGCCAGTACGCTTCCACCTGCATGTACACCATGTACGCGATGCCGAAGATGAGGGCGTCCAGGGGGTTGGCGATCAGCGCGAGGCCGGTTCCGATGACCCAGAAGATCACGGAACCGACCAGCGGGATGAGCGTGATCGCGAAGGCGACGGTCGCCAGCAGCAGGGGGAACGGCAGCCCGAGGATCAGGAACATCGTGAACACGAACAGCGAGTTGAAGAACGCCAGCGTCACCATCCCCAGGACGTAGGAGCCGACCGACTCGGTGATCTGGTCGGTGATCGCCTGAACGTTCTCGCGATCGCGGGCGGGGGCGAAGCGGAGGAGCGCCTGCTTCATCGCCGGCAGGGTCGCCACGAAGTAGAGCGTCAGGACGAGCACGATGATCGCCCCGGAGATGCCGGTGGCGATCGAGGCCCCCACCTGCAGCGCGCCCCCGCCGATCGCGGCGATGTTGGCCGGGTCGCTGAGGAAGTTCTGGATCTCACCCACCAGCATCTCGACGGGATCGCCGAACTGGTTCTCGACCCTCGCGTAGAAGTCGCTGGCGAGGAAGGTGTCGATCGCCGCGGGGATGTCCTGCACGAACGAGGTGATCTGCTCCACCACCGTCGGGATGATCGAGGAGATCACGATCGCGATGATCACGAGCAGCCCCAGGATCACGCTCGCGGTGGCAAGCCCTCGCGACATCCCGCGCCGTTCGAGGAAGCGCACCGCGGGGTCGAGGCCGAGTGCGGCGAACAGGGCGAGGGCGACATAGATCAGCACCGTCGACAGGTTCGAGATGGCCAGTCCCAGAACGAAGGCGGCCAGCCCGCCGAGGGTGAGGAGGAATCCGAGGACGAAGGGCCGGTCGATGCGCGACCAGATCGAGCGGGTGGGAGGTTCGGCCTCGACGACCGGCTTCAGCCGGTAGGTGCGTTCGGCCGTGGGCTCTGCTGCCGCGGCATCCGTCGTGGTCTCCGCGGGGGCGTCGTCGTTCGGGGGCGCAGCTGTGCTCATGCGATCACTCTAAGCCTGCGCGTTCCTCGTGTCGCGAAGGCGCGCTATCGTCGAAGTGCCACCGTGGAAGGAGCGCCATGACCGACGCCGAGAACGCCCGTGCCGAACTGCTGCGCCTGCGCGCCAGCATCGACAACATCGACGCCGCGCTGGTCTTCATGCTTGCCGAGCGCTTCCGCTGCACGCAGCAGGTGGGGCATCTGAAGGCGGCGCACGAGATGCCGGCGTCCGACCCCGCTCGTGAGGAGCAGCAGGTCGCGCGGCTGAAGGCGCTCGCCGAGGAGGCGCACCTGGACCCGGAGTTCGCCGAGAAGTGGTTCAACTTCGTCGTGGCCGAGGTGATCCGCCACCACACCGAGGCCGCCGAGGGTCGCTGATCTCGAGAAGACCTGCTTCAGCGGGCGGGGGAGACCTCGAGGATCACCTTTCCGAAGTGGCCTCCTCGGCGGAGCACCTCGTGGGCGTCGGCAGCCTGTTCGAGGGGGAGGCGAGCGTGCACGGGCACGCGGACGGCACCGCTCTCGAGCAGCGGCCACACGAGTTCGTGGGTGCGGGCGAGGATCGCCTGCTTGTCGGCGACGCTGCGCGAGCGCACCGTCGTGCCGATGATCCGGCCGCGCTTGATCATGAGCCGGATGAGGTCGAGCTCGCCGCGGCGTCCGCCGATCGTCGAGATCACCACTAGCCGGCCGAACTCGCGCAGCATGGCGACGTTGTCGTTCAGCGCGGGGCCGCCGATGACGTCCAGGATGATGTCGACGCCGCCGAGCGCCGCCACCTCTGCGGCGACATCGGCGGTGTGCCGGTTCCAGGCCTGAGCGGCGCCGAGCCCGATCGCGCGGGCGACCGCCTCCTCGGAGCCCACGGTCGTGAGCACGCGCGCACCGAGGGCCGCGGCGAACTGCACGGCGAAGGAGCCGACCCCGCCGGTGCCGCCGTGGATGAGCACGGCGGGGGATTCCGCGCCCTCGCGCATCGGTGCGAGTCCTGCCTCGATGACGAGGTTGGACACGACGGTCGCCGCAGCCTCGATCAGCCCCGCGGCATCCGACAGCGAAAGAGCCCTGGGTGCGGGCAGCACCTGGGCCTTGGGCACCGCGACGACCTCGGCATAGCCTCCGCCGGCGAGCAGGGCGACGACGGGCTCGCCGGTGTCGCGGCGATGGCCCGAGACCTCCAGGCCGGGCAGCGGCGAAGCCCCGGGCGGTGGCGGGTACTGTCCCGCGACCTGGGCGAGATCGGCGGGATTGACCCCCGCCGACACGACATCGATGAGCACCTCGCCCTCTGCCGGAATCGGCTCGGGGACGTCGGCGAGCTGGAGGAGGTGGTCGTCGGTGATGGTGATGGCGCGCACCCCATCACGATATCCGGGTGTCGGAGAGGATCGGAGGGGCTGACGGGAATCGAACCCGCGCTGTCTGCTTGGGAAGCAGAAGTTCTACCATTGAACTACAGCCCCGAACGCCTCACGGCGCCTGGCCAGCATAACAAAAGGATGCCGGCTCATCGCATTGCAGCCTGGATCCTTCGGTCGAGGTCGTCCAGTTCTGCGAGCAGATCGGAGGCCACCCACACCCTGTCGCGCTTGCGTCCGGTGATCTCGCGGAGGATGCCCGCCTCGACCAGTCGGTCGATCGCGGCATAGGACTGCGAGACGCCCACGCCGGAGAACTTCTCCACGGAGGCCGTGGACATCACCGGGTGGTCGTAGAAGGCCGTGAGCAGTTCCGTGAGGGCCGAGCCGGCTCGTGCCCGGACGAGAGACCTCCATTCCTCGGGAAGGCTCGTGATTCGGTCGATCGTCGTGCGTGCCTCACGGGCGGCGATGCGGGCGGAGCGTGCGAACAGGGCTATGACGGCGTCAGGCTCGCCTCGCCGGTACAGGTCGAGCGAGTCGAAGTACTCCTCCCTACGTGCGAGCAGGCCACTCGTGAGCGGTACGACGGAGTGCGTCATCAAACCCCGCCGGCGCAGCACGGCGGCGACGATGGCGCGGCCGATGCGTCCGTTGCCGTCGGTGAAGGGATGGATCGACTCGAACTGCGCATGGGCGATCGCCGCCTGCACGATCACGGGCAGATCGTCGCGGTTGAGGTAGGCGACCAGATCTTCGAGCAGTGCCTCGAGCCGTCCGGGAGAAGGGGGGACGTAGAGAGCGTCTCGGGGAGAGTGATCGCTGCCGCCGATCCAGTTCTGCATGTCACGGATGCGGCCGGCATGGTCGGCTTCGTGGGGGTCGTCGACCATGAGTCTCCGGTGCGCGACGAGCAGGTCGTCCACTCGGAAGGCGCCGTGCTCGCCGACCGAGGTCACGAGTTCGTGCAGGGCGGTGCTCGCGGCCACCATGCTCGTCGCCGAGGCATTCGACCTGTGGCCGGCGATCGCGCGAGCGAGATCCTCGGACGAGGCCGAGATGCGCTCGATCTTGGAGGAGGCGACGGACTCAGTGCGAATCATGAATCTGCTCAAGGCCGCCGACTGACCCTCTGACACCGCATCGGCTGCCGATACCGCGCCCACCGCCTGCTCGCAGGCCGTCGCCAGCGCCGGTGTCGGCGCATAGCTCAGGGTGGCGATGAAGGGCGGGATCGCCGCATCGACGGCGCTCAGCATCCGGTCTTCACGCGTGCCGCCACGAATGCTCTGCCGCCAGGGCAGCGTCTCGTAGCGGTGTGCGGGCCAGACTCCCATCATCGGAGTATCTCACAGGTTATTCCGGATTTAAGCACTTAAACTGGAATATCAAGTGCTTATTCTGATCTGTGAGGCATAAATCGGAATAGCGAGTGTGATGCTCCGGGCGCGGATGCTGCCCGCACCGCCGAGTAGGCTGGTGCCGTGCTTCTCAGCGACCGCGACATCAGGGCCGAACTCGCCGCCGGACGCATCGGCTTGGATCCGCTCGATCTCGGGCTGATCCAGCCCTCGAGCATCGATGTGCGGCTGGACCGCTACTTCCGGCTCTTCGACAACCACAAGTATCCGTTCATCGATCCCGCCGAGGATCAGCCGGAGCTCACTCGCCTGATCGAGGTCGATCCGGACGAGCCGTTCATCCTGCATCCGGGGGAGTTCGCACTGGGCGCCACCTTCGAGCAGGTCTCGCTCGCCGACGATGTGGCGGCCCGGCTGGAGGGCAAGTCGTCGCTCGGGCGTCTGGGCCTGATCACCCACTCGACCGCCGGCTTCATCGACCCGGGCTTCACCGGGCACGTGACCCTGGAGCTCGCCAACGTCGCGACCCTGCCGATCAAGCTGTGGCCGGGCATGAAGATCGGTCAGCTGTGCTTCTTCCGGCTGACCTCGCCCGCCGAGAACCCCTACGGCTCCGGTCCCTACGGCAACCGCTACCAGGGGCAGCGCGGGCCGACGGCGTCGCGTTCGTTCCAGAACTTCCACCGCACCGACGTCGGAACCACCGACAGCGGGTCGATCGGCGGCTGAGCTCGGCTCCGCGCTCAGCCGCCGATCGAGGCATCGCGCAGAGGGGCGCGCCTTCTCCTCCGCGAGACTACGACTGACGGCCGAGACAGCGGGTATGCACCGTAGTCTCGGCCGTCAGTCGTAGTCTCGCGGTTCCTGCGATCGCAGGGGGAGGCGTCAGGTGTCGCGCCCTCGCTGGAAGCCGGCCTCGAAGCCGCGCTCGTAGGAGCGCTGCCCGAAGCGGGCGATCTTCAGGAAACGGTCGCCGCGCCCATGCGGGTGGCCGCGCCTGTCGTGGCGGTCGTGACCCGGGTGTCCGCGGTGGGCGCACGGCTCACCGTCATCGTGATGCTCGTGGCCGAAACCGCGTCCGAGGTGCGGGCGGCGGTGATGGCGGCCGTGGCCGCGTCCCTTCCGGCCGCGCGGAAGCGGCGCGTCCTCGCTCCAGCCGAAGGCGCGGGCGATCGCCTCCAGAGTGGCGAGCGTGGTCTCGAGGTCTTCTGCCGGAACGGCCTCGCTCAGACGTGAGCGGATGCCGTCGACGATCACGCCGAGGCGTTCCTTGGCGGCACGGCCTTCATCGGTGAGGGCGTACTCATCGCCGTCGGCGGTGACCCAGCCGCGTTCGATGAGGCGGCGGAGCTTGTGGGCGTGGAGCGGGCGTCGCGGCGCGACGGCGCCGTCCACGGCGTTGAGGAGTCGCCAGTCGCGGCGGCCCACGCCCTCGGCCTCGAAGGCCTGGGCGAACTCGGCGGAAAGAAGCCGGTCGACGGTCTTCAGCCAGAAGCCGAGCGGACGGGTGGTGTTCTGCGTGTCAGAGATGTTCATGGGTGATCCTTACTTGTCATTTCACATGTACATGTAGTGTGACATAGATATTTACTACATGTCAAATCACATGTAAAGTCGGATGCGTGAGCACTTCCGATCCCGCCGATGCCATCGCCGACGCCCTCGCCCGCCTCCGTCCGCGCGGCTGGGGTCGAGGAGGAGGGCATCACGGTCCTCACGGTGGCGCGCACGGCCACGGCGGCCCGCACGGTCATCGCGGCGGAGGATTCCCGCGCGGCGGTCCCGCGCGCATGCGGATGCTGGAGGCTCTCGCGGCCGCATCCGCTCCGCTCTCGGTGTCGGAGATCGGCGAGGCGGTCGGTGTCGATCAGCCGCGCGCCTCGCGTCTCGTGCAGCAGGGCGTCGAGCTCGGACTCGTCCTGCGCGAAGCCGATCCCGCCGATGCCCGGCGCACCCGCATCGCCCTCACCGAGGAGGGGCGCCGCATCGCGCAGGGCATGCGCGGGCAGCGGCGCAGAGCGGTCGGTCAGGCGCTGGAGAGTTTCAGCGACGAGGAGCAGCGCGAGCTCGCGCGCCTGCTCGCCAAGCTCGTCGACAGCTGGGGCGATACGCCTTAGGCCTTCTGGCGCTCCTTCACCGGAAGGATGAGCAGCAGGCCGATGAAGAGCACGAGCACGATGCCCAGGATGCCGAAGCTTGTCGAGGCGGTGATGCTGATGAAGACGACCCAGGCGCTCGACGCCATCCAGCTGGCTGCGCGGCCCGTCGTCGCGTAGAGCCCGAAGACCTCGCCCTCGCGGCCCGCCGGGGTGACCCGTGCGAGGAAGGAGCGCGACGCCGCCTGCGCGGGGCCCACGAAGGCGCAGAGGATGAGGCCGCCGATCCAGAACACGATCGTGCCCGCATCGACGAGGAAGAAGACGGCGAGTCCGGCGACCACCAGGCCGATCAGCGAGGTCACGATCACGTTCTTCGGGCCGAAGCGGTCGTCGAAGCGACCGGCGATGATCGTGGACACGCCGGCGATGACGTTGGCCGCGATGCCGAAGATCACCAGATCGAGGAAGCCGAACCCGAACACCTGAGCGGCGATCACCGCACCGAAAGCGAACACGCCGCCCAGGCCGTCGCGGAACACCGCGCTGGCCAGCAGGAACCAGAACGTCGAACGCGTCTCTGGGCTCTTGTACAGACCGATGATGTCCCGGACCAGCAGCGGGTAGGACGCGAAGAACCCGACTTTGCGCTCGGGTCGTCCCAGTGACGGCTCGGGGACGTTGAGGAAGATCGGGATCGAGAAGAGGATCGCCCACACCGCGCAGCCCACCGCGATCACGCGGAACGGCAGGCCTCCCTCCTCGGAGAGGCCGAACCAGTCGCTGATGTAGAACACGACCACGATGACCAGCGCCACGATGCCGCCGAGGTAGCCGAAGCCCCATCCGAGACCCGAGATGCGGCCGACCGTCTTCGGATTGGCGATGCCGATGAGCATCGCGTTGGAGTTCACCGCGGCGATCTCGCCGAACACCGCACCGGCGGAGATCAGCGCCACGCCCAGCCAGAACAGGGCGGGGGCGGGCTCCACGAACCAGAGACCGAACATGCACACGATGAGGGCGCCTGTCCCGATGCCGAGCCACAGCTTCTGGCGGCCGGCCGCATCCGCTCGCTGCCCGAGGACGGGGGCGAGGAGCAGGATCGCGATGCCCGCGATCGTCATGCCCATGCCGAGGCCCGAGGCGAGCCCGGCCTCCGCCGCCTTGCGCGTGGCGTCGTCCGCGGGAAGTGCAGCGATGGCCGGGTCGAGGAAGGCGTCCGTGGTCAGGTACAGGGCCGTGAAGATGAAGGTGATGATCACCGTGTTGAACGGTTGTGTCGCCCAGTCCCACAGCGCCCAGGAGTAGACCTGCTTCTTCGACGGGGGAGTCTCGCCGCGCAGGTCCAGTCCGATGACGCTCAGTACGCCGCTGTCCGCCGGCACCGGAGGCACCGGGCGGTCTTCATCGAATCCGCTCATGCTCGCAGTCTGGCGAGGAAGGGTGAACGGACGGTGACGGCGCGCCGCCGAGCGGGAGTTCGGGGACGGAACGCGGTGGTGGTCCGCGCCGTGTGGGCGCCGCCGGCCCTGGCGTGATGCGACTCGCGGCGAGCTCGCCGGAATCGATACGCTGACCAGGCCATCACAGGGAAGGATCCTCATGACCTCTCGCATCGCCATCGTCACCGGCGCAGCCCGCGGCATCGGCGCCGCCACTGCGCACCGCCTCGCCGTCGACGGACACGCCGTCGCCGTCCTCGACCTCGACGAGGCGGCCTGCGCTGCCACCGTCGCCGCCATCGAGGCCCAGGGCGGGCGCGCCCTCGCGGTCGGCGCGGACGTCGCTGACGCGGATGCCGTCAGCGCCGCCGTCGCCCAGGTCACCGCGGAGCTCGGCGCCCCGACGATCCTCGTCAACAACGCCGGCATCATCCGCGACAACCTCCTGTTCAAGATGACCGAGGACGACTGGGACGCGGTGCTCACCGTGCACCTGCGCGGCGCCTTCCTGATGAGCAGGGCGGTGCAGAAGCACATGGTGGATGCCGGATGGGGCCGCGTCGTCAACCTCTCGTCCACCTCGGCGCTGGGCAACCGGGGGCAGGCGAACTATGCGGCCGCCAAGGCCGGCATGCAGGGCTTCACCAAGACCCTCGCGATCGAGCTCGGCCCGTTCGGGGTGACCGCGAACGCCATCGCCCCGGGGTTCATCCAGACCGACATGACGCGGGCGACCGCCGAGCGCGTCGGCATGGGCTTCGAGGAGTTCGTCGCGCAGAGGGCCGCGGAGATCCCGGTGCGTCGCGGCGGCACCCCGGAGGACATCGCCGCCGCGGTCTCCTTCTTCTGCCGCGAGGAGGCCGGCTTCGTCTCCGGTCAGGTTCTCTACATCGCCGGCGGTCCGACCGACTGAGCCCGCCGCTCACTCGTACAGCGGGCCCGTCTCCGCGATGGTGATCGCTCCCGGCCCCGCGCTCCATCCGGCCGGGAGCGCCGCCGACACGCGCACGCCCCAGGTCTGGTTCCGATAGGGGACGAAGTAGAGGCCGATGCTCATCGCCGCGGTGAAGGGAATCGCAGTCGCGTAGGTCGAGCCGGAGTAGACGGCGTTGACCGGATCGGATGTCGGCTCACCGTTTCCGTCGAGAGAGACGGTGCTCAGGTAGCTGAAGTACGAGGACACCACCGTCCACGAGCGGCTGTGCACCTGGGTCGCTTCGAGGAAGAGCGTCGTCCCCGTGGGGACGGGCATCGAGGCGTGTTCGGGGATGATCCAGAACTCGGCGCGGTAGCCCGCCGGAGCGCTCACGCGGTTCGTCACGCTCACGGAGAAGTCACCCGCCGAGGTGGTGGATGCCGCGGCGAGAGGGATCGCCGACGTGGCGGCGACGACCGGCACCGACCACGCCGCCGCGCGAATCAGGGTGCGTCGATCGACCGGAGCGGGCGATTCGGGGGCGCTGTTGTCCATCAGGGGCTCCTCGGTAAGGAGAGGGTCATAAGTGCACACCGTGCAGTAGTAGCATTATTGCAGTAATATCTGCTTGTCTATAGTGGCGGCATGGACGATTCCGCTCCCCCGCTGTCGCGCACGGACAGGCGCAAGGCGGCCACGAGGGACCGGATCCTCCGCGCCGCCGACCGGCTGTTCGCCGAGCAGGGCTACGAGGCCACCTCCATGGAAGGCATCGCGGAGGCGGCAGACGTCGCCGTGCGGACGATCTATCTGCACTTCCGCTCGAAGGCCGCCATGCTGCTGGCCTACTTCGACGGCTGGCTGGACGCCTTCGTCGCCGCCATCGCAGCCCGCCCCGTCGACGAGCCCATCGACCGGACGGTCCAGGAGGCGCTGGGGACGATGACCCGATCCGGCTGGACGGACCGGCGATACGAGGAGATGCCGGCGCCCTATCCGACGGTCGAGTTCATGAGCGGCGGGCCGCCCGAGATCGCCGGCCACATCCTGCACAGCTGGGTGCGGGCGCAGGACGCCATCGCGGCCGACGCGCGCGAGCGCGGCGGCTTCGGCCCGGATGCGCTCGAGCCGCGAGCCCGCGCAGCGGCGGTCTTCGCCGCCTGGGTCGCGACGCTGCTCGTGGTGGGCGAGAGCGCCCGGGAGGGGCGCCATCCGCCGGAGGCGTCGGGCCACGAGTTGGGCTCGGCGCTGCTGGCGATCATCGCGCGCGGCGCATAATCGTCACACCTCGAGAAAACTTGACACATGACGTATCAAGTTTGATTTGACAGCATCCGCGCACCGTTCTATCCTTGAGTCACGGCGACTCAGGTTTCCCGGGTCGCCGGAAGACTTTCATCCACGAACCCCCACAAAGGAGAACCCCCATGGCACGTGCTGTCGGAATCGACCTCGGTACGACGAACTCCGTCGTCAGCGTCCTCGAAGGCGGCGAGCCCAAGGTCATCGCCAACGCCGAAGGCTTCCGCACGACCCCCTCGGTCGTCGCCTTCACCAAGGACGGCGAGGTGCTCGTCGGCGAGACCGCCAAGCGCCAGGCCGTCACCAACGTCGACCGCACCGTGGCATCCGTCAAGCGCCACATGGGCACCGACTGGACCTTCGCGGTCGACGGCAAGAAGTGGACGCCGCAGGAGATCTCCGCGCGCATCCTGCAGAAGCTCAAGCGCGACGCAGAGGCGTATCTGGGCGACACGGTGACGGACGCCGTCATCACCGTTCCCGCCTACTTCAACGACGCGGAGCGCCAGGCCACGAAGGAGGCCGGCGAGATCGCGGGCCTGAACGTGCTGCGCATCATCAACGAGCCCACCGCCGCGGCCCTCGCCTATGGGCTCGACAAGGGCAAGGAGGACGAGCTCATCCTCGTCTTCGACCTCGGTGGCGGCACGTTCGACGTGTCCCTCCTCGAGGTCGGCAAGGACGACGACGACTTCTCCACGATCCAGGTCCGCGCGACCAAGGGCGACAACCGCCTGGGCGGGGACGACTGGGACAACCGGATCGTCGAGCACCTCGTCAAGGAGGCCAAGAACGCCTCCGGCGTCGACCTGTCCAAGGACAAGATCGCCCTGCAGCGACTGCGTGAGGCGGCCGAGCAGGCCAAGAAGGAGCTCTCCTCCGCGACGAGCACCAACATCTCGCTGCAGTACCTGTCGATGAGCGAGAACGGCCCCGTGCACCTGGACTCCAAGCTGACTCGCGCCCAGTTCCAGCAGATGACCGAGGACCTGCTCGCGCGCACCAAGGCGCCGTTCCAGCAGGTCATCGCGGACGCGGGCGTCAAGGTCTCCGACATCGACCACATCGTGCTCGTGGGCGGCTCGACCCGCATGCCCGCGGTCACCGAGGTGGTCAAGGAGCTCACGGGTGGCAAGGAGCCCAACAAGGGCGTCAACCCGGACGAGGTCGTCGCCGTCGGCGCCGCCCTGCAGGCCG
>CAYOTY010000086.1:0-12538 GCA_964406995.1 uncultured Microbacterium sp.
GAACAGTTGGTCGGAATCAAATAGCGCGAGTCTCCATCAAACCCAGAGCGCTTCAGAGTTCGTCCATCCGCCCAACCTCCCCGAATGCCCGTGATCCCAGGCAAACTATCCACATGCTGGCTCAGGCACGGGAACCGATCCCGCAGTCGCAGGACGATAGGATCGCCTGACTTCCAGCGCTCACCCGCGCGACCAAGGGGGCGACATGAACATCATCGATGCGATCAGAGGCGTCTCCGAATTAGTCTCCTGGGTCAGTCTGGCAATCGGCATCCCCGCTGTTCTGATCGCGGTCACGGTGAAGGCGATCGATGGGCGATGGCACCCGGTGGAGATCGTGGTCATTACGATCGGGGACCAAAGTCGCGCGCTATGGTATGCGGGCAGCGATTTTCAGGAGCGGCTGCTGACAGATGGTGAAGCTGCGCGTTGTGGTAGCCAGGATCCTGTCGTGGCGTTCGTGAGTGAGCGTCGTCCTGGGCTGATGCGACTCGACCCCTACCGGGCCGGCGTTCGTGCACTCCACGTGATCGGGATGACATTCAGTATCACTGGTGCCACCACTGCGCTGATCGGCTTCGCTCTGCTGTTCGTGCCTTGAGCGAGGACGACTGCGGTGCCGGCGGATTGGGTGAGTCCCAAAGCATGGTGTCACTTCCCGCGGGGCTGTCTGAATCGGCCTGGGTTTTGTTCCGTTCTTCAAGTAAGGATGGAACACGATGAATCAGAAGTACTCGCTCGAGATGCGTGAGCGGGCGCTGCGGATGCTGGATGAGGCCAAGCCGGATCATCCCAACCTCATGTCCGCGGTCCGTCATGTCGCGGGACTGCTGGGCATGAGCGCGGAGACGTTGCGGGTGTGGCATCGCCGCCGCGAAGTCGACGCCGGTCAGCGCCCTGGGGTGCCCAGCGACATTGCCGAAGAGAACGCGCGGCTGCGTCGCGAGGTCGCCGAGTTGCGCCGCGCCAACCAGATCCTCAAGGCGGCGAGTGTGTTTTTCGCGAAGGAACTCGACCGCCCCACGACGAAATGATCCGCTTCATCGACAAGCACCGGGATCAGTTCGGGGTCGAGGCCATCTGCCGTGTGCTGCGCGGGGCAGTTCGTGGGTTCATCACCTCTCGCGGATATCGCGCCGCGAAACGACGCCTCCCATCGGCCAGACGCCTGAGAGACGAGGTGCTCGTTCCCGAGGTCGCACGGCTGCATGCGGAGAACTACGGCGTCTACGGGCGCCGGAAGATGCATGCCCTCCTGCGCCGCCAAGGCTGGGATATCGGCCGCGATCAGACCGAACGACTCATGCGCCTCGCCGGAGTTCGAGGCGTCCGCAAGTCCAAGCGCGTGTTCACCACACGCTCCGACAAGACCACGACGTTGCCGAGCGATCTCGTGAACCGACGCTTCACCGCACCCGCCCCGCGCAGGCTCTGGGTCTGCGATGTCACCTACGTCGCTACCTGGTCAGGGTTCGCCTACGTCGCGTTCGTCACCGATGTCTACTCGCGCCGCATCGTCGGCTGGAACGTCGCCTCAACCCTCAGATCGGAGATCCTGCCGCTGAAGGCCCTCGACATGGCCGCCTGGCACGTCGGTGGTCGCCTCGACGGACTCATTCATCACGCGAACCACGGGTCGAACTACACCGCGATGGTCTACAACGACCGGATCGTCGAACTCGGAGCTGTCCCCTCGACGGGAACCGTCGGCGACAGTTTCGACAACGCGATGGCCGAAGCGATCAATAACCTCTACAAGACCGAACTGATCCGCCAGCAAGGACCCTGGCGAACAGTCGAGCAGGTCGAACTCGCAACCCTCGAATGGGTGTGGTGGTGGAACAACCACAGGCTCCACGGCGAACTCGACATGCGCACCCCCATCGAGGTGTTACGCTGACCAAGAATCAGGCCGCCCGGCACCCGCCGGACACGGCTCCCGATAGGAACAAAACCCAGGCCGATTCACTCTTCCCCACTGCCCATCAGCCGCCCTCACACAGATTCCCGGCATGTGCGGTATCGCCTGTGCGGCCTGTTGCTGCGATGCGTCGGTGGCGTGAACTCGCCAAACCGGCCACGCCACGCAGACATCCAGCTATGGTCGCGCTCATGTGTCCAGTCGAAACAGGCCGAAACGAGATCGACCGTCGAACGATACTCAAAGGTGCCGCGTGGGCGACCCCGGTCATTGCACTGGCGGTAGCCACCCCCATGGCCGCGGCATCCACGAACGGAACAGTGACGATCGTTTCCGCCACGATCATCACGTCCAGCATGATCAACCTCACCCTCAGCTTCACGCCGGACTACGAAGGCGTTATCGGTGCGATCCATTTCACGATCAGCAGCTTTGGGCAGACAAGCGCGGCCGCCGGTGTGGTGCCGACCCTTCCCACACCAACTCTCTGGCAGGGCCTGGTGACCACCTCGCAACTTTTGACCCCTGGCGCGACGCTCGTCGTGGACATCCCCGGTTACGACACCGTCACGCATACCCTGCAGTAAACAGCTCATCCCTTCCCACCCTCTCTACATCAGCCTCGTGGAAATTCTTGTTGTGAGCGTCGGCCAACCACTGCGCATCGTCGGGCGAAGCAACACCCCTGATCGTTGACCCGCATTCCTCACAACGCGCCGTCCACCTCGGGATCACTACGGCGCTCATCGCCCAGCCTCGTTCGATCCCGCTACGCTCAGAACATGAACGCCGAGAAGACGCCCACTCGCAAGTCCTGGGCCGTCGTCGGCCTGCTGTTCTTCGTGATCGGCACACCCCTCGCGGTCTGGTTGCTGTACACCCTGCTCTGAAACAAGACACCCGACCTCGACATCGCCCCCTGCTCTCGGGGGAGGTAAGAATCCCCCGGAAGGCGGATACGGCACAGTACGAAACCTCGTAGCTTTGACCACATGAGAGTGAAGATCCTTGATGGTGCTACCTATTCGGTAGTGAAGCGAAGCAAGCCCTCCGAAGGGCAGCGAGACTACTACTGGCTCGGCGACAACGGGCGGGAACTTGAGCTCACCGACTCCGAGTGGAACGAGTTCTCTCAAGGCTGACCCCAACCTCGTGGTTGGTGGTATTGGTGTCGCCCCCGGCGCGGAGGGACTGGGCGCGGTCGAGGAGCCAGTCTTCAGCACGTCGCTCGCACACTCGCTCCACCGACAAGACGTCAGACGCATGTGAGTCCGGAGTTACCTCAATCAGTCCCGCCGCTTCCTCCAGTGCGCGGGCAGCCACCTCCCGGTCATGGGCGGCGAGCCAGGCGTTAAACATCGGTTCGGATCGGAAGTAGTCCCACGACCAGAGCTCCTTGTCAGGGTTGGGTGAGGTGAAGATAGAGTTGGCATCATGCGCGAGACTCCCCGAATTGATCGCCGTGCTGTCATCAAAGGTGCCGCCTGGTCGGTCCCCGTGGTGGCCATCAGCATCGCGTCTCCGGTGGCCGCGGCGAGTACGGTTGGCGGAATAGCCCTGACGTGGATACCCGGAACCCCTCGCGGCGTCGCGTTCACGAACAGCACAGGCTCGACCATTCCCGCGGGGACAGTCACCGTGAGTTCTGTGAGCGGAAGCGGAATCCAGTACCTGGTTTACGACAACCTGATGTGGCAATTCGTGCCGGGAGGATTCGGGAACCTCATCGACATCGAAGACGGGACCACTCTCGTTGTCTTCCCACAGGTGGGCCTCAACCCGGTCGCGAACGTCACCGTAGCGGCCGCTTACGGCGAGTACTTCGCCTCCGCTCCCCTCATTCTCAACGGCTAACACGTACCGGCTGATCACGGTCACGTTGTTACGCTGCACGAGCAGCGAGAGGCTTACCATCGGCGTAGAGACGGCCAGACACTTGTCCATCAGGTTCGCTGTCACGTAACCGAAGTGCGAAGCGATCATGTTGGTGGCTTGCTCGATCAGGTCATCCCTGGCCATGAGTGGTTCCTTTCCTGCGAGCTCGTTCGGCACGTTTCATCTCCTTCTCCAACTCCTCGAACACGCGCGCTCCGTTGTCTGCTGCTGCCGGTATCCCTGAAGCCAACTTGAAGCGCCGCGAAGAAGGGCGCAACGAGATCACGATCTCCGAACTGGAGCGAATCGCCGCGGTCGTCAACGTGTCCGCGCTCGAGATGGTAAAGGAAGCTTTGGCCGACTACGGCGGTATGGAGAAGCTGCTCGCCGAGTACGCGCCAGTGTCCGAGCCTGGTTCTGCAGTCAATGACGAACTCGCAAAGAAGCGAGAAGCCAAAGAGGCGAAGTTCAAAGGGGAGGGCTTCGATGAGACGAAATACCCGAGTGCAGCGGTCAACAATCCAGAGCACGAGCAGCCCGAGCCAGGGAACTAGGGGTGCGCCTATGATCCGTGGGCGCATGCCGACGAACTCGGCGTAGACGTGTTCGTCCGTCCGCTCAGGACCGCTCACGGCCTGTGGCTGCCGGAGGAGAACGTCATCCTCGTTCACTCGAAGCTGCGTGCCACGATGCAGCGCGTCCTTCTGTCCCACGAACTCGGCCACGCATTCCACGCTCACCCCGACGACCGTCCGAAGCATGAACGGCAGGCGGACCTCTTCGCCGCGTCGAACCTGATCTGCCCCGACGAGCTCGCAGACATCTACACGTGGGCTCCGGATGAGCAGAGGATCGTGCAGGAGCTTGGCGTGACGACGCGCCTGTTCAGGACCTATGCGCTCGCACAGGCGGCGTAGCAGGACCCCGCTTTTCGGCGATTGGCTACACTCGCGGCTACACCGACAGTTCCGAGGCCGAAAACACGAAAGCCCCTCTTCCCAGTGGAGACTAAGAGAGGGGCGATGTAGCAGGAGCGGGGCTTGAACCCGCGACCTCACGATTATGAGTCGTGCGCTCTCACCAACTGAGCTACCCTGCCGCGACCACCTGACGGTGGTGTGCGAGCCCCGAGTCAGGATTGAACTGACGACCCCTTCCTTACCATGGAAGTGCTCTGCCACTGAGCTATCGGGGCGTGCTGCCCTCAGCGGGCAACCAGACGAGAATACCACCACTGCGGCACCCTCACGAAACCGGCTCAATAAGTGCCGGCGTAGGTGCGCATGAACGGCAGCGGATCGACCTTGGAGCCGTTCACCTCGATCTCGAAATGCAGGTGCGCGCCGTAGGAGCGACCCGTGTTGCCGGTCTTGCCGACGATGTCTCCGACCTTCACCTGCTGACCGGGCTTAACCTTCAGCGAGCCGTACTGCATGTGCGCGTAGTGGCTGCTCACGGCCTTCCCGTCGATCTCGTGGTCGATCCAGACGTGCACGCCGTAGGCGCCCCCCGCCTCGGACGCGACTCGCACGACGCCGTCGGCGATCGCCTGGATGGGCGCACCGCTGCCGGGCACGAGATCGATGCCCTCGTGCATCCGGCCCCAGCGCATGCCGTAGCCCGAACTCATCGCCACTCCGACCAGGTACGGCCATTGGACCGCCGCATTCGGGTCGTTCGTGTACAGCGTGCCGGAGTAGTTGATGCCCTGCTGCGCAGCCAGATCGATCAACGAGACCGTCGAATAATCTTCGGCGGTGCGCTCGAGCGTCGAAGCCGCGAGATCCTCGGGCGCGACGAAGACCTGGATCTCGTCGTTTTCGATCGTCGGGGTCTCCACCGCGGTCGCCGCCGCCAGCGCCGCCGAGGAGTAAGCGTTCGCGCCCTGGGCGGCCGCGACCGCCTCGTGCGGGAGCGTCATCGACACGGCCAGGAGCGTCGTGACGCCCATCACGACGAAGGTCGAGCCCGCCGCAGCGGCCTTGCGCACGAGGGTGCGGCGGGTTCGGAGCGGGGTGGCGGGTTCGACCCCCGCAGCTCGACCGGTGTCGCCGATGATCGTCTCGGCAGGGGCCTGCGGGATCTCGATGTCGCCCAAGGCGCGACGCGCGGCGACGAAGAGATCGGAATCGGCGGATGCCTCGCCCTCGGCCATCGGCGCGTCGGATGCCACCGAGGACCGCCTCGTCCGCTGCGGTGCGGCGATCGGCTCCGCGGGGGCGGCGGACGCGCTCAGGGTCGTGGTGACGGAAACGCTCGGGATGACCGGCTGTGCGGGAGCGGCGGGCCGCACCACGGCGATCGGCTCGGTCTTCGCGGTGGAGGTCGTGACGGCGGCCTGAGCCACCGCGGCCATGCGCGCGGCGCGGCGCGAGCCCGGGCGGACCGCCGCGGATGTGACCGCGGGGTCGGCGGATGTCGGCGACACGGACGATGCGGCGGCGGACGCCGGCATCTCGGGGGTCTCCGGCGCAGGGACCGAGGAGAGGAACGTCGTACCCGTCGAGGTCACTGAGACCGCGCTGTGGCGTCGGCTCGACCGTCGCGTGGGCGCAGGCTGAGCCTGGGGGGTATCGAACGTCAAGAAAGTTGCTCTCGGGCTGTCTGACTCGGGCCATTCGTCACTTCACCATGGACGAACCATTCGGGCAGCGAAGATAACGATCAGATAAACACTAACGCGCAGAGCCTGAGAAAGCCATGAGCGACAGCGTCAATCTCCCCCCGCAATGATCTTAGTGAGTTCGTCGTGGATTGCGGAACCCCCTGCCACCGTCATCTTCCGCGGACGGTCGTGCTCCATGCGGCTGAAACGGCCGCCCGCCTCGGTCACCAGCAGAGAGCCGGCCGCGAAATCCCACGGCTGCAGCCCGCGCTCGAAGTAGGCGTCCAAGCGTCCGGCGGCGACGAAGGCCAGGTCGAGCGCCGCGGCCCCCATGCGCCGCAGATCCCGCGCCAGAGGCATCACGGCCCGCACCGTCGCGAGATCGCCCTCGTGCGTGGCAGGGTCGTAGCCGAAGCCGGTGCCGATCAGGGCTCCGGCACCGCCGGGAGCGCTCACCCGCATCCTCTCCCCGCCGGTCCATGCGCCGCCGCCGCGCGACGCCTCGAAGAGCTCGTCCAGCGCCGGGGCGTAGACGGCCGCCGCCTGCACCTCCCAGGCGTCGGGGTCGACCGGGCCGGTCACGGCCGCGATGCTCACGCAGTAGGCCGGGATCCCGCTGGCGTAGTTGACCGTGCCGTCGATGGGGTCCACGACCCAGGTGACCCCGGATGCCGATCCGGATGCCGCGCCCGACTCCTCGCCGAAGAACCCGTCGCCCGGGCGCGCAGCGGCGAGGCGCGCCCGGATGAGCTCCTCCACCTCGCGGTCGGCCTCGGTGACGATGTCGGCGAGACTCGACTTCGTCGCCGCGAGCGACACCCCCTCCGTGCGGCGTCGGCGCGCCAGGGCACCCGCCTCACGGGCGATCTCGGTCGCAAGGTCGGTGAGGTCATGGGGAGCGTCGGCCATGGCCCCATCCTGCCAGCCTCCGACGGCGCCCCACGTTCTCTTCCACCTCCAACACCACCGAGTGAGCACCAGACCGCCCAGTGAGTATCGAAACCTCGCAGTTCAGGTACTCACTGGGCGGAAGGATACTCAGTGGACGAACCAGCCAAAGGATCCCGAGAGGCGGCCCCTCACCGTCCGGCGGAGCGCTCCGCGAACGCCTTCACGCGCACCTGCGCCTCGGCCGTATCGAAGGCGGCGCCGATCGAGCGCGCCTCCTCCGCGAGCTGCTCGGCGAAGGTGCGGGACGGCTGCGAGCGCACCAGGCGCTTGGCCTGCCCGTAGGCACCGGCGGCGCCGGCCAGCCAGAATTGGGCGACCTCCTCGGCGCGGGCACGGACCGCATCGGCGGTGGACGCGGCATCCGCCCCCTCCACGACCTCGGCCACCAGACCCCATTCGCGCGCCTCCTCCGCGCTGAGCAGGCGATCCTGCAGCACCAGCTGCAGTGCCCGCCGCTCCCCCACCGCGCGCGCGAGCTGCGCCGAGACCGACAGGTCGGGAGTCAGGCCGATGTTGGCATAGAGGCTGCCGATGCGGGAGTTCGCGCCGACGACCGCATAGTCGCCGCTGAGCATGATGCCCAGCCCTCCGCCGGCGGTGGTGCCGTGCGCGGCGACGACGACGGGCACGGATGACTCCACGAGCGAGCGGATGCCGGCGTTGATGACGCCTGCGAGATCGGTCAGATTACTGCCATCAGCCATCGACGTCGCCATCTCGAGCACGTCGCCGCCCGCGCAGAACGCCGGACCCGCGGCATCGATGAGGATCGCGCCGACGCCCTCTTCGGCGACGGCCCGGGCGGTCGTCTCCCGCCAGGCGTGGGCGAGCTCGCCGTTGAAGGCGTTCAGCCGCGCGGGCCGATTGAGCGTGAGCCGGGCGAGGCCGTCAGCGTAGGCGTACAGGATGGGGTCGCTCATTGCGTCTCCTTCGATGCGGTACTGAGTCCCGATCCACACGGAATCGGATGCCCCGCCCAGCCTATCCCGCATGGGACCGCTCGAGACAGCACCCGAATCCAGACGCCTGGCCTCAGCGCACCGGCTCCAGGATGCGGGCGACGAAGTTCGTCATGCGCCGCGTCGTGCCGTCCATCCGCTTGTCGACCTGCCCGGGGGCGCGCACCTCGTTCGGGGCGAGCGGATGCGCCAGACGCACGTTCTCGTGACACGACAGGTCCGCGCACATGTAGGTGCCGACGCTGTCGCCGCGCGCACCCGCCTCGCCCGCGCGCCGCGCGGTGAACAGTCCCACCTGGTTGCCCGGCTGCATCGCGTGGCAGATGTTGCACATCCCCGAGCGCACGCGCCCGGGACCGGATGCCTGCAGCACCACCCCTGCGAGCCGGTCGCCCTCCTCGACGATCACGTATCCGCGCCGGCTGCTTCCTGGGTCGCGCCAGGCGAAGAAGTCCAGGTAGTCCCAGTCGATGAGAACGAAGTCGTGTGGCAGCTGCAGCACCCGCAGCTCTGCGTCATCGGCGTTGACGAACGCCTCCCGGACGTCGGCTTCGGTGAGGGCGTGCATGACCCCAGTCTAGGAAACCGGCCCGGCCGGAGGACCGTCAGACGTCCTCTCGCGGAAGCGACGGGGCGCGGCACGGCGAACGGACCGGGTTCAGGATGCCGGCGCGTGCCCCACGGCATCCGTCTGATCCGCGGCATCCGCCGGCTTGCGCGCCTTCCCGCGGACGACGAACCCGAACGCGAAGGCGACGAAGAACATCAGCACCCCGTAGACCGCGGCCGGCAGGCTCAGCTCCATGGATCCGAGCACCGACTGGGCGATCACGATGGCGAGGGTGGCATTGTGGATTCCGATCTCGAAGGAGCAGGCGATCGCCTCCCTGTCGCTGACACCGAAGAGGCGCGGCACCCAGAAGCCGACCGCCAGGCTGATCACGCAGAACAGGATCGTGATGCCGGCGAGCTCCAGGAAGTTGTCGACCAGCAGCTGCCAGTTGCTCGCCACTGCACCGCCGATCACGACCACCAGGATGACGACCGAGGCGATGCGCACCGGCTTGTCCATCCGGTCGGCGAAGCCCGGCCAGAGGCGGCGCACGACCATGCCGCCGATCACCGGCAGCAGAACGATCGCGAAGACCTCCAGGGTCTTGCCCCACTGCAGCCCCAGCGTGCCGTCGAAGGGCTGGAAGTACCAGATCGCGAAGTTGGTGATGATCGGGAGCGTCACCACGGCGATCACCGAGTTCACCGCGGTCAGGGAGATGTTCAGTGCGACATCGCCGCGGAAGAGGTGGCTGTAGAGATTGGCCGTCGTCCCTCCCGGGGACGCCGCGAGCATCATCATTCCGACCGCGAGGACCGGAGGCAGCCGGAACGCCAGCACCAGGCCGAAGCAGATCGCCGGCAGGAGGATGAGCTGGCACACCAGTGCGATGAACACCGCCTTGGGGTGCTTGAGCACCCTCGTGAAGTCACCGACGGTGAGAGTGAGGCCGAGCCCGAACATGATGATGCCGAGGGCGACGGGCAATCCGATGGTGGTCAGCGCTGATCCCATGGGACTCAGTGTGCCCTACCGGGGGACGAGTGTCACGCACCGGGTGACGAATGGCGGAGGATAGGGGATTCGAACCCCTGAGGGGTTTCATCCCCAACACGCTTTCCAAGCGTGCGCCATAGGCCACTAGGCGAATCCTCCAGGCGGCCCCGGAGGGCCGCAGACCATCCTACCCTGCCGCGCCGGCCGTCGTGACCGGGCGGCGGGCGCTCAGAGCTTCCGCACCACGCCCCTCTCAGCCGAGTGAGCACCAGAACGTCCAACGAGCACCGAAACAGCGCGATTGCCGTACTCACTCGACGGACAGATACTCGATGGGCGATCCGGCTGCCCGGCCCGTGAGCGGGGGGTCAGCGGAGACGGATGCCGAGCATCACCACATCGGGCTTCGAGGGCAGCGGCACGAAACCCACCCGCTCGTAGAAGCCCACCGCAGAGGTGTTGCGGGGGTCGACGCCCAGATGCAGTCCCGGCACGCCCTCCGCGGCGAGCGCCTGCAGCATCGTGTCGATGAGCACACGCCCCAGTCCCTTCCCCTGGGCCGCCGGCAGCAGGTCGATGTGAAGGTGGGCGGGGTACTCGGCCGTCGCGGCGAGCGCGCCCGGGGCCCTGGCCGCAGCGTAGCGGAGGATCTCGCGCTCGCGGGGCGTGGCGGCATCCGATGGCTCATAGGCCTGTCGACGCGCGGGCCACCACTCCTCGCGGAACCAGGCCTCGAAGGCGTCCGTGTCGGGCGTTCCCACGACGTAGCCGACGACGGCGCCTCCGGGCTCTTCGACGACCCACGCGAACTCCGGATGCCGCACGACATAGGGCACCGCGAACACGTCGGCCCAGAGCCGGTCGTCGCGGAAGAGGCCCGTGGCATCGGCACCGGCATCGGCCGTCTGCACGCAGATCTCGACGACCGCGGCGAGATCCTCGTCGCGGAAGGGACGGATGCGCAGACCGCTCATCGGGCGACCTCCTTCCGTCCGGCCGCGGCCTCCCGATCCCGCACCACCGCGGTGCTCGCGAGCGCGGCGGCGATCAGCGCCACACCGGTGCCGACGAGCGCGCCGCCTGCCGTATCGGTCAGCCAGTGCACAGACAGGATCGTGCGCGAGAGCGCCATCGCCACCACCCAGACCGTCCCCGCCAGGGCCACCCACAGCCGCGGGAACACGACGAAGAGAACCACGGCCGCCGTGGCGGCATTGGCCGTATGCCCGGAGGGGAAGGAGCCGAAGTCGCTCGTGACCAGCATGTCCTCGGGCCGCGCACGGGCGAAGAGATGCTTGAGGATCTGCACGGTGAGCGCACTCGCGGCCAAGGCCGCGGCGGCGAAGATCGCCGAGCGCCAGCGGTGTGCGATCAGCAGGCCGGCGATGATCGCCGCAGGAGTGACGGTCCAGGCGACCCAGCCGCCACCGAGGTGATCCAGCGCGTGGGCGGCGGCCACGACCGCATCCGCGCGCGTCTGCACCACGAGGGTGTTCCACCACGCGTCCACGGCGAGCGGGCCGGCACCCGCCGCCGTCACGATCACCGCGCCCAGGGCCACCGCCAGCGCGAGGCAGACGAGGCCGGAGACGAGTCGGGGGCGCGAGATCATCGTCCCATTGTGGCCGAGGTCACCGTGATCTGCCGGGGACGGGGCGCACATAACTCCGGAAAAGCGGCAACTCTGCGACGGCCCGCCCCCATGATTCCGCGGGGCAAGTCCGGCACGGCGTGCGTTCTTCCGGAGTTAGGCGCATTGCCCGCCGGTCAAGGCCGACAAAGGGTACCCGTCAGGGATTGAGCATGCCGACCGTGCGGGGGCGCACGATCAGCCACAGCGCGAGCACACCGACCACGGCGCATCCGACCATGACCGAGGCCATCGTCGTCGCGGTGGTCTCGCCAGTGTGGGAGACCGCCTCCGCCAGCGGCGAGATGATCGCGGCGACACCGAAGTTGGCCGCGCCGATGAGCGAGGCCGCCGTCCCCGCCGCCGCCGGGTGCCGATCGAGGGCCAGCACCTGCACGTTGGGGAAGGTGAGGCCGCAGGAGACCATGAACAAGCTCAGCGTGACGATCGTGCCCCAGAGCCCTAGGCCCAGCTGATCGGCGACGATGATCGACGCACCGAAGAACAGCAGCGCGCCCGTCGACCAGGCGAGCACCCACTGGGGTCCGAATCGCGCGGCGAGCCGCGCCGAGACCTGCACGGCGATGACCAGGCCGAGCGAGTTCACGGCGAAGAGCAGGCCATACTGCTGGGCGTTGAGCCCGTGCGTCTCCTGAAAGAGGAAGGGCGAGGCGGCGAGGTAGGAGAACAGCCCCGAGAAGGTCATGCCACCGATGATGAGAACGCCGATGTACACCCGGTCGGTGAGCACGCTCTTGTAGCGCTGCCCCATGGTCATGGCACCCGCAGAGCCGCCGCGGCGCTCCTTCGGAAGCGTCTCCGGGATGAACACCACCGCGCACACCAGCATGATCGCGCCATAGGCGCCAAGCACGTAGAAGATGCCGCGCCAGGGCATCACGGCGAGGAGGGCCGAGCCGATCAGCGGCGCGATCACCGGGGCCGCGCCCGAGACGAGCGCCAGCCGCGAGAGCATGATGACCAGTCGCCGCCCGCCGCGGCCGGTGGCGTCGTGGCCATGGCCATCGTGCGCGACCTGTTCGGCGGG
>CAYOTY010000087.1:0-3407 GCA_964406995.1 uncultured Microbacterium sp.
GCGGCTACAACCCGATCACCGTCGACCTCTCCGAGCTGCTGCTCGGCGGCGGCGGCATCAAGTGCTGCACGCTGGAGCTGCGCGGCAGGCGCTGATCACCGCCTCCGGGTTCCTGCCGCCTCCGCCGCGCGAGCATCCCGGTCAGTCGCGATCCGCTTTCTTCGGCAGCCGGAGCGGCGTGGTGATCGCGGTCACCGTGCCGAGCTGATCGGCGTCGTCCTCGTGGATGACCGAGATCGGCAGCGTCTCGTCGACGGTGAGGAGGAAGCGGGACTCCTCGGCGCGGTGCACCCGACCGGAGCGCAGCGTCCAGACGACGCCGATCACGAAGGCGACCAGCGCCATCACCCCGCCGAACAGGAGCGCGGCCCGCGGACTGATCGCATCGACGATCCATCCGGCGATCGGCGCTCCCACGGGCGTCGAACCCATGATGACCGCCATGTAGAGCGCGAGCACGCGGCCGCGGACCGCGGCATCCGTCGTCGTCTGCACATAGCCGTTCGCGGTCGTGAGCAGCGTCACGACCGAGAAGCCGGTGAAGACGAGGGCGAGCGCGAACGTCCAGTACGTCGGCATGACCGAGGCGATGATCGCCGCGACCCCGAAGCCGCCGGCGGCGAGGACGACCACCCGCATCTTCGCGCGTGCCCGGCGGGCCGCCAGCAGCGCGCCGACGAGCGACCCGATCGCGAGCACCGAGCTGAGGAGGCCGTAGCCGTCGGCCGAACGCTCGAACTCGAGCGCCATCGTGGAGGCGTAGATGGGGAAGTTCATGCCGAAGGCGCCGATGAGGAAGACCATCACGAAGATGGTCACCAGGTCGCCGCGCTTGGAGACGTAGCGGAAGCCCTCGGCGATACCGCCGCGCCGTGTGCCGCGCACGCTCGGCATGAGCTCGCTGCGGCGGATGAGGAGCAGTGCGACGAGCATCGCGAGGAAGGTCGCCGCGTTGACCGCGAAGACCCAGCCGGTGCCGACGAGCACGATCAGGATGCCGCCGAGCGCCGGGCCCGCGAGCCGCGCCAGGTTGAACGACGCCGAGTTCAGCGCGACCGCGTTGGAGGTGTCGTCGCGCGAGACCATGTCGGAGACGAAGGCCTGGCGCGCGGGGGCGTCGAAGGCGTTCGCGACGCCGAAGGCCGCGGCGAAGCAGAACATCAGCGGCAGGGTCATCACCCCGGTCAGGAGCAGCACCGCGGTGCCGATGGCCAGCAGCATGAGCGAGCTCTGCGTCACCAGCAGGACGTTGCGCCGGTCGAAGCGGTCGGCGACCCAGCCGGTGAGGCTCACGAGCACGAGCGGCGGGCCGAACTGCAGGGCCATCGTGATGCCCACGGCCGTCGCATCGTTGTCGGTGAGCTCGGTGAGCACGACCCAGTCCTGGGCCGTGGCCTGCATCCACCCGCCGATGTTGGAGACGAGGGCGCCGAGCGCCCAGACGCGGTAGTTGAAGCTCCGGAAGGAGCGGAACATCGCGCTCATCGGTCGGTCACCCGCCGGATCAGTGCGCTCGCGGCCCGCAGTGTCGCGAGCTCCTCCTCGGTGAAGTCGAGCTCTGCCAGATCGCTCGCCAGGGCGGCATCGCGTCTGCGGGTGGTCTCTTCGGCGATGGTGTGCCCGGCTTCGGTGAGCTCGACGTTCACGCGGCGAAGATCCCCGGGATCGGCGATGCGCACGACCCAGCCCTTCTCGACCATGCCGCCCACGGTGCTCGTCATGGTGGGGGAGGCGACGCGCTCGCACTCGGCGAGGCCGCTGATCGACTGCGTGCCGCGCAGACGGAGGTGGCCGATGACCGCGAGCTGGGCGTCGGTGAGGCCGTCGATCGCGCGGTGGCGGCGCAGGCGCCGGGCGAGGCGGAAGGCGGCCAGGCGCAGTTCGGTGGCGGTGAGGGCGAGGGAGTCATCGGATGCAGACATTACATAGATAGCCTACCTACTTTTCTGACGCCCGGCCTCCTTCGGACCGCGAGACTGCAGTCCTCGACCGCTGTCTCGCCCCGGGTATGCAGTCTCGCGGCCCGAGTGGGGAACCGTAGACTTGCGGCATGGCACAGACCGCTGAGTTCACCGACGCGCACGGCATCGCGATCGTCTACGACGTCCACCCGGCAAAGAAGCCCCGCGGCGTCGTGCAGCTCCTCCACGGTGTCGGCGAGCACGCCGGTCGCTACCCGAAGCTCATCGAGGCCCTGAACGGAGCCGGATACACCGTCTATGCCGACGACCACCGCGGGCACGGGCGCACCGGCATCCGTCAGCACGGCGGCCCCGAGAGGCTCGGACGCCTCGGCAAGGGCGGTCTGCACGCGGCGAGGGACGCCGTCTGGCAGCTCACCGGCATCATCAAGGAAGAGCACCCCGATCTCCCGCTGATCCTCCTCGGGCACTCCTGGGGCTCCTTCCTCGCGCAGATGCTCGTGAACGAGCACGCCGAGGCCTATGACGCCCTCGTGCTCAGCGGCTCGGCCCTGCGCACCCCGACGACCCTCAACGGCGGTCCGCTCAACGCCCGATGGAAGGCGTCGGAGGCCACCGGGCTCGAATGGCTCTCGCGCGACGAGAAGGTGTGGGCCGAGTTCGAGGACGACCCCCTCACGACCTCGACGCCGCTGCTGAAGCTGTTCGGCCCGGTCGAGGCGGCGAAGCTCTACGGCCGTCCGGCGAAGAGCCTTCCGCGCGACCTGCCGGTGCTGCTCATGGTCGGCCGCGACGACCCGGTCGGCGGCCCTCGCAGCGTGCACAAGCTCGCCGACGCCTACCGATCCCGCTCCGGGCTGACGGATGTCACCACCCTCGTCTACCCCGATGCCCGCCACGAGATCCTCAACGAGCTGCAGCAGGACCAGGTCCGCGCCAAGCTCGTCGCCTGGCTCGACAAGCGCTTCCCGGCATCCTGATCCCCTCCCTCTCCCCTCGCGGACTGAGCCGGGGAGGGCGGGGCGTAGGCTGGGGGCGTGCACGGTGAATACAAGGTCCCCGGAGGAAAGCTCGTCGTCGTCGACCTCGAGGTGAGCGGCGGCCGGATCTCGCAGTTCCGCCTCGCCGGCGACTTCTTCCTCGAGCCCGACACCGCGCTCGACGACATCAACCGCGCGGTCGAAGGGCTCCCCGTCGAGACGGATGCCGCAGGTCTCGCCGCCGCGGTCCGCGCCGCCCTGCCGGAGGGCGCCCAGCTCCTCGGCTTCACGCCCGATGCCGTCGGCACCGCCGTGCGCCGGGCCCTCGTCACCGCCCCGGGCTGGCGCGACTTCGACTGGGAGATCGTGCACGAGAAGGCGCTGCCGCCGCGCGTGCACCTGGCGCTGGACGAGGTGCTCACCGCGCGTGTGGGCGAGGGTCGGCGGCGTCCGACGCTGCGGTTGTGGGAGTGGGACGAGAACGCCGTCGTGATCGGATCCTTCC
>CAYOTY010000087.1:3417-12358 GCA_964406995.1 uncultured Microbacterium sp.
GGCGACAATGCACGGCAGCGTAGCGCCTCACTTGGCTACCAGCGCGCAGCGCCCGAGACGACCTCGTCGAGCACGCGCCGATGGACCCGGCGACCCCGAGGCGGCCGCCCGGCACGGCTTCGACGTCGTCCGGCGGATCTCCGGCGGCGGGGCGATGCTCATGGGGGCAGGGCAGATCATCAGCTACTCGCTGTACGTGCCGGCGACCCTCGTGCAGGGCATGACCTTCGCCGACTCCTACGCCTTCCTCGACGACTGGGTGCTGCAGGCGCTGCGCGGCGTCGGGATCGAGGCGACCTATCAGCCGCTCAACGACATCGCCAGCCCCACCGGCAAGATCGGCGGTGCCGCGCAGAAGCGCCTGGCCAGCGGTGGCGTGCTCCACCACGCCACCCTCGCCTATGACATGGACGGGCAGCTCATGACCGAGGTGCTGCGGATCGGTCGGGAGAAGCTCAGCGACAAGGGCACCGCATCCGCCGCCAAGCGCGTCGATCCGCTGCGCAGCCAGACGGGCCTGTCCCGCGCCGAGATCATCGAGCGCTTCAAGGCCACGTTCCGCTCGCTCACCGGCGCCGTCGACGGGGCGGTGACGGCGGAGGAGTACGCCGATGCCGACGCCCTCGTCGCCTCGAAGTTCTCCACCGAGGCATGGCTGCACCGCGTGCCGTGACCGGCCCGGCCGAAGAGGTCCTCGGCGCCGTCACGATCATCGAGGGCGACAATCTCGCCGTCGCCCGGTCTCTCGACGCGGGCTCCTTCGCGCTGGTCTACCTCGATCCGCCGTTCAACACCGGTCGGGCGCAGGAGCGGCAGGTCATGACGGCCCGGCGGGTGTCGACAACTCCGGAGAAATCGGTCGATCTGGCGCATTCCAGGACCGAAACGGCCGATTCCGGCGACATTCTCCGGAGTTACGGACGCGAGCGGCCCGAGAGGGAGGTGCGCCACGGCTTCCACGGTCACAGCTATGAGCGGGTGCGGGGGATGCTGCGCGCCTACGACGATCGCTTCGACGACTATGGAGCCTTCCTGCTGCCGCGGCTGGAAGAGGCCTGGCGGCTGCTCGCGGACGATGGCACGCTGTACCTGCACCTCGACTACCGAGAGGCCCATTACGCGAAGGTCATGCTCGACGCGGTCTTCGGGCGCGACAGCTTCCTCAATGAGATCATCTGGGCCTACGACTACGGCGGGAAGTCGCGCAAGCGCTGGCCGACCAAGCACGACACGATCCTCGTGTACGTGAAGGACCCGGCGCGCTACCATTTCGATTCCGAGGCGGTCGACCGCGAGCCGTACATGGCGCCCGGCCTCGTGACGGCGGAGAAGGCGGAGCGGGGAAAGCTCCCCACCGACGTCTGGTGGCACACGATCGTGCCGACGACGAGCCGGGAGAAGACGGGCTACCCGACGCAGAAGCCCGAGGGGATCCTCCGCCGGATCGTCCAGGCCTCCAGCCGCCCCGGAGACCGCGTGCTCGACCTCTTCGCCGGCAGCGGCACGACCGGCGCCGTCGCCTCGGTCCTGGGCCGCGACGCCGTGCTCATCGACGACAATCCCGAGGCGATCCGTGTGATGCGCGGGCGGATGCCGCACGCCGTGCTCCGGTGATCGTGCGGTCATCCTCGTCCGCGTAGCATCTGAGGTTCGCACCCGGAGGGTCTGGCCAAGTACAACACAAAGTGTCATACTTGGCCGGAGACCATCGACACCGACGTCCGAGGAGACGGTGTGGCACTTCCCCTCGCAGGACCGCAGACACTGCTGCGCTCCCTCAACGCGCGCGCGATCCTCGACGCCCTCGCCGCCGGCCCGGCGCTCACGCGTGCCGAGCTCATGAGCGTCACCGGCCTCTCCCGCACGGCGGTGACGCAGGTGCTGCGGATGCTGGAGAACACCGGAGCCGTCCATCCCGCCGGCGTCGACCGCGCCACCAGGGGCCCTGCCGCGACGCGCTTCTCCCTCGCCGCCGATCTCGCCTACGGTCTGGCGGTGCACGTCGATCGTCAGTGGCTGCACGTTGCCCTGGTGGATGTCCACGGGCGCCTGCGTGCCGAGCGGTCGATGCACGGCATCCGCTACGAAGACCGCGCGGAGCAGGTGGCCGCGCTCGCCGCGGAATGCTCCGCCGAGCAGCCCGGCGATGTCCTCTGTGCGGTGGTGGGAACGCCCGGGATCATCGCGGGCGGGACGCAGCTGCGCGACGACCAGGGGCCGGACGGCGGGATGCTCCAGCGCGGGCTCGTGCAGCTGCTGGGCTGCCCGGTCGTGCTGGAGAACGACATCAACCTCGCGGCGGTCGCCGAGCTCGCCGTCGGCGCGGGCAGGGGTCTCAGCGACTTCGTGCTGCTGTCGATCGGCGACGGCGTGGGAGCGGCGATCGTCATCGGCGGAGCCCTGCACCGAGGCGCCGGCGGAGGGGCGGGCGAGCTCAGCCATCTGCCCCAGCCGGGCATCACGCCGGGCGTTCCGTTGCTGAGCGCAGAGGTGTACACGGATTTCGCGCGCGTCCAGGGGCTCGACCCGTCGGTGCCGCTGCCCGCGCACCTCGATGCGGCATCTGCCGGCGAGCCCGGCGCGATGGCGATGATCGACGCGATCGCGGAGCGCGTGCACGTGCTCGCCGCGACCGTGGCGCTCACGATCGACCCGCAGGCCTTCCTGCTGACCGGCTTCGCGGCCCACCCCGCGCTCCTGCGCGCCGTGCAGGAGCGCGCGGACCGCTATTCGCACCTGCTCCCGCTGACCTTCGGCCTCTCGCAGAGCGGCTCGGAGGCGACGCTGACCGGTGCCGCAGTGCGTGCCACCGGCGCGCTGCGCACCGCCCTCTTCGACCGTCTGCTCGATCTTCCACCCGAAAGGAGCGGGCGATGACCTCCCTGATCCAGAGACTCGGACATGCCGCCGACACCCGCGCGATCATCCTCAACGCCGACGACTTCGGCATGTGCCACCCCGCCAACACCGCGATCGTCGAGCTGCTGCCTGCCGGTCACCTCGACTCGACTACGGTGATGCTGCCGTGCGCCTGGGCGCCGGAGGCGCTCTCCTTCGCCGCGGCACGCACCGATCTCGACGTCGGCGTGCACCTGGTGCTCACGAGCGAGTGGTCGCGCTACCGCTGGCGGCCGCTGACGGGCACCGGTACGAGCCTGGTGGATGCCGACGGGTGCTTCCCCCGCGAGGTGCGCACCGTCGAGGAGCAGGCCGAGACCGTGCACGTGGCCGCCGAGTTCGCCGCGCAGCTGGAGGCGGCGCTGGCCGCGGGCGTGGACGTCACCCACCTCGACAACCACATGGGCTCGGTCTACGGCCTCGAGACCGGGCGCGACCTGCTCGCCCCCGTCTTCGAGCTCGCGGCCCGCCATGGCCTCCCCTTCCGGCTGCCGCGCTCGGCCGAGGGCATCAGCGACGATCCGCGGGTGCAGGCGGTGCTCGATCAGGCGGTCGCGATCGCCGACGCGCTGGGCATCGTGCTGCCGGACCGGCTGTGGTCGCATCCCTTCGAGCTGGCCGGGGAGGGGACGGATGCCGAGGAGAGCTACGAGCAGGTCCGTGACGGCTTCATCGCCCTGCTGCGCGCGGCGGGGCCTGGGGTGACCGAGCTGTACCTGCATCCGATGGACGACACGGACGAGCTGCGGGCGGCGGTGGACTTCGCCGCCGCCAAGCGCGGCCATGAGAAGCGGCTGCTCGCCGACCCGCTCGTCGCGGAGGCGATCGCCGAGGAGGGCCTGGTGCGCATCGGCTGGCGGGCGCTGCGCGAGGTGCAGCGAGGGGAGCGATGATGGCTCTGACCGGCATCCGCTCCCGCCGGCTCACGGGCGCACCCTCGCGCGGGCAGCTGCTGGCCTTCGGGGCGTCGGCGTTCCCGATCCAGCTCATGGCGCAGACCTTCTCGGCCTTCGTCGTCTACTTCTACACCGCCCACCTCGGCGTGGATCCGGCGTGGGTCGCGGTGGCGATGATCGCGCACGGCATCCTCAACGCCCTGCTGAACCCCCTCGTCGGCGCGGTCTCGGACCGGCTGCGCACGCCGTGGGGGCGTCGCGTGCCGTGGATCGGCGTCGGCATCGTGCCGCTCGTGGTCGCCTTCGCGCTGGTCTGGATGCCGCCGGCGCTCTCGCAGGGCGGGCTCATCGCCTGGTTCCTCGTCGTGGTCGCCCTCTACGACGTGGCCTTCGTCGTGGTGGTGCTGAACATCTCGGCGCTGTTCCCCGAGATCTTCCGCACGACCGCGGAGCGCGCCCGCGGCAATGTGCCGCGTCAGGTCTTCGGCATCGTCGGGATGGTGCTCGGCACGGCCGGTGCGCCGGCGCTGTACGGCACGATCGGCTGGGCGGGCATGGCGATCGTGCTCGGAGCCGTGTGCCTGGGGATGCTCCTGTGGTCCTTCGGCGGCGGCATCATCGAGCGCGAGGGCGCTCCCGAGCCCGAGGAGCGGATGCCGTGGACCGCTCAGCTCGGCTACACCTTCGCCAACCGGGCGTTCGTCGCCTACGTCCTCGGCTCGCTGTTCGTGCAGACCTCGATCGCGGTGATCCTGGCCGCGATCCCCTTCTATGTCCGGTTCTCGCTCGGCGCGCCGGAGGCGGACGGCACGATCCTGCTGGGAGCGATCTTCGCCACGGCGATCCCCGCGATCTTCGGGTGGGGATGGCTGCTGGGTCGTGTCGCGCCGCGCACGGCGCTGCTGGTGGCCGTGGCAGTCTTCGGGATCGCGGTGCTCGCCTATGCGCTGCCGCAGTCGGTCCTCGGCGCTGCTCTGGTCGGGGTCGGCGTGGGAGTGGGCGTCGGGGGCCTCCTGCAGCTGCTCGAGGTCGTGCTCGCGCAGGTGATCGACGAGGATGCCGCCCGCACCGGGCGCAGGCGCGAGGGCGTCTACTTCGGCGTCAACGGTCTCATCGTGCGCGGTTCGGTCGTCATCCAGGCGATCGTGGCGGCGTGGGTGCTGCGCGCGAGCGGTTTCGATGCGGCCCTCGGCGACGCGCAGCCGGAGTCGGTGGACGGCGGCATCCGCATCATGCTCGCGGTGATCCCCCTGGGCTTCACGGCGCTCGCCTTCGTATGCTTCCTGCTGTTCCCGATCCGCGAGAGGGACGTCGACGTCGCCCGATCCACGGATACTCGCCCGATTCACTGACGTCTCGGTCGGAATCGTCCCTGGAACGGGCAGATATCGGGGATCGAGCGGGCTCAGTGGTTGCGGAGCATGTCGATCAGCTCGCTCTTGCGCTTGCCGGAGTAGCCGCTGAGCCCGAGCTCCTTGGCGCGCCGACGCAGCTCCTCGACCGTGCGGTCCTCGTAGTCGGCGGCCTTCCCGCCGCGCGATCCGACGCTTTTGCGACCGTCGCGCGCGGCGGCGTTGGAGATCCGTGCGGCCTTCTCCTTCGAGGCGCCGTCCTCGCGCAGCTCCTCGTACAGCTCCGGATCCTTCAGGCTGTTCGATCCTCGTCCTCGGGGCATGACTCCTCCTTGCTCGCGGTCGAGGCTATGCGCTGCTCGAGCGTTGGCCGAGGGGGTTGACTCGGCATCCGGAACCGCCTAGACAGGCACACGAGCGAAGGAGCACCGGATGCCGCAGATCACCCTCCACCCGATCTCGCCCGACGACGCCGGCGAGGTGCTGACGCTGCAGCGCGCCGCCTTCCTGTCGGAGGCGCAGATCTACGGCGACCTGCAGTCGCCGGCGCTCACCCAGACGCTCGAGCAGCTGCAGGCGGAGCTGGCGGACGCCGACGGCTTCGTCGCCCGCGCCGGGCACCGGATCGTCGGCGCGATCCGTGCCCGCGAGTCGGAGGGCACGCTGCTCATCGGCCGGATCGCCATCGCCCCCGACATACAGGGCGAGGGGATCGGGCGGCTTCTGCTCGAGGCGGCCGAGGAGGCGTCCGGTGCCGTCGAGGCGGAGCTGTTCACGGGAAGCCTCAGCGAGGCGAACCTCCGGCTGTACGAGCGCTGCGGCTACGTCGAGGCGGAGCGCATCGATCAGGGGGACGGCACCGCGCAGGTGTTCCTGCGCAAGCGCCTGCGCGGCTGAGACGCGGCATCCGCTCCCTCAGCGCTCGCGCGGCACGAGCCTCTGCAGCTGGGTGACGTGGCGGGGTTCGAGCTCGGAAGTGCTGCGCACCTGCAGCAGCTTCATGGTGCGCACGATCTGCTCGGAGAGGATCTGGATGGTGCGGTCCACCCCCTCGCGGCCGCCGGCCATGAGCCCGTAGAGGTAGGCGCGGCCGATGAGGGTGAAGTCTGCGCCGAGGGCGAGGGAGGCGATGATGTCGGCGCCGTTCATGATGCCGGTGTCGATCGCGATCTCGGTGTCCTTCCCGACCTCGCGGGCGACGTCGGGAAGGAGGTGGAAGGGGATCGGTGCGCGGTCGAGCTGGCGTCCGCCGTGGTTGGAGAGGACGATGCCGTCCACCCCCCGGTCGGTCAGCTTCTTGGCGTCGGCCACGGTCTGCACGCCCTTGACGACGAGCTTGCCCGGCCACATGCCGCGGATCACGTCGAGGTCGTCGTAGCTGATGGAGGGGTCCATCGCGGAATCCAGCAGCTCGCCGACGGTGCCGCCGGTCGAGGAGAGCGAGGCGAACTGCAGCGCCGGGGTGGTGAGGAAGTCCCACCACCACCAGGGTCGGGGGAGGGCGTTGAGGATCGTGCCGAGGGTGAGGGCGGGCGGGATGGAGAAGCCGTTGCGCTTGTCGCGCAGGCGGGCACCGGCGACGGGGGTGTCGACGGTGAACATGAGGGTGTCGAATCCGGTGCGAGCTGCGCGCTCGACCAGGCCGTAGGAGATCTCGCGCTGACGCATCACGTACAGCTGGAACCAGTTGCGGCCTGCGGGGTTGGCGGCCTTGACGTCCTCGATGGAGGTGGTGCCCAGGGTGGAGAGGGTGAAGGGGATGCCCGCCGCTCCCGCTGCGGAGGCCCCCGCCGTTTCGCCCTCGGTCTGCATCAGCCGGGTGAAGCCGGTCGGTGCGATCCCGAAGGGCATCGCCGAAGGCCCGCCGAAGATCGTGGTGGAGGTGTCGACGTCTGAGACGTCGGTCAGGACGCCGGGGTGGAACTCCACATCCTCGAAGGCCTGGCGCGCCCGCGACAGCGACAGCTCGCCCTCGGCGGCGCCGTCGGTGTAGTCGAAGGCCGAGGTCGGGGTGCGGCGCTTGGCGATCGTGCGCAGGTCCTCGATCGTCAGTGCGGCGCTCAGTCGTCGCCGCCTGGCGTTGAGGTCGGGCTTCTTGAACTGCAGCAGCGAGAAGACCTCGACCGGATTCGGGAACTGTCTGGTGACCATCATCGACCCTTGCGTGGTGTGTAGCGAACGATATCAGCGGATGCCGCGACGATGCCGCGCAGCGTAGCGAGATCGCCGTCGACGAGCCCCAGCGATCTCGCCTGGACGAGGAGGTTCCCCATCGCGGTGGCCTCGACCGGGCCCGCGAGCACGGTCAGCCCCGAGCGATCGGCGAGCGACTGGCACAGCAGCGCGTTCTGCGAGCCGCCGCCGACGATGTGGATGACGGAGACCTCGTGATCGGTCAGCTCGACGGCATCCGCCACGGCCTGCGCGAACGCGGAAGCCAGGCTCTCGATGATGCTGCGCGTGAACTCGGCGGGCGTCGCCGGCACCGGTTCGCCGTGCTCGCGGCACCACTGCGCGATCCGATCGGGGATGTCCCCGGGGGCGGTGAAGACGGGGTCGTTGGCATCGAAGATCGCGACCGGGCCGGTCAGGTGCGCGGCATCGGCCAGCAGCTCCTGCAGCGTGGCCGAGCGCTCAGCGTCCGTCGCGGCGGGGAACCAGTGCCGCAGCGACTCGCTGAGCAGCCACAGCCCCATGACATTGTGGAGGAAGCGGATGCGGTCGTCGACCCCGCCCTCGTTGGTGAAGTTCGCCGCGCGGGCGGCATCGGTCATGACCGGGGCGTCGAGCTCGACGCCGACCAGGCCCCACGTGCCGCAGGAGATGTAGGCGAAGTCGCGGCCGGTGTTCGGGATCGCCACGATCGCGCTGGCGGTGTCGTGCGAGCCGACCGCGGTGACGGGCACCGGGCGGCCGACGAAGGATGCCGCATACCCGGAGAGGACGCCCAGCGGTGTGCCCGCATCGACCAGCGGCGGGAGGATGCCCGTGGGGATGCCGAGGGTCTCGGCGAGTTCTCCATCCCACTCGCGGCGGAGCGGGTCGTACAGACCGGTGGTCGAGGCGTTCGTACGCTCGGCGGCGATCGTGCCGGTGAGCCAGTGGTTCAGCAGATCGGGGAGCAGGAGCATCCGGTCGGCGAAGGAGAGCAGATCGCCCTCGGAGGCGAGCTGGAACACCGTGTTGAACGGTAGGTGCTGCAAGCCATTGCGGCGGTACAGCTCCTCCGGGCTCACTCGGGCGTGGACGCCCTCGACGCCGCGCGCCACGCGCGGATCGCGGTAATGGTAGGGAGTGCCCAGAAGCCGGCCCTCGTGCAGCAGCCCGTAGTCGACCGCCCAGGAGTCGATGCCGATGCTGGCGACCTGACCCGGTGACTCGCGCTCGGCGGCGGCGAGTCCGGTGAGCGCCTGGCGGTACAGCTCCAGGACGTTCCAGTGCAGCCCGTCGCCGATCTGCACCGGGTCGTTGGGGAAGCGGGCGAGGTGCCGCATCCGGAGCCTGCCGTCCTGGAGGGAGCCCAAGATGACGCGCCCGCTGGTGCCCCCGAGGTCGACCGCCGCGACGATGCTCATCGCAGGAATGCCGCCGCGACGCCGGAGTCGACGGGGATGTGGAGGCCGGTGGTGCGGCTCAGTTCGGGGCCGGTGAGCACGTAGACGGCATCGGCGACGTTCTCGGGCACGACCTCGCGTTTGAGGATGGTGCGGTTGGCGTAGAACTGGCCGAGGTCCTCTTCGTTCACCCCGTAGGTGGCGGCGCGGTTGGCGCCCCAGCCGGAGGCGAAGATGCCCG
>CAYOTY010000088.1:0-644 GCA_964406995.1 uncultured Microbacterium sp.
CGTCGACGGCCACTCGCTGGCCTACCGCGCCTTCTTCGCGCTCCCGGTCGACAACTTCTCGACCAAGGACGGTCAGCACACCAACGGCATCTACGGGTTCCTGTCGATGTTCGTGAACCTCCTCAAAGCCGAGAAGCCCACCCACCTCGCTGTGGCGTTCGACACGTCGCGGCATTCGTTCCGCACCGACACGTACCCCGAGTACAAGGCGAACCGCTCCGAGTCGCCCGCCGAGTTCAAGGGGCAGATCCCGCTGCTGCAGGAGTGCCTGGCGGCGATGAACGTCACCGTGCTCACGCAGGAGGGCGTCGAGGCCGATGACATCCTCGCGACGCTGGCCACCGCGGGCGCCGCACAGGGCTACGACGTGCTGGTGTGCTCGGGCGACCGCGACACGATCCAGCTGGTCACCGACGACGTCACGCTGCTGTATCCGAGCGTGCAGGGCGTGTCACAGCTCAAGCGCTACACGCCCGACGCGGTCGTCGAGAAGTACGGCCTTCCGCCGCAGAACTACCCCGACATCGCCGCGCTGGTCGGCGAGACGAGCGACAATCTGCCGGGCGTTCCCAAGGTGGGGGAGAAGACGGCGGTCAAATGGCTCAGCCAGTTCGGCTCGCTCGACGCGCTGCTGGCGCGCGCCG
>CAYOTY010000088.1:654-1618 GCA_964406995.1 uncultured Microbacterium sp.
ACACGCGCGGCAGCAGCGTGTTCGAGGCCGTCGGCGAGGCCGGCGCACCCACGCACGACGAGCCGGCGGTGACGGCTCCCGTCCCCACCGAGCCGGATGCCGCGGCCATCGCCACGTGGACGGCCGCACAGTCCGGCGAGATCGGTGTCACGATCACGATCGAGGGCGGCCTGCCCCATCGCGTGGGTCTGGCGACCTCCGACGAAGCAGTGGAGACCACCTGGTCGGATGCCGTGGCAGACGCCCTGCGCCCCTGGTTCGAGGGCGCGTCTCCCAAGGTCATCGCCGACGCGAAGCCGCAGGTCAAGGCGTTGCGCCGCGCCGGTATCCGGCTGCGCGGGCTCGTCTTCGACCCGATCCTGGCCGGCTGGCTGCTGCGCCCCAGCTTCCCCGACAAGGGACTGGCCGAACTGGTCGACCGCCATCTCGACGAGAAGCTGCCCGAGGCCGACCCGACCCAGCTGGTGCCCGAGACCGAGGGGGCGACGCCGGCGCAGCGGTCCTGGTATCTGCTGCGCGTCACCGAGGAGCAGCGCGCCGAGATGCCCGAGTCCGTGGCATCCGTGTTCGCCGACATCGAGCTGCCGACCCTCGATGCCCTCGCCGACATGGAGCTCGCGGGCGTCGCCGTCTCGCACGAACAGCTGTCGGCGTTCTCCGCCGACCTGGCGGCGCGTGCCGACGCCGTGGCTCAGCTCGCGTTCGCCGAGATCGACCGTGAAGTGAACCTGGGCTCGCCCAAGCAGCTGCAGGAGGTGCTGTTCGAACAGCTGCAGCTGCCCAAGACCCGCAAGACCAAGACCGGGTACTCGACGGATGCCGCCGTGCTCGCCGATCTGCAGGAGACCCATCCGCATCCGTTCCTCGACCTGCTGCTGCAGCATCGTGAGGCGACCAAGCTGCGCCAGATCATCGAGTCGATCGACAAGGTCATCGCCCCCGACGGACGCGTCCACACCACGTA
>CAYOTY010000088.1:1628-12345 GCA_964406995.1 uncultured Microbacterium sp.
TGGCGCACCTGTCGGGCGACCCCGGCCTGATCGAGGCGTTCAACTCGGGAGAGGATCTGCACCGATTCGTCGGCGCCCGCGTGTTCGGCGTCGATCCGGCCGACGTGACCCCGGCGATGCGCACGAAGGTCAAGGCGATGTCGTACGGCCTCGTCTACGGTCTCTCTGCCTTCGGGCTGTCCAAGCAGCTGCGCATCGAGCAGGCCGAGGCGAAGAGGCTCATGACCGAGTACTTCGCGAGGTTCGGCGCGGTGCGCGACTACCTGCGCGGTTCGGTCGAGCAGGCCCGCAAGGACGGCCACACCGAGACGATCTTCGGGCGGCGCCGACCGTTCCCGGATCTGGCCAGCCCCAATCGAGTGCTCCGCGAGAACGCGGAGCGCGCGGCGCTGAACGCTCCCATCCAGGGGAGCGCCGCCGACATCATGAAGATCGCGCTCAACGACATCCACCAGGATTTCCGCTCTAGGGATCTCGCCTCGCGGGTGCTGCTGCAGATCCACGACGAGCTCGTGATCGAGGTCGCGCCGGGGGAGTGGGACCAGGTGGAGGCCGTCGTGCGCGAGCGCATGGGATCGGCGGCCGAGCTGTCGGTGCCGCTGGATGTGCAGGTGGGGCGTGGTCGTGACTGGAATGAGGCCGCGCACTAGGCTGGAGATCATGTCAAAAGCACCCCGAACCCCCACCGCGATCGACGAACTCGCCGACGGGTGGGTGGACACCCTCTGTGAGCTCGAACCCACCCTCGCCACGTACATCGGTCGCGCCGAGTTCAACGACCGCTATGGCGATCTGAGCCCTGAAGGGGTGGCCCGCTTCGCCGACGCCGTGCGGTCCACGAGCGCGGCGCTGGACGCCCTCGAGCCCGTCGACGCCGTCGATGAGGTGACCAAGGCCGATCTCGGCAGCGAGCTGCGCCTGGCCCAGGAGCTGTACGACGCCCAGTGGCACCTGCGCGACATCAACGTCATCGCCTCCGCGGCGCAGGACCTCCGCCAGGTCTACGACCTGATGCCCACCGCCACCACCGATGACTGGGGTGTGATCGCCCGGCGTCTGGCCGCGGTCCCCGGGGCGCTGCGCGGTTATACGGCGACGCTGAGAGAGGGCATCGCGCGGGGCGTCGTCCCGGCGCGTCGTCAGGTGACCGAGGTGGCGACCCAGATCGCGCGATATTCCGCCGACGAGGGCTTCTTCGCCGAGTTCGCCGCCGAGGCCGCACCCGCCGACGGTCAGCTCCCGGCCTCGCTGGCCCGCGATCTGGCCGATGCCTCCGCCGCTGCGCGTGTCGCCTACGACGAGCTGCGCTCGTTCCTGGTGAACGATCTGGCGCCCGCGGCCTCCGAGAGCGATGCGGTGGGGCGCGAGCTCTACGCGCTGCACTCGCGTCGCTTCCTCGGCGCCACGATCGATCTCGACGAGACCTACGAATGGGGCAGAGCCGAACTCGAGCGCATGATCGCCGAGCAGACGGCGATCGCGAACGAGATCCTGCCCGGCTCGACCGTCGAAGAGGCGGTCGCCCATCTGGAAGCGGACTCCTCGCGCAAGCTCATCGGAACCGATGCGCTCCAGAAGTGGATGCAGGAGACCAGCGACCGCGCGGTGCGCGAGCTCGGCGAGACGCACTTCGACATCCCGGAGGAGATCCGCACGCTGGAGTGCATGATCGCACCGACGCAGGAGGGCGGCATCTATTACACCGGCCCGACCGATGACTTCTCTCGTCCCGGCCGGATGTGGTGGTCGGTGCCCGAGGGCGTCGAATCGTTCGACACCTGGCGCGAGCTGACGACCGTCTACCACGAGGGCGTTCCCGGCCACCACCTGCAGATCGGCCAGGCGGTATACAACCGCGCCGAGCTGAACTCCTGGCGACGCCTCCTCGCGGGCACCTCCGGTCACGCGGAGGGCTGGGCGCTCTACGCCGAACGCCTCATGGAGCAGCTCGGCTATCTCGACGATCCCGCCGACCGGCTGGGCATGCTCGACGGTCAGCGGATGCGCGCCGCGCGCGTCGTGCTCGACATCGGCGTGCACCTGGGCAAGGAGCGCCTGGACGGCCAGGGAGTCTGGGATCACGACTACGCACTCGACTTCATGGGCAGGAACGTCAACATGCCTGCGGAGTTCGTGCAGTTCGAGGTCAACCGCTACCTGGGCTGGCCGGGGCAGGCGCCCTCCTACAAGGTCGGACAGCGCATCTGGGAGCAGGTGCGCGACGCCTACCAGGATGCCCGCGGCGAGAGCTTCTCCATCAAGGAGTTCCATAAGCGTGCGCTCGACATGGGCGGTGTGGGTCTGGACACGCTCAGGAGCGCGCTGCTGAAGTAAGAGGACGGGATCATGGCTGTCGAGTTCGGGCTGGACACGTTCGGAGACATCACCAAAGATGCTGCAGGGCATCCGCTGACCGCGGCGGAGACGATCCGCGACGTCGTCGTGCAAGCGCAGAAGGCCGACGAGCTGGGCGTGGACTTCTTCGGAGTCGGTGAGCATCACCGGAGCGACTTCGCCGTCTCGAGCCCCGAGATGGTGCTGGCCGCGATCGCGAGCACGACCTCCCGGATTCGCTTGGGAACGGCGGTGACGGTGCTCTCCTCCGACGACCCGGTCCGCGTCTTCGAGCGCTTCGCGACCCTCGATGCGCTCTCGAACGGGCGCGCCGAGGTCGTCGTCGGTCGCGGTTCCTTCACCGAGTCCTTCCCGCTCTTCGGCTACGATCTGCGCGACTACGAGCAGCTCTTCGAGGAGAAGCTCGATCTGCTGGTGCAGATCATGCAGGAGAGGCCGGTGACCTGGCAGGGCACGATGCGGGCGCCCTTGACGGATGCCGACATCTTCCCGAAGACCGTCGGCGGCATGCCGCTGTGGGTCGGGGTCGGCGGGAGCCCTGAGTCGGTCGTGCGGGTGGCCCGGCACGGCGCCGGGCTCATGCTGGCGATCATCGGCGGCGCGGCGGCCCGCTTCCGTCCGCTGGTGGACCTCTATCATCGCTCCGTCGCCTCCTTCGGAACGACGCCGCATCCGATCGCCGTGCACTCTCCGGGCCATATCGCCGAGACCGACGAGGAGGCCTGGGAGACCGCCTACCCCGGGTTCGAGACGATGCACAGCAGGATCGGGCGGGAGAGGGGCTGGCCCGCGTACAGTCGTGCGCGCTTCCAGCAGGAGGTCGGCCCCGGCGGCGCCCTCTACGTCGGCTCTCCCGAGCGCGTGGCGCAGAAGATCAGCGAGACGCTCCGGGTGCTGGGGGCCTCCCGGTTCGACCTGAAATACGCCACGGGCGAGCTCGGCCACGAGCCGATGCTGCGCAGCATCGAGCTGTATGCGACCGAGGTCGTCCCGCGAGTGCGTGCGCTTCTCGGGAAGGATCGCTGAGAGCTCCCGCGTCGCTCTCGGCGGCCGCCGTCGCAGACCGGTTCTAGACTGAGAGGATGTCTGCCGTACGCCTTGCCGTGATCGGTGACTCGTTCTCCGAAGGCGTCGGGGACGAGTGGCCGGATGGTCGTGTGCGCGGATGGGGAGACCTCGTCGCGCAGGGCTGGGCGAACGCCCGCGGGGAGAGCGTGCAATACGTGAATCTCGCGATCCGCGGCAAGCTCGCCTGGCAGATCGCCGAGGAGCAGCTGGAACCGGCACTCGCGCTGCGCCCGACTCATCTGACGTTCAACGGCGGCGGCAACGACATGATGCGCCCGCGCGCCGATATCGAGCATGTCGCGGATGCTTTCACGCGAGTCCTGCGCCGCTGCGACGAGGAGGGCGTGACGCTCGTCGTGCTCTCCGGTGCGAACCCGTCGCGGCAGCTGCCGCTGGGCAGCCTGATGCAGCGAAGGGGCGATCAGCTCTCGGCGGCCGTGGCGCGCCGCATCCGGGATCGTCCCGACGTGATCCGCGCGCTCAACTGGCCCGATCGTGAACTCTCCCACCCTGTGTACTGGTCGGAGGATCGCCTGCACATGAACGCTCACGGCCATCATCGTGTGGCGGCGCGCGTGCTCTTCGCGCTCGGAGTCGAGCCGCCGGCGAGCTGGTGGGCGCCGGGCGCTGCGGCCCCGCCGGGCCTGCGCGGCGCCTCCTACTATCGGGAGCATGTCGGTCCGTGGGTCAAGAGGCGCCTGACCGGCACCTCGTCCGGTGACGGACGCATGCCGAAGCATCCGGGCTGGGTCGAGAGGATCCCCGAGTGAGGGGGCGGGGGCGACGTCTGCCCCGGCGTGTGTCCCAGCTGCTCATCGGCCTCTTCCTCTACGGCATCGGAATCGCCTTCCTCCTGCGCGGGGAGATCGGCTCGGCGCCGTGGGACGTTCTCAGCCAAGGCGTGAGCATGCACGTACCGCTCAGCTTCGGGGTCGTCACGATCCTGATCAGCATCCTGGTGCTCCTGCTGTGGATACCGCTCCGGCAGCGTTACGGCATCGGAACCCTCGCCAACGCGCTGCTCGTGGGGCCTTCGGCGGATGTGGGGCTGTGGCTGATCCCGGCGGGCCAGCCGCTGTGGCTGCGCATCCTCTTCTTCGCGGCCGGGCTGCTCATCCTCACGATGGCGACGGGAATCTACATCGGCGCGCATTTCGGCGCCGGCCCTCGCGACGGCCTGATGACCGGTCTGCACCGGCGCACGGGCTGGCCGATCTGGGTCGTGCGGACGGCTCTCGAGGTGACCGTCGTGATCATCGGCTGGCTGCTCGGAGGAGTGGTGGGGCTCGGCACCCTGATCTTCGCGCTGGCCGTCGGGCCGCTGTGCCAGTTCTTCATGCGGATCTTCGCGGTGCGCATGCCGGCCGACTCAGCGGCGGGGCTTGTCGAGGCCGATCCGGATGCGGGTGCGCTTGCGTTCGATGAGGATGAAGACCGTACCCAGCAGCCACAGGGGTAGCTGGGTGAGGAATGCGAGCCGGAACGCGCTCTGAGAATAGGTCTCCGGGGTTCCGGCGCCCTGCAGGTCGAGGGCGAGGCCGATAAGGAGGATCGCCACGAGCGACGCGATGAAGCCGGCCGAGTTCACCACACCTGTCGCCGTGCTCAGGCGATGGGCCGGGTTGTGCGTGCGGGCATGGTCGAAGGCGACCATCGAGGCCGGTCCGCCGCTGCTGAGCGCGATCATCAGCCCCACAAGCAGCCAGGTCGGCGCGGTTCCGGGCCACGCGACGACGACGATCCACAGGAGCACCTGAAGAAGGATCGTGGGGAGGACGATCGCCAGGGAACGCTGGTAGGGGAATCGCCGGGACAGCTCGCCCAGCACGGGGCCGAAGCACATTCCCGCCACGACGAAGAGGGTGAGCAGGCCTGCGGCCTCGACGGTGGTGCGTCCTTCGCCCGCGGTCAGGTAGGGCATTCCCCACAGCAGCACGAAGGCGGCCCCCGCGAACGGCGGGGTGAAGTGCGACCAGAAGGCCAGTCGCGTGCCAGGGTGCGCCCACGCGGCGCGGATGCCGACGCGGGTGTCGATCGCCGAGGTGACCACGCGGATCACACCGGTGTTGGTATCGACCGTGACGTCCTCGGTGAGCTGCGGAGGGCGGTTGCGGATGATGAGCCACAGCAGGATCGCGAAGAGGGTGCCGAGGCCGGCGATGCTGCCGAAGGTGATCGTCCAGGTCGTGGCGTGCAGCAGTGCGGCGAGCGGAATCACCGACACGATCTGCCCCGACTGCCCGAGGATCCCCGTCATCTGCACCATGAGAGGACTGCGCTGCGCGGGGAACCAGAGGGCGATCAGTCGCAGCACGCTCGGGAAGATCGCGGCGTCGCCCGCACCCAGCAGGACCCGCGCGAACAGGGCGACGCCGATGCTCGTCGAGAAGGCCATCGTCAGCTGACCGGCCGCCATCAGCAGCATCCCGATCACCATCAGCGGGCGGGCACCGAAGCGGTCGAGGAGCAGGCCCACCGGGATCTGCATCCCGCCGTACACCGCGAGCTGGATCACCGCGAACAGCGCCAGGACGGAGGCATCCGCCTGGAATCGCTCCGCCGTGTCGACCCCGACGGCGCTGAGCGAGGTGCGGTTGGTGATCGAGAGGATGTACGCGGCGACGCCGACGATCCAGATGCTCCAGGCCCGAAGACCGGGGGAGGGGGGAGCGGGGATTGTCTGCACAATCTCACGTTACTCGTCCTTCGGCGGTCAGGTCTGTCGAGTGACCGGAGGAGGCTAGCCTGGAAGGGTGACTGTGACGATCGCCGCATCCGCTCTTCTTCTCGACATGGACGGCACGCTCGTCGACTCGACGGCCGCCGTCGAGCGGATCTGGAGCGATTGGGCTCTCGATCACGGATTCGACCCCGCCCAGGTCCTCCCGGTGATCCACGGACGGCAGGGGCAGGAGAGCATGGCGATGCTGCTGCCGGAGCGCCCGATGGAGGAGAACCTCCGGGAGAACAGGATGCTGCTCGCCCGCGAGACCGCCGAGACCGACGGCATCGTGGCCATCAGGGGAGCGGGGCGGCTCCTCGCATCCCTCGCCGGGGTGCCGCACGCACTCGTGACCTCGGCCGACCGGGCGCTCGCGCACGCCCGGATGGAGGCGGCGGGGCTCGGTATGCCGTCCGTGGCCGTGACCGCCGAGAGGGTTTCGGCGTCGAAGCCCCATCCGGAGGGCTTCCTCTCCGCCGCAGAGCTCCTCGGCGTCGCACCGGAGCAGTGCGTGGCCTTCGAGGACTCGGATGTCGGCGTCGCAGCCGCGCACGCGGCGGGCATGCGCGTGGTCGGCGTCGGCGTGGCCGCGAAGACGCACGGCGCGGATTGGACGGTGCTCGACCTCTCGGGTGTCACAATCGCCGACGCGGGCGCAGGGCTCGAGATCCGGCTCGCCGAGCTGCTCTAGCGTCTCGCTCGCGCAAGGGGGTGTCGTCTGCGGCATCCGGGAGTACGATCGGGCCCATGCTGATCTTGGGATCCATCGTCATCCGCGTGGAGGACATCGAAGCGCAGACGCGCTTCTGGACGGCGGCGCTCGACTACGAGGCGCGTGAGCCGCTGTCGGACGACTTCGTGCTCCTGCGGCCCCGAACCGGAGCCGGGGTCTCCGTCTCGCTCGATGCAGCCAAGTCCGAGCGGATCCTGCCGCCGCGCATACACCTCGACCTGTACGCGGAGGATCAGACGGCCGAGGTCCAGCGTCTCGCCGCGCTCGGCGCTCGGGAAGTGCACTGGGATCGGATGCCGCCCGACGGTGACTTCATCATCATGGAGGATCCGGAGGGCAACCGCTTCTGCGTGATCGACGCCGCCGACTGGTCGGGCTGGTCGAAGATCCAGGGTCGCTGAGCGGCACACCTCGCTCCGTGTCGTCAGGCGTAATACTGAGAGGATGAGTGCCGAGCAGAACCAGGACCGCGGCTTCGGCAGGTTCTGGTCGGCGGGAACCCTGAGCTCCTTCGGGACGACGCTGACCGCGGTCGCGCTGCCGGTCCTCGTCATCGAGGGGATGGGGGCGACGCCCGTCGAGGTCGGGGTGGTCAACGCCGCGCAGTTCCTGCCGTATGCCGTGCTCGGCCTCATCGCGGGGGTGTTCGTCGACCGCTGGCGCCGTAAGCGCACTCTGGTGGTGGCGAGCCTCGGCCGCGCGGTGTGCCTCACGGCGATCGTCGCGCTGTGGATGGCGGATGCCCTGGCGATCTGGAGCCTCGTGGCCCTGCTGCTCTCGTTCGGGGCGTTCTCCGTGTTCGGCTTCGCAGCATCGCAGTCGCTCCTGCCGCGGCTCGTGTCGAGGGAACGGCTGCTCCGCGCGAACGCACAGCTGGATCAGGGCGAAGCGGCCGCACAGACGGTCGGCCCCACCCTGGCCGGTCTGCTCGTCCGCTGGCTGGGCGCGCCCCTCGTCCTGCTGATCGACGCGGTCACATACGTCATCGACGCGATCCTGGTGTCGACGCTCCGGGTGCAGGAGACGCCCACCCGTCGCCGCGGTCACATCCTCCGCGACATGGGGGAGGGTCTGCGAGTGACCTACCGGCATCCGGTCCTCCTTCCCCTGTCCGTGTCGACGCACATATGGTTCATCGCCAACGCCGCCGCTCTCACCGTCCTCTCGCTGCTCGTGCTGCGCACCATGGAGCTCGGCGCCGCCGGATACGGCCTGCTGCTGTCGGTAGCCGGCGGGGCCACCCTGCTCGGGGCCTTCTTCGCCGAACGGGTCGGCGTCCGTCGCGGTGAGGGTGCCGCGATCACGATCGCGCGGATGATGTATCCGGTGTCATGGATCGTCGTCGCGCTCGTGTCCACGAACCAGGCGGGCAACGGGGGAGCGGTGGCCCTCTTCATCGCCCTCGCCGTCGGCGGTTTCGCAGCAGGGCTGGAGAACGCGAACGAGATGAGCTACCGGCAGAAGGCCGTCGCCGACGACCTGCTGGGCCGCGTGAACGCCACCGGACGCTCGGTCAACCGCACGGCGGGTGCGCTCGGTGCGATCCTCGGCGGGATCATGGCGTCGGCCTTGGGGGAGACGCTCGCACTCTGGATCGTCGCGGCCCTCTTCGGCGTCGCCGCGCTCATCGCGCTGCTCTCGCCGGTGCGCTCCGCGCGTGCATGAGGGGGTTCCGACGGCCCGGAGCCCTCCAGCAGCACGCTCTGAGACTGACCGGGTCTCGTCGCCCCTGCGGGCCACGAAGGGTCTGCCGGTCAGAGGGGAACGGTGAACGAGATCGGCTTGCCGGTGGCGCGGGCATACGCGATCTCCCTGCTCGTCGACTCGCCGATATATCCGCCGGGGTTGACGACCAGAACCCGGTCGGCCAGGTCGATCTTGCGCAGGTGAAGGGCATCCAGTACGGTCTTCTGCTCGTGGGTGATCGACTCGTCCGCTTCGCCCGGTGCGACGACGATGACACCTGCGAGGGTCAGATCACGGTTCGCCGCACGCATCTCTTCCAAGAACCGGATAGAGCCGCAGATGCAGACGATCTCAGGTCGCTCGGGCACGGCTCGATCCTTCGGTTCGAGGGGAGAGGTCGGTGTGCACGGTGACATCACGGAATCGGTGGTGTCGCATTGATCTGACATAATGTGCATTATCGGGGAACTTGATTCTCCCCGGTGCCGGGCCAACCGTGTTTCGGGGCGCGCGAATCACCTCGACCGAGAACACCGTGCCACGACGTGATCGGCGAGCCGTCACGAGAGGGAATCCGTCCGGGACGCTCGCCGGTGAAGGTGAATCCGGCCTTCTGGGCGACGCGCAGCGACGCGGTGTTCCCGACGACGCACTCCCAGCCGATCTCGTCCCGGTCACTGCGTTCGAAGGCGGCATCGATGACCGCCGTGACGACCTCCGGCATCACGCCACGGCCTCTGTACGGCGCACCCAGCCAGTAGCCGAGCATTCCCGAGAGTAGGCGGATGCCGACCACGCCCAGAAGCGGCTCTCCCTCGCCATCGCGGATGGCCCAGGTCCACTCCGCTCCGTCCGCCCAGCCGTTCCTGACATAATCATCGACGAAGAACTCGGCGTCGGCGCGTTCGTAGGGCCAGGGCGTCGTCATGTAGTGCTCGAACACCGGGTCGGCGCAGTACCGGGCGATGTCGTCCACGTCGGCGGACGTCGGCTGATCCAGCAGGAAACGCTCCGTGCGCAGGGTGAAGGGCTCCACGAGGCTCACCCCGCCTCCACCACATACTCGGCGAGGTGCTCCCCCGTCAGCGTCGAGCGCTGAGCGACCAGGTCGGCGGGCGTGCCCTCGAACACGATGCGTCCGCCGTCGTGGCCGGCTCCCGGGCCGAGGTCGATGACCCAGTCCGCGTGCGCCATGACGGCCTGATGGTGCTCGATGACGATGACCGACTTGCCGACATCTACGAGCCGGTCCAACAGCCGGAGCAGGTTCTCGACGTCCGCGAGGTGCAGACCCGTCGTCGGCTCGTCGAGGACGTAGACGTCGGCGTCCTCGCCCATCTGGATCGCCAGCTTCACCCGCTGGCGCTCACCGCCCGACAGGGTCGACAGCGGCTGCCCGAGCGTCAGGTAGCCGAGACCGACGTCGGCGAGGCGATCGAGCACCTTCACGACGGCGGGGATCTTCGCCTCGCCCTCCGCGAAGAACCCCTTCGCCTCGGCGACCGGCATCTCGAAGACCTCGGTGATGTCGCGCCCCGCGAGCGTGTACTCGAGCACCCCGGGCTGGAAGCGCTTGCCCCCGCAGTCCTCGCAGGGGGTCTCCACCGTGTCCATGAACCCGAGCTCGGTGACGATCACACCCGATCCCTTGCAGGAGGGACAGGCGCCCTCGGAGTTCGCGCTGAACAGCGCCGGCTTCACACCGTTCGCCTTGGCGAACGCCTTCCGGATCGGCTCCAGGATCCCCGTGTAGGTGGCCGGGTTGCTGCGCCGCGAGCCCTTGATCGCGCTCTGATCGATGGAAACGACGCCCTCTCGCGGCGCCACCGAGCCGTGGATGAGCGAGCTCTTGCCCGAGCCCGCGACACCGGTGACCACCGTGAGCACGCCCAGCGGGATGTCCACATCCACGTCCTGGAGGTTGTTCTCAGCCGCTCCTCGCACCTCCATCGCCCCGCGAGCGGTACGCACCTCCGCCTTGAGCGAGGCGCGATCGTCCAGGTGGCGCCCGGTGGGAGTGTCGCTGGCGCGAAGCCCCTCGACCGTGCCCTCGAAGCAGATCGTGCCGCCTGCCGTGCCTGCTCCCGGACCGAGATCCACGACATGATCGGCGATCGCGATCGTCTCCGGCTTGTGCTCGACCACGAGCACGG
>CAYOTY010000089.1:0-12247 GCA_964406995.1 uncultured Microbacterium sp.
CGGCGGCGAAGCTGGTCTGACGCTTGTCGGCCGATCCGAACGGGCTGATGCGGGCGAGGCGATGGGTTCCCGCCTCGACGCTCAGCGTGCCGAAGGCGTAGGGGGCGTCGATCTCGAAGGTGGCGGACTTGATGCCCGCGCCCTCCGCATAGGAGGTGTCCATCACCTTGGCCGGATACTTGTGCTGCTCGGCCCAGCGCAGGTACATGCGCATGAGCATCTCGGCGAAGTCGGTGGCGTCGTCGCCGCCGGCGCCCGAGCGGATCGTGATGATCGCCGGGCGATCGTCGTACTCGCCGTCCAGCAGCGTCTGCACCTCGAGCTGGTTGATGACCGTGGTGAGGGCCGCGAGCTCCGCGCGCGCCTCGGCCGCGGACTCCTCGTCCTCCATCTCGACGGCGAGCTCGATGAGCACCTCGAGGTCGTCCAGGCGACGCCCCACGCCCTCGACGCGGGCGAGCTCGGACTGGCGGTGGCTGAGCGCGCTCGTCACCTTCTGGGCGTTCTCGGTGTCGTCCCAGAGGTCGGGGGCACCGGCCGCTTCGCTCAGGCGCGCGATGTCCTCGCGCAGGCGTGCGACGTCGACCACCTCGCTGATGTCGCCAAAGGTCTGGCGGAGGGCGGCGATTTCGGCGGAGAGATCCAGTTCGAGCATGACACCTCAGCCTAACGTGCCGGGAGTGTCTCACCGACCTGCGGTCTCCCGGGAACAGGCGAACACGCGAGAACAGGAGGATTACCGCGATATCTGCCTGTTCTTGCGCGTCCGCCTGTTCGCGCACGACCGGTGGACGGAGCGAGGAGTAGCGTGGAGGAATGGCGACGACGGCGGGGACGATCTTTCGACGGTTCGGCCCCATGGTGTACCTGCCGACGATCCTCTTCGCACTGGGCGAGGGCGCCCTGATCCCGCTGATCCCCGTCATCGCCGCGGGCATGGGCGCCGATCTCGCCGTCGCGGCTCTGGTCGCCGGCGCCCTCGTGATCGGCCAGCTCAGCGGGAACCTCCCCGCCGGCTGGCTGGTGACCAAGGTCGGCGAGCGCATCACGATGATCATCTCCGGAACGGTGGCCCTGATCTCCGCCGTCGGCATGGCGATCTCGCCCAACGTCGCCGCACTGACGGCATCCGTGTTCCTGCTCGGGCTGTGCGCGGCGGCGTTCGGCCTGGCCCGCCACGCGTTCATGACCACGCGCGTCGAGCCGGCGATGCGCGCGAGGTCGCTGGCGCTGCTGGGCGGATCCTTCCGATTCGGCATCTTCATCGGTCCCTTCGTCGCCGCGGGCCTGCTGCAGCTCTTCGACGGCGAGCGCATCGCCATCTGGTTCTTCTTCCTCTGCATCGTCGTGATGATCCTGCTGGTCGCCTTCGGCCCCGACCCCGAGAAGCAGCACCCGATCTTCATCGACCACGACGGCGCTCATGACGCCGAGGACACGGGAGAGCCGGTCACCGGGTCGATCCCCACTCATGCCCGCGCGGGTGTGTTCCGGACGATGTGGCACCACCGCGGCGTGCTGTCCAGGCTCGGGCTCGCCGCCGCGGCCCTGGCGGCGCTGCGCTCGGCACGGGCGATCGTGCTCCCGCTCTGGGGCCTGTCGCTCGGGCTGGACGCTCCCACGATCGCGCTGGTGGTGGGCGTCTCCGGGGCGATCGATTTCGCGCTGTTCTATGCGAGCGGACAGGTGATGGACAAGTTCGGCCGCCTGTGGGCCGTCATGCCGGCGATGACGCTGATGGGCGTCGGCTTCCTCGCCCTCTCCCTCACCCACGAGGGCGACCTCGCCGTGCTCTGGTACGGTATGCTCGCGGCCGTCATCGGCGTCGGCAACGGACTCTCCAGCGGCATCCTGATGACCCTGGGCTCCGATACGGCGCCTCAGCGCGCGCCCGCCGCCTACCTGGGGTCGTGGCGCACCCTCTCCGATGCCGGCGGCGCCGTCGCCCCACTTATCATCTCCGGGATCGCGGCGGTCGCCTCTCTCGCGCTGGCCTCGGCGGCGATGGGCGTCATCGGGCTGCTGGGAGCGGCCGGATTCATCCGCTGGATCCCCCGCTTCGTCCCGCGTCCGGATCGGTAGCATCGCTCACGAGGAAAGGTCAGGCGCCGATGGAGACGCATGAGGTGGGCAATCAGCCCCCGGTCCGTTCCGGGCTGGACGAGTACGCGGGCAACGCCGCCCTCGTCGAAGGCGTCGCGCGCCACGATGCGGGCTGGGCGCAGGAGAGGCTGAGCGAGACCGGCTGGCACGTGGGCACGACCGCATTCCAGGCGGATGCCGCAGCGGCGAACACCCGCGAGCCCGTGCTGCGCACGCACGACCGCTACGGGCATCGCATCGACGAGGTCGAGTACGACGAGTCATACCATCGCATCATCGCCGCCGCCGTCGCGGACGGGGCGCACACCTCGGCGTTCGCCGATCCGCGCCCGGGCGCGAGCGTCGCCAGAGCTGCGACCTTCATGCTCTACGCGCAGATCGAGCCCGGGCACGCGTGCCCCGTGTCGATGACGCATTCGGTCGTTCCGGTGCTGCAGCAGCATCCGGAGGCCGGTGCCGTCTGGCTCCCCCGCGTGTTCGCCACCTCCTACGATCCGCAGCTGCGGGCGGACAAGCCCGGCGCACTGTTCGGCATGGCGATGACCGAGAAGCAGGGCGGCTCGGATGTGCGGGCGAACACCACCGTGGCACGGCCGCTCGGCGGAGGCCGCTATGCGCTGACCGGACACAAGTGGTTCTGCTCGGCGCCGATGTCGGATGCCTTCCTCGTGCTCGCGCAGGCTCCGGGCGGTCTCAGCTGCTTCCTCCTCCCCCGCGTACGCGAGGACGGCGAGCGCAACGGCATCCGGATCCAGAGACTCAAGGACAAGCTCGGCAACCGTGCCAACGCCTCCAGCGAGGTGGAGTACGAAGGCGCCGAGGCCCTGCTCATCGGCGAGGAGGGGCGCGGTGTGCGGACGATCATCGACATGGTCGCCCGCACGCGCCTGGACTGCATCTACGGCTCGACGGCCGGGATGCGCCAGGCGGTCGCAGAGGCCGCCTGGCACGCCCGGCACCGCACCGCCTTCGGTGCCCTGCTGATCGATCAGCCCGCGATGACCGCCGTGCTCGCCGATCTCCAGCTGGAGACGGAGGCGGCGACCGCGACGGCGCTGCGGCTGGCCCGCGCCCACGACCACGACGCCTCGGATGCCGACCGGGCCTTCGCGCGCCTGGGAACCGCCGTGGCCAAGTACTGGATCTGCAAGCGCGGCCCGGGCCACGCCTACGAGGCGTTGGAGTGCCTGGGCGGCAACGGGTACACCGAGGCGTTCCCCCTGGCGATGCGCTATCGCGAGCAGCCGGTCATGGCGGTCTGGGAGGGCTCGGGCAATGTCATCGCGCTCGACATGCTGCGGGCGCTGCAGCGCGAACCCGAGTCGCTGGAGGCCTTCGACCTCGAGATCTCGCGCGCCCTCGGCGCCGACCGGCACCTCGATGCGCACTGGGAGCGCACGAGGGGGCTCGCGCGAGCGATGCTCGCCTCTCCCGACCCGGTGCAGGCACGTGCGCTCACCGCATCCCTGGCCCTGACGCTGCAGGCAGCGCTGCTCGTGCAGCACGCGCCGGCATCCGTCGCCGACGCGTTCACCGCGACGCGGCTCGGCGGGGCGTGGCAGGGCGGCGCGCTCTACGGGGCGCTCCCCTCCGGGGCGGACACCGCCGCGATCGCAGCGCGGATCTAGGATCCGCGGCGGCGACCCGCCTGACCGTTCTGCAGGAGGCGGTGGCCGTTCCGCAGGAGCAGACGGGCACTCGACGCCTGGAGACGACGATTCAGCGAGGATACGGCTGCTCGATCCTGCACAACCGCCAGGCACTCCTGCACGACGGTCGGTATCGGGTGGCGTCCGACGGCTCGCTCACCAGAAGGCGGTGCGACTGGTCGCCGTGGACTCCAGCCGCACCCCGTCGGGCACGAAGGGCGAGAACAGGGGCGGATGCCAGGCGGCCGCCAGCCTCACCTCGGCCGACACCCCGTCGGGAGTGCGCGCCGAGACGACGGTGGCGGAAGCGCCCGACACCGCCACGATGGCGTGCGCCTGCTCGGCGATCGCCGCATCCGAGAGCTCTGCGCGCACGCCGGCGCCGCTCATGCTCACCGTGAAGCCGTCGGCTCCGGCGAGGGAGGCGGCATCGGCCAGGGCGTCCAGGCGCTTCTGCGCGATGTGCAGATCGGTCGCGCACAGACACACGATGATCAGCGCGATCGCCAGCAGCGCATAGCCGAGGGTCAGCAGCAGCGTGCTGCCCTCCTCCCCACGCGCCCGCTCCTGCCACGTTCGGATGCCGTTCACTGCTGGCTCCACAAGCGCGACATCTTCTGCACGGCCTCCGCCTCGATGGGAATCGTCGCAAGCCGGTCGAGTCCGAGGAAGGACGGCACCAGGGGCAGGGCGACCCGAGTGCTCACCCGCACCCGCACGGTGGCTCCCGCCGAGGGGCATCCCGCTCCGGCGGGAACGCAGGCGACCGCGACCGACACCGCGTCCTCGGTCATGCCGTACTCGCGCACGACGGAGGCGAGCACGGCGTCGGTGCGCGCGGCAGCAGCGGCGGCATCCGGGGAGAGGGAGATCGCCCGCACCGTGTGCCGGGCCGCCGCCTCTGCACCCAGCGTCTGCTGCTGGACCGCCCCGAGCGCGAGGATGAGATAGACCAGCGGGACGAGCAGGATGAGCCCCACGCCGATGAACTCCAGCGGCGCCGAGCCGCGCTCGCTCTCGCAGGCCGCCTCAGCCGGTGAAGGACTCTCGCGGCGCATGCGCGCTCACCTCCATCGCACCCGGAACACCCAGCAGTCCCAGCAGCGGCAGCGTCGTCCGCACGCGCACCTGCACCGTCGGGTGACCGAGCATCATCGACTCGCTCACGGCGATGTCCTCCGCATACCCGGCGCCCACCGCCCGGCTGATCATCAGGCTCGTGCGCGCCGCGCCGTCGTCGAGAGAGGTGTCGGCCAGCGCCGCATGATGAGCGCCCTCGACGGCCGCATCGTGCACGATGTTGCGCACATAGGCGGCCAGGCCCAGCTGGAGCACGGCGAGCGTGAGCGCCGTCAGGAGCGTGCCCACGAGCACGAAGTCCACCGCGCTGGAGCCGCGCTCCTCGCACAGGACCCGCCGCATCCTCATCTCAGAGCCCGGTCACGCTCTGCAGCGCCTGCTCGAACAGGTTCACCAGCGCGGGCCCGGCGAAGGCCCACAGCACGACCACGATCCCGGCGGTCATCAGAGTCACCAGGACCCAGCCCGGAACGTCGCCGGCCTCGTCGCGCGCCAACTCCGCGACGTGATCGCGGGAGCGGTGGAGGAGAGTGCGGATCCGATTCATGGGGTGTCCTTTCATGAGGGCTCAGCGGAGCCCGATCTGGAGGAGGAAGAGGCCGGGGAAGACCGCGAAGAGCACCGAGAGGGGAAGGATCAGGAAGACGAGCGGAAGCATCATCGCGATCTCCTTGCGCCCCGCCTGCTCGATCAGCACGCGCTTGGCGTCCTCCCGGGCGTCGTGGGCCTGCGACTGCAGGACGCCGGCCAGGGGCGCGCCCCGTTCGAGAGCGGCGACGATCTGATCCACGGCGCGGGCGAGCTGGGGTGACTCCAGCCGCGCCGACATCGCCGTCAGCGCCGCCGCCAAGGGCTCACCGGTGTTGACGGCGAGCACCACGCGCCCGAACTCCTGCGTGAGCTCGCCCGAGCCGGCAGAGGCCACACGGCGGATGCTGTCGAAGAGACCTTCGCCGGCGGCGAGGCACAACGCCAGGAACTCCAGGGCGGTGGGCAGCTCCTCGCCGAGGCGGCTCACGCGTGCGCGGGCACGGCTCGACAGGCGGGCGTCGACGAGGAGGGCGCCGCCCGCCGCTCCGAGGACCGGCACGATCGCGACCGGCGGACTCATCCGGGCGGTGAGGGCGAGGAGCACGAGGAGGGCAGAGCCCAGAGCAAGGCCCGCGAGCGCGACGAGCAGCTGACGACCGCGGAACCGGGCGACATCCGCCTCCTCGCCCGCCTGCGAGAGCCGGAGGGCGATCGTGGCGTCGCCGCCGAGGAGGCGCCCGAGCAGCAGCGGAAGGCGCCGCCACGGGGAGACCGCCCGCACGGGAAGCCTCCCCGTGCTCGGGAGCACGCCGTGCGGCAGCCGGTCGTCGGGGACCGCGTGACGCACATAGGGAGCGATCCGCAGGGCGAGCGAGGCGACCCGCCATCGCGGAAGCGCGGCGAGGATCAGCAGGATCCCCGCGGAGGCCGCACCTCCGAGCAGGACGGCGAGCGCGAGGTCGGTCGCACCGGTCATACGAACCACCTCCGCGGCTCGGGCAGGCGTCCCAGTCGCAGCATGAGCCGGAAGGCGAAGGCCGAGATCGCCGCACCAGCACAGATCACGAGGAATCCGGTCGGCGTAGAGTACGCCTGCGCGCCCTCCGGCCTCAGGACCAGCAGCACGAGGATCACCCAGGGGGCGACCACGCCGAGCACGGCCGCACCGCGCACCCACGACTGCCGCGCCTCGACCTCGGCGCGGAGCATCGCATCGGCCCGGACGGACTGCGAGAGTGCCCGGAGCACGCCGGGCAACTCGGTTCCACCGACCTGGCGCGCCATGCGCAGCGTCTCCACGATCCGGTCGGCGATGGGGTCGGCAAGGGTGATCTTCAGCCGATCCAGGCTGGTCTCGAAGCGCCCCGTCGCATGCATGTCGCGGGCGAACACGGCAAAGGCCGGCCGCAGCATCGGAGGCGCCGATACCGCAAGGCTCGCCACCGCATCCGGCAGGGACATCCCCACCCGGATCGACGCGATCAGAAGGTCGCAGACATCGGGCCACAGCTGACGCCGCAGGGCACGCAGGCGAAGCCGGCGCGCCCTCAGCCAGGCGATCGGCGCCCACCCCGCCGCGAGGGCTGCGAGCAGGACCAGCACGGGCAGCTGCGCGACGAGCCAGACAGCCGCCGCCGCGACGACGGCCGCCGCGAGGATGACGGCGTGGAGGGTGCGCGCGGCGACGCCGGCGTATCCGGCCTCCTCCCGCAGGCGGGTGAGCGCGCCGCGACGAGGGACACGGGGCTCGGCGATGCCTGCGGGCCAGAGCCACGGCGAGACCAGGAGGAGGACGCCCGCGGCCAGCGCCGCGCCCGCGAGGAGCGTCATCGGATGCCGGCCCCCGCCTCGCGCACGGCGGCGCGGTACACGCCGCGGGTGATGATGCGTCCCTCGACGACCTCGCCGGTGGGAGCGAGCACCTCTTCGACCCGGCGCGCGCCGGAGGAATCGCGCCCGCAGTGCACGACGTAGGAGACGGATGCCGCGATCGCGGGCGCGATGAAGGCGCGATCGATGTTGCGCCCGGCCAGCAACGGCAGCATCGACAGCTTGTCCAGCGCCTCGGCGGCGGAGTTCGCGTGGATGGTCGCCGCGCCGGGCACGCCGGTGTTCAGCGCCAGGACGAGATCGAGCGCCTCGGCGCCCCGCACCTCGCCGATCACGAGGCGGTCGGGCCGCATGCGCAGCGCCTCCTTCACGAGGCGGCGCAGCGTGATCTCGCCGGTGCCCTCCAGGCTCGCCTGGCGCCCCTGGAGACTGACGAGGTCGGGGGCGTCGAAGGCGAGCTCGAAGGTCTCCTCCGCCGTCACGATGCGCTGAGTCTGGGCGCAGCAGGCCAGCAGTGCGCCGAGCATGGTCGTCTTTCCCGCGTGCGTCGCGCCCGAGACCAGCACGGTCCTGCCCTCGCGCATGGCGCCGGCGAGCTCCTCGGCGAGGTCGACCGGCAGCGTTCCCTGCGCGACCAGCGCATCGAGGGTGCGGTACTGCCTCAAGAACTTGCGGATGTTGACAGCCCAGGATCCTCTGACGACATCGGCGATCGCCACGTGCAGGCGCGAGCCGTCGGGCAGCGAGGCGTCGACGAAGGGCTGGCTGAGGTCGACGCGTCGGCCGGAGGAGTGCAGCATCCGCTCGACGAGGTCGCGCAGCTCGCCCGCCGTCAGCCGGATGCCCGTGCGCTCGGACACCCCGTCGCGGGCGATGTAAACGGTATCGGGCGCGTTGATCCAGATCTCCTCGATCGTGGGATCGTCCAGGAGCGGCTGCAATGCGCCGAAGCCGCTGACCGAGGCGAGCACATCACGCACGCACCCCGCCTCGTCGTCGATCATCGCGCCGCCGCGGGAGAGGGTCGCATCATTGTGCCGACGCACCTCCTCCTGCGCGATGCGCCGCGTCTCGCCGGGAGCGGCGGCCGGGTCGATCTGCTCGGTGCGCAGTCGATGCCGGACGCGATCTGCGACAAGAAGGGTGGGCTGGGTCACGGATCGATCCTGCCAAGCCCGAAGAGAACACGACGAAAGTTATCCACAGGGTCGCTAGACTGGAGCTCGCGCGGGAGTGGTGAAATTGGCAGACACGCAGGATTTAGGTTCCTGTGCCCTAGGGCGTGGGGGTTCAAGTCCCCCCTTCCGCACGCGGTCTCCCTTCTTCCCCGACAGGCGCACATGAACCCGATCTCCCTGATTCCCTGGCTCGACCCGCAGAACATCATCGATGCGGCAGGCCCCTGGGCGCTGCTGGTCGTCTGCGCGATCATCTTCGCCGAGACCGGCCTGCTCGTGGGCTTCCTCTTCCCCGGCGACACGCTGCTGATCATCTCCGGCCTGCTCACCCACACCAGCAACGTCTTCGGCGTGAACGTGTGGATCGTGTCGAGCCTCATCACCCTGTCGGCGATCGTCGGCGGCGAGGTGGGCTATCAGATCGGTCACAAGGGCGGCCCTGCGATCTTCGAGCGCAAGGAGTCCGGCATCTTCAGCGTGGAGAACGTGCGCCGCACGAACGCCTTCTTCGAGCGCTTCGGCGGGCTGACGATCATCCTCGCCCGCTTCGTGCCCATCGTCCGCACCTTCGCCCCCGTCGCGGCCGGCATCGGCCACATGCCCCGACGCACCTACTCCCTCTACAACGTGATCGGCGCGGTGATCTGGGGCTACGGCCTGACGCTGCTGGGCTACGTCATCGCCTACATCCCCTGGATCCGCGACTTCGTCACCGCCTACATCGACCTGATCCTGCTCGTGGCCGTCGGCGGCACGGCGCTTGCGGTGCTCGTGCACTACCTGCAGGAGCGCCGCAAGGTCCGGCGCGCCCAGGCTGCCGGCGGCGAGGCGGCCGACGACAGCGAGACGGCGCCCGCGGAGACGGACTCCCTGGTCCTCGACGCCGAGGTCTTCGAGCGGGCTCCCGATCTCGACGGCGACGGCCTCGCCGGACGAGCCGGCACCGACTGAGCTCACGCCCTCCGGAGCACGCTCACACAGGCGTCGCGGAGGATCCCGTCGGCCTCGTCATGGCTGATCCGGGAGTCGGGGTGCACCATGAGCCCCACCCCGACGCCGTCGATCAGCGCCACGAGCATCCGGGTCAGCCCGGGGATCCGGGCAGGATCGACATGCCCTTCCCCGGCGAGGGTCTCGAGCCAGCCGATGATCCTGGTACGCCCGCGATCGACCAGCAGCGCCCAGGTGCGCAGCAGCTCCGGAGCCGCATCCGGCTGCAGGACCGCGGTGAACTGGGCGGCCCACTGCGCGAGCTGGAGCTCGTCGGCTCCCGGGGCGGGGAGGAACTGCCACAGGCACTCGACGAGACGCTCCTCGGGCGAGGCGGCGGCATCGGCGATGCGCAGATCATCGAGGTTGGCATCGAAGATGGCCCCCAGCACCGCGTCGTGGAGCTCCTGCTGCGTGGGGAAGTAGTGGCGGAGCGTGCTCGCGCCGATCCCCGCCCGCGCGGCGACGGCCCGGACGCTCACGGCGCGCAGCCCCTGCTCGGACGCGAGCTCGCGTGCCGCGGCGAGGATCTGCTCTCGTCGCTCGGTCACGGCATCCCCTTCCTGATTAGCACAGCGTACTAGCACACTGTGCTAACGTGTTCTCGTCGGTTAGTACAGTGTACGAGAAAGGGCACACCTCATGATCGAGACTCTCCAGGAGTTCACCCAGTCCCTCCCCTCCGCCCTGCAGTGGCTGGGCGTCATGCTCCTCGGAGCGATCCCCTTCGTCGAGTCCTACCTCGGCTCGATCATCGGCATCTTCGCCGGCGTGCACCCGGTGGTCGCCATCGCGGCGGCGATCATCGGCAACATCGTCTCAATGCTCGCCTTCGTCCTGAGCGCCCACGGCATCCGCGCCCGGGCCACGCGCGACCGCGATGCGAAGGAGCTCAGCCCTCGCCGGCAGAAGCTCAAGCAGCGCTTCGACCGATACGGCGTCGCCGGCGTCAGCCTGCTGGGTCAGCTCATCCTGGCCAGCCAGATCACGTCGACCGCGCTCATCTCTTTCGGCGCATCCCGCAACGCCGTGATCTTCTGGCAGTCCGTCTCGATCACGCTCTGGGGAATCGGATGCGGCCTGCTCGCCGTCGGCGGGATCAACCTCTTCGCCGGCCGCTGAACATCGGCCCCGTTCGGTCCCCGCTGTTCAGGTCGGCACGCCCGGAATCCTGAATCTGTGGGACCGAACGGCGGGTCATGAGCGTCAGGCGTGCGCGTCCTCGCACTCGACGCGGCCGGCGGGCTCCAACTGGAACGTGGAGTGCTCCACATCGAAGTGCTCGGTGAGGCATCCCTGGAGCTCCTCGAGAAGCGCCGCCGCTCCCCCGCGGGCGAGCACCTCCGGCGAGACCGCCACGTGCGCGGTGAACACCGGCGCCCCGCGGGTCAGCTGCCACACGTGCACGTCGTGCACGCTCTCCACGCCTGGAAGCTCCAGGATGTGCTCCCGGATCTCGCCGACCGCCGTCCCCTTCGGCGCGGACTCGGCCAGCACCGAGAACACCTCCCGCAGGAGCGACAGCGCCCGCGGGATGATGAGCACGGCGATCGCGAGGGAGGCGACCGCGTCCGCCGGCATCCATCCGGTCGTGACGATGACGATCGCCGCTACGATCACCAGGGCGGAGCCGAGAAGGTCGCCGAGCACCTCAAGGTAGGCGCCACGCACGTTGATGCTGCGCTTCTGCGCGGAGCTCAGCAGCCAGAGCGCGAAGGCGTTGGCCAGAAGTCCGATGACCGCGACGACGAGCATCGGCCCGCCGAGCACCTCGACCTCACCGGGGTCCACCAGGCGCGAGATTCCTTCGACGCCGACCCATATGGCCAGCACCAGCAGGATCGCCCCGTTGATGAGCGCTCCGAAGACCTCCGCGCGCTGATAGCCGAAGGTGCGGCGGTCATCGGCGGGGCGCGCCGCGACGGCACTGGCGATGAGCGCGATCACCAGGGCCGAGGAGTCGGCGAACATGTGCGCGGCATCGGCCAGCAGCGCGAGCGATCCGGTCAGGATCGCCCCGACGATCTGCACGACCATCACGGTGGCGGTGACGGCGAGCGAGATCGCGAGCAGGCGACGGTGCCCGGCCGAACGGATGCCGGAGGGTGCGTGGTCGTGCATAGCTCCAGGCTAGGCCCGATACGCCGCGCAGGACCCGATCAGCGGCTGTTTCGGGCCAATCGGGAACGGGAACGGTTCTCAGTATCGGGGAAGCTCGGCAAGCAGCGGCACCAGCGCCTCGAAAGCCCGCGCGCGATGCGACTGCGCCTGCTTCTCCTCGGCGCTGAGCTCCCCCGCCGTGCGCTTGGCGCCTTCGGGCTGACCGTCGGGGATGAAGATCGGATCGTAGCCGAATCCGCCCGCACCCGAGCGTGCGCTCGCCAGGCGCCCGGGCCAGAGCCCCTCGACCGTGTGCTCCGTGCCGTCGGGCGTGACGAGCGCGATGATCGAGGTGAAATGCGCCGTGCGGTGGGGGTCTGCGACATCCGAGAGCTGGTCGAGCAGGAGCTCCAGATTGGCCGTGGCATCCTTCGCATGGCCCGCCCAGTACGCCGAGAACACACCGGGCGAGCCGCCCAGCACGTCCACGCAGATCCCCGAGTCGTCGGCGAGCGCGGGAAGGCCGGTGTGGGCGGATGCCGCACGCGCCTTGATCAGCGCATTGTCGACGAAGGTGACGCCGTCCTCGACCGGCTCGGGTCCGTCGTAGCCGACCACCTCGAGGTCGGGACGCACCCGCGCGACGATCTGGGCGAACTCGGCGACCTTGTGGGGGTTGTGCGTCGCGAGGACCACGCGGGCACTCAACGAACGGCCTCCAGTGCGGCCCCCTGGTGCCCTCGCAGCTCGGCGCAGCCGTTCACGCCGAGCTCCAGCAGGGCGTCG
>CAYOTY010000090.1:0-11887 GCA_964406995.1 uncultured Microbacterium sp.
TTTTCGAGCGGCGGCCACGGTGCGCCTTCCTTTTCCAGCCACACCGAGGCGTCCGGTCAGAGCCTGACCTACTTCGACCAGGCATCCGGCGAGCGCTACATCCCCTACGTCATCGAGCCCTCCTTCGGCCTCACCCGCTCGATGATGGCGTTCCTCGTCGACGCCTACGTCGAGGAGGAGGTGCCGAACGCCAAGGGCGGCACCGATGTCCGCACGGTCCTCAGGCTCGACCCGCGACTGGCGCCGGTGAAGGTCGCCGTGCTGCCGCTGTCGCGCAACGAGAGGCTCTCGCCGCTGGCCCGCCAGGTCGCCGATGAGCTGCGTGCGCAGTGGGCGACCGACTTCGACGACGCCGGCGCCATCGGCCGCCGCTACCGTCGCCAGGACGAGATCGGCACCCCGTTCTGCGTCACCGTCGACTTCGACTCGCTCGACGACGACGCCGTGACCGTGCGCGAGCGCGACACCATGGCTCAGGAGCGCATCCCGCTGGAGGGCCTGAACGCCTACCTGGCCGAGCGCCTCCGCGGCGCGTAGCCGTGGCGGAGCGGATGCAGGTGCGACGGCGCACCTGGCTGACCGGTGGAGTGCTGCTGCTGACGGCGGGCTTCCTCGGACTGGTGCGCACCCAGCTGCTGCCGGCCGCCGCGTTGGGGTGGGCCGGCACTCTCCTGGCCGCGGCCGCGCTCGTGGTCTTCGCGATCGGGTTCGGCGCGGCGGGGAGCGTGACCGCGCGGCGACCGCTGGGCACGATCGCCCTGCTGGCGCTGGCCGCGTGGGAGGTGCTGAGTCCGCTCCTCTGGACGGTGTTCGCCGGCATCCTGATCGGGGCCAGTTTCGAGTCGCTGTCGACCTTGGACATTCTCACTCGGGTGCTGAGCCTCATCTTCGCCATGATCGCCGTCTGGCAGATCGTTCGCGTCGCCGTGATCCCCCGGCCGTGGAACTGGGCGCCCCTGTGGGCGCTGGCGGCATTCGTGGCGGCTCAGGTTCTGCCGTACCTGGCGGAGGCGACGGGGATCCGCGATCAGGAGACCCTCGTCTTGATGCACGGCTTCGCCGGAGTGGTGCTTCTCGCGGGGAACCTCTTCCTCGGCGTGCTCGCGATCATGCTGGCGGTGCGGCCTGCTCGATCGAGCACGGTGAGTGTGTACCCGCCGCAGTAGCATCCGGCATCCTGCACAACCTCGCAGTTCTGCACGACTTCGCACGGATGCCATGAGATTCCTGCGATCTCGTGCGGATCTGCGATCGGGCGCGAGCCCTGCACCGGGGCGTGCGACGATGAATGCGTGGAGACGACGACTTTCGCCGCGACGACCGGCTTCCCGCACACCGCCCTCGTCGGGGTGACCGACCTCGATGAGACGCTCGCCGTGCAGGGCGACCCGCACGAGGTGCAGCCGCTGGCCTCGGTCACCAAGCTGCTCACGGCCTGGGGCACGCTCATCGCGATCGATCGCGGGATCGTGGGCCTGGAGGACGCGGCCGGTCCTCCGGGGGCGACCGTCCACAACCTGCTCGACCACACGAGCGGGCTGCCGTTCGAGGGAGAGGAGCCGCAGCGCGCGCCCGGCGAGCGGCGCATCTACTCGAACGCGGGCTTCGACGCGCTCGCCGCGCATGTCGCCGGCGCCGTCGGCCTGGATTTCGCGGAGTGGATGCAGCGTGAGGTGACCGGGCCGCTCGGCATGGCCGAGACGGACGTCACCGGTCGCCCTTCGGCCGGGGCCCGCGCCAGCATCAACGACCTGCTGACCTTCGGCCGCGAGGTGCTTCGTCCCACGCTCCTCCCCGCCGAGCTGCGCGACCGCGCGCTGACCGTGTCGCGCCCCGGCTTTCGCGGACTCGTTCCCGGCTACGGCTCCTTCGACGACAACCAGTGGGGTCTCGGATTCGAGATCAAGGGCGAGAAGCACCACTGGATGGGCGAGAGCCTGCATCCGGAGACGGCGGGCCATTTCGGCGGCCAGGGCAGCTTCCTGTTCGTCGAGCCCACCCTTGACATCGCCGCGGCCTTCCTCTCGGGCGTGACCTTCGGTGAGGATCACAAGCGGATCTGGCCGGGCCTCACCGACGAGATCGTCGCGCGCTACGGCGGGCGCTAGCCCTCGTCCCGTGCACGACTGCGGATGCCGTAGCCGACGCGCCGGCACTGGCGCTGGTTCGGCGGCGTGTCGAGGCCACCGTCCGCCGTTGTGCCCGCCTCAGTCGGTGACGGTGATCTGCGCGTAGTCGTCCCCGCCGGCCTCGGTCCAGGCGAGCACATCGGCGAGGATGCCGCGCAGCACCGCCTGGTCGACCTTCTCCAGATCCTTGATGTACAGGCAGGCGACGCTCGTGGTGTGCGGCCCGAGGGCCGAGAGGGGCTCGGCGTGGCGGTCTGCGCGGTCGAGATAGATCGTCGAGGCGGCCTTGCGCGGAGCGAAGGCCAGCACGGGCATGTCGCCCTCGTTGCCGGTCGGATAGCGGTAGTGGCAGCTGCCGAAGCCGATGATCGTGCCCCACAGCTCCGGTTCGCGGCCGGAGACCTCGCTCAGGAGGGCCACGAGGGTCTCCGCGTCACGTCTGCGCACCGCGGGGGTGACCTCGGCGATGAATGCGGCGACGCTGCCTCCGGTCTTCTCCATCATCTGCCTCCTCGAGTCTCGACTCGCTTCGCTCGCTCGACCCTGCCCATCAACGCGCCTTGGCCGCCTTCGCCGCCGCCTTGGCCGCACGTTTGTTCTCGCGGACCTTCGCGAGAGACTCGGCCGAGTCGATGTCGGCGACGCTGCGGAACGAGCCCTCCTCGCCGTAGGGAGCGGATGCCTCCCGCCACCGGTCCCCGGTGAAGCCGTACTGCTTGCCGAGCAGCGCCAGGAAGATCCTCGCCTTCTGCTCGCCGAAGCCCGGCAGCTTCTTCAGCCGCCGCAGAACCTCGGGGCCGTCGGGGTCGTCCCGGGTCCAGAGGGCGGCCGCATCCGCCCCCCACTCGTCGACGAGCGCCCGGCACAGCGACTGCACCCGGCCGGCCATGGAACCGGGGTAGCGGTGCACGGCGGGGGTCTCGCGGAACACCTCGACGAGCGCATCGGGATCGTAGGAGGCGAGGGCCTCGGCGTCGAGGGCGCCGGTTCGCTCGCGGATCTTCACGGGGCCCGCGAAGGCGATCTCCATCGCCACCTGCTGGTCCAGCAGCATTCCGATCAGCAGCGCCAGCGGCGAGGCGGACAGCAGTTCGTCGGCCTCCGGGTCTCCGGTGATGTGCACAGCCATGCGACCAGTCTGGCACTCGCTCCCCGTTCGCGCCTCCCTTTCCGCTCCCGGGGCGGGCGGGTGCAGCGGTGTCGACCGGACCCGTCGGAGCGCGGCACGGATGGGAGGATGGAGGCATGCCCGATTCTGACGCCCCGCGCCCCATCTCTCCCGTCGGCGACCTGGCCGAGCGCGCCGCCGAGATCCATGTCGTGGTCGTCGGCGCCGGGGTCGCCGGTCTCATCGCCGCGCGCACCTTCGCGAAGGTCGGGATGCGCGTCACCGTGCTCGAGGCCGCTGCGCACCCCGGGGGCACGATCGGTCGCGCCGAGCTGGACGGACTCGCCCTCGACACCGGCGCCGACAGCTTCTCGATCCGCGGCGGGCACGTGCAGCGACTGCTCGAGGAGCTGCAGCTCGCCCACGACGTCGTGAGTCCGGAGCCTCTGGGCACCTGGCTGGCCGGAGTCCCGGGGGCGGGTGCCGTTCCCTTCCCCTCCCGCGGCATCCTGGGCATCCCCGAGAACCCCTTCGCCGACGACGTGCGCCGCATCATCGGCTGGCGCGGGGCCTGGCGCGCCTATCTCGATCGCCTGCGCCCGCCTCTGACGATCGGGCAGGAGAAGAGTCTGGGGCGCCTCGTCGAGAGCCGGATGGGCGCGCTCGTGCGCGATCGGCTCGTCGCCCCGCTGACCGAGGGGGTCTACGGATCCCACCCCGACGACATCGACACGGATGCCGCGGCCCCCGGCCTGAACGCCGCGCTCACACGCACCGGCTCGCTGTCCGGCGCCGTCGGTCTGCTGCTCGCGGAGCGGGAGGAGAGGACGGAGTCGTCCGTCCAGGGCCTCGACGGCGGTCTGCACCGGTTGGTGGACGCACTGGCGGACGAACTCGCCCTGCTGGGTGCGGAGCTGCGCACGGCGACGGCGGCGACCGCGGTCGAGCGCACCGCGTCCGGATGGGAGATCCGCACCGCCGCAGACGACGACGCGCCGATCGCGGCGGATGCAGTGGTCCTGGCCACTCCGGCACCGATCGCGGAGCGGCTGCTGGCGGAGGAGCTCCCCGAGCTGGGCCTGCCCGGTCCGGCCTCCGAGATCGAGATGGTGACGCTGCTGCTGGAGGCTCCCGCGCTCGATGCGGCTCCGCGGGGCTCCGGTGTGCGCACCGTCCCCGGCACCACCCCCGTGCGTGCCCTCGGGCACTCCACCGCGGTCTGGGCGGGGCTGCGCTCGCGGGCCGCCGGCCGCCACATCGTGCGCGTCACCTTCGGGGCGCAGGGCGGGGCCCCCGCGACCGCCGGGAGGGACGATGCGGATGCCGCCGGTCTCGCCCTTCGCGAGGCATCCGCTCTCCTCGGGGTCCCCGAGGACCGGCTGACCCTCATCGCCTCGCACCGGGAGGGCTTCACCCAGCCTCCGCCCTCCTCCGTTCTCGGTGCCGCCGAGGCCCGTCGCCGCGCCCGCAAGCGGATCGCCGCCGTCCCGGGACTCGGCATGGTGGGCGCATGGCTGGCGGGCACCGGCCTTGCCCAGGTCATCCCCGACGCCGAGCAGGAGGCGGAGCGCCTCCGCCACGCCCTGCTGTGGGACGACGCCGGCGAGGGCCGGCCGTCAGCCTGAGAGACTGCTCAATGCCGAAATCGGAATACAGGGTTACGCTGGTAACTCGTACACACGACCGAACCAGGTGAGGAGACCCCATGCGGGGCAAGATCGGACTCGTCGTAGGAATCGGAATCGGCTACGTGCTCGGCGCGCGCGCCGGGCGCAAGCGCTATGAGCAGATCAAGCAGCAGTGGCTGAAGGTCTGGCACCTCGACCCGGTGCAGGAGCAGGTGGAGCGGGCGAAGGAGTTCGCCAAGTCGCAGGCGCTGGCGGTACCCGTCGCCGTCTGGGAGGGCGCGGTCAAGGTCGCCAAGTCCGCATCCGGCTCGGGAACGCCCGGTCAGAAGCTGGACTCGGCGCTGGCCACCGGCAAGGAGGCCGCGGCCGAAGTCGCCGACGCGGTCGAGGATGCCGTGGAGGACGCCGCCGACGCGGTGAAGAAGTCCCCCCGCAAAGGCCGCTGATCATGGCCGCTGAACCGCGCGATCGGGCCGACGACGGTCTGCTGACCCTCCTGGGCGATCTGCCCGAGCTGATCGGCAACCTCGTCAAGGCCGAGATCAATGCCGCCAAGACGTGGCTCCGCCGCTCGGCGAAGGACGCCGGCTTCGGCGGTCTCTGGTTCGTCGTCGCCCTGTTCCTGCTGTTCTGGGCGATCCCGGCCCTGATCGCGTTCACGATCATCGGCCTGTCGTCGTGGTGGCCGCTGTGGCTTTCGGCGCTGGTGGTCTTCGTCGTGCTGCTTCTCGTCGCCGTCGGGTTCGCGCTCCTCGGCATCCTCAAGTTCAAGAGGCTCACCGACCGGGAGAATCCCGTCCAGGCCGTGCAGACCGACGCGAAGCTGTTGAGAGAGGCCCACGATGACGAGCACTGATCCCCGAGAGCTCCCGGCCACCGTCGTTCCCGCCGGGATCACCGATCCGGTCCAGTCCGCCCGGGCGGAGCTGAAGGCGGCGCTGGCGGCGATCGAGAAGCGTGCCAACATCCCCCGGCGCATCGAGAAGGCCAGCGCCCGCGGCGCCCGGCGCCTGCGCGAGGCGAAGCGCGAGAACCCGGCGCTGGTTGTGGCCGGAGTGGTCGGTGCGGCTGCGGCCGTGGGCGGCATCGTCTGGCTGATCGCGCGCGGGCTGTCACGGTAGCTCTCACCCTCGCGGAACAGGTCACGGAACGCGGTAGGGTGCGTCTCCCAACCCTGCACGCGCTGCGGCGTGCTCGGGTGGGCCGTTCGCGGCGTTGTCGTCGTCGGCTTTGCCACCAGCAAAGCCTCCTCCTCCGCCTTGCGAACGACCCACCCGAGCCCGTCCTCGTTCACGCACAGGGTTGAGAGACACACCCTGGACCTGACGAGAACCCTGAACCGGGGGTATATTCGATCAGAAGGCAGCGGCAATGGAGCGGATGCTGCCGATGGCGCAGACCCGATGCGTGCAGAACCAGACGTCGGGCTGGCTGTTGCCCATCGGCTGCTCGATCTGGGAGCGGCCGACCTTGAGTCCTGAGAGCGTTCCCGATGACCCCATACAAGCCGAAGCCTGAGAAGCCCCTCGCCGGGTGGCGCATCCTCGTGCCCCGCGGCGGGCCCTGGGGCGATGGCGTCGCGGCGAGTCTGCGTGCGCTGGGCGCGGTGCCGGTGGTGGCGCCGCTGATCAACTTCGCCCCGACGACCGATCAGGAAGGGCTGGACGTCGCGCTCGCGCGGCTCACCGCCGGGGGTTACGACTGGCTGACGGTCACGAGTGCCACGACGGTGGACGTGCTCTTCGCCCACCGCACCGAGATCCCGCGCACGACGAAGATCGCGGCCGTCGGCGAGACGACGGCGACCGCGCTGGAGTCGGTCGGCTACGAGGTCGCCCTGGTCCCCGAGAAGGACAACTCCGCCGAGGGCATGGCCGAGCAGCTCATCGCGCTGGAGAGCCGCCCGCGGCGCATCCTCGCCCTGCGCAGCGAGAGCGCCAAGCCCGTGCTCAGCACGCTGCTGGAGGAGGCCGGGCACGAGGTGGACGGCGTCGTCGCCTACCGCACGGTGGGGGTTCCGGTGACCGCGCCGATCCGCCGCGATGTCGAGAACGGTCGCATCAACGCGATCCTCGTCACGAGCGGCTCGGTCGCCGCCCAGGTGCGCGAGCAGTTCCCGGAGATCCCCGACGCGACGCTGCTCGCCGCGATCGGCCCCCGCACGGCGAAGGATGCCGCCCTCGCCGGGCTGTCGATCCAGGTCGTCGCCGACCGGCAGACCGTCGATGCGCTCATCGACGCGGTCTCGCAGTTCACCCTGCCGCACGCGGCCGACGAGTTCGCGCCCTGAGTATTCCGGACCGGGTATGCGACCGGCATCGGGCCGGATTTTTCACGACTTCCACAAAGGATCGTTAGGGTCCTGTGAGCAAGTTCACCGTTCTCGGGTCGGTGACGCTGGCAGACTGGAGGCATGGTGACTCTGCTGCTGGATCAGACGCAGCTCGAAGTGGTGCTCTCACCGCTCGAGCGTGCGGCGGCGTTCCACCGGGAGAACCTGCGCATCGCGCGCGACACCATCACCAAGGTGCAGCTCACCGACGACGCCTGGACCTGGCTGCGCGGTGTGCCGAGTCCGGGCACGCACCTGCCGGGCGTCCTGGCCGCGGGGGCGTGGAAGTCCTCGGGCGGTCTCGAGTTCGTGCTGATCCGCCGCAAGAGGCCCTCGGTCGTGATCGACCTGGAGGGAGACCCGCAGTTCCGGCGCCTGGTGATCTCGACGCGGCACGGCCTGGCGCTCACGAAGGCGCTGCGCCTGCCGCTCACGGACGAGGCCACGGACGTCTCCGATCTGGCATCGGCGTCGACCGAGCCCGCACCGAAGCGGCCGGTGATCCGGCCCCGCCCGGCCTAGTGTCCCGTCGTGGCGTGTCTACGACACGTCGCGACGCCAGCTGAACAGATAGCCCAGCAGCAGGAACAGCGCCGCGTAGGCGCCGAGCACGATGCCGCCGACCCACCAGTCCAGGCTGAAGCCGCCGGGGGGAGTCATGAGGTTGTAGAAGCTGGCGCCGACCAGCGCATCGCTGGACGCGCCCGGCAGGAACGCGGCGACCTTGTCCGCGCCGTCGACGAAGGACGCGGCGAGGCGCACCATCGGCTCGACGAACTGGGTGAAGGCGATCACGCCGACCACTGCGGCGACCTGGTTGCGCACGAGCACGCCGACGCCGACGCCGAGGAGCGTCCACAGCACCAGGGCGATCAGGACGCGGCCGAACATCGCCCAGGTGTCGCTCTCGCCGAGCGCCGTCTCCTGGTCGAAGGCGGCGAGCGCCCCGGCCGAGGGCCCGACCGCGGCGAGCAGCGCGAGCAGTCCGTACAGACCGCCGAGCAGGATCGCGACGAGCATCTTCGCCAGGAGCGCCTTGCCGCGGCCGGGAACGGCCAGGAACGTCGGCGTCAGCGTCTGGTGGCGGTACTCGGTGGTCACCATGAGCGTGCCGATGAGCAGTGCGAAGACGAACCCCAGCGAGGAGGCGAAGCTGTAGAGCAGGCTGGAGGCGTCGGCGAAGAGCGGCATCGCCTCGCCGCCGGAGAGGAGCCCGTCGGCATCCGCCGCGATGAGGAACGCCATGCCGCCGGCCATCATCGCGACGTACACGACGAGCACGAGGGCGAGGATCCACCAGATCGAGGTGGAGAACTGCTTGGTGACCTCGGAGCGGGTCGCGCGGGCCAGACTCATCGCTGCTCTCCTTCCTCGTCGGCGGGGGCTTCTTCGGTGGAGGCCTCCTCGTCGGGAGCGGACTCCTCGTGCGCCGGATCCTCTCGGGGATCCTCGGGGGAAGCGCCCTTCTCGGAAGGGGTCTCCTGCGCGGTCTCCTGGTCCTCGAGGCGCTCGTCGCTCCAGGGCTCCTGGTGCTCCGGGGCCTCGTTCGGGGCTGGATCGTACGGGCCCTCCTCGTCGGGGACGCTCTCCTCGGGCTCGGGCTCGGGCTCGGGCTCGGGCTCGACGAGAGGAGCGGATGCCTCGGAGTGCTCCACCTGCTCCACCTGCTCCGGCGGCTCTGCGGCATCCGGCTCGGGCGCAGCGTCCTCTTCGAGGGCTGGCTCGATACCGGCGGAAGGATCCGCTGCGGGCTCCGGCTCCGAAGCCTCCTCGACCTCCGACGCCGCGGGCGTCTCGGCGATGCTCTCGGCCTCGGGTGCGGATACCGGCTCCGGCTCGGCGGGACTCTCGATCTCGGCTTCCGCCTCGGTCGCTGCCGACGGCGTGCCGGCCTCCAGCGACCCGGCGATCTCCTGGGCGCTGGGGTGCACGCGCACACCGTTGACGAGCTCGAGGAAGACGTCCTCCAGCGCGGGGCCGCGCTTGTGCAGACTCGACAGCGCCACCCCGGCGGATGCGGCGACGGCGCCGACCTGCGCGGTGTCCGCACCGCGCAGGGTGAGCCCCGCGCGCAGCACCTCGTAGGGGAGCTCCGCCGTGCGCAGCGCCTCGACGAGGCCGGCGCGATCGGGGGCGTCGACGACGACGGCCTGCTCGTCGCCGACCGAGAGCTCCCAGAGAGCGCCCTGGAAGACCCGCTGGCCGCGGGCGATGATCACGAGCGACTCCGCGGTCTGCTGCACCTCGCCGAGCACGTGGGAGGAGACCAGGACCGTCCGTCCCTCGCCGGCGAGCTGGCGCAGGAATCCGCGCATCCAGCGGATGCCCTCCGGGTCGAGCCCGTTGGCCGGCTCATCGAGCACGAGCACGCCCGGGTCGCCCAGGAGCGCGGTGGCCAGCCCCAGGCGCTGGCGCATGCCGAGGGAGTAGCCGCCGACCTTGCGGCCCGCGGCATCCGTGAGCCCGACCAGGCCCAGCACCTCGTCGACGCGGCCGCTCTTGATCCCCGCCGCGTTCGCGTACACCTTTAGGTGGCCCGCGCCGGAGCGGCCGGGGTGGAAGCTGGCGGCCTCGAGTGCCGAGCCGACCGTCTGCAGGGGGTGCTTGAGCTCGGCGTAGCGCTTGCCGCCGATCGTCGCGGTGCCGGAGGTCGGACGGACCAGGCCGAGCAGCATCCTCAGCGAGGTCGTCTTGCCGGCGCCGTTAGGCCCCAGGAACCCCGTCACGAGCCCGGGTTCGATGCGCGCCGAGAACTCCGACACGGCCGTCACCGGCCCGAACCTCTTCGTGATGCGTGAGAACTCGAGCACCTGTCCGTCGGGCATCTGCGACCTCTCCGTGGTGGGGCAACCTTCTTCTCTATCTTGTCGGAAACCCGCAGCTCCCGCCGGATTATCGCCGGGATGCCCCCGAACTTCCGGGCGGGTAGTGTGGCCAGCGTGACGACTTCCGATGCCGACTCCCGCGTTCTGGTCCGCACCGAGGGGGCGCTGGGTCGCCTCACCCTCAACCGGCCGGAGGCGCTCAACGCGCTCGACATCGGGATGATCCGCCGTCTGACCGAGGCGCTCCTGGCCTGGCGCGACGACAGCGATGTGCAGATCGTGCTGATCGACGGCGCGGGCGAGCGCGGGCTGTGCGCGGGCGGAGACGTGCGCGCTCTCTACGAGCAGATCGTGAGCGGGCGCGCCGAGGAGACGGCGGTTTTCTTCCGCGAGGAGTACGCGCTCGACGCGATGATCGCCGAGTACCCGAAGCCGGTGGTCGCCTTCGCCGACGGCATCACGATGGGCGGCGGCATCGGCCTGGCGGGGCACGCGGCGATCCGCATCGTCACCGAGCGCTCGAAGCTGGCGATGCCCGAGACGCGCATCGGCTTCACTCCCGACGTCGGCGGCACCCATCTCCTCGGGCGGGCCCCCGGCAGGCTCGGGGAGTACCTCGGCCTCACCGGCGAAGCGATGACCGGTGCCGACGCGATCTACGCCGGTTTCGCCGACCACTTCGTGCCGAGCGAGCGGCTGGGCGACCTCCGCGAGGCGCTCGCGAACCGGGCCGACCCCACGGGGCCGGCCGAGCTCGTGCTGCTGTTCGACGAGTCGCCGGAGGAGTCTGCGCTCGTCGGCATCCGCTCCTGGGTGGACGAGGCCTTCGCCGCGGACACGGTCGCCGAGATCCTCGATCGCCTGCGCGAGCGGGAGGAGCCGGATGCCGCGGAGGCGCTGGCGACGCTCGAGGCGCTCTCGCCGACGGCGCTCGCGGTGACGCTGGACGGTGTGCGCGAGGCGCGCGAGGGCGATCTGCGGGCGGCGCTGTCGGGGGAGTACCGCCGCGTGCTGTGGTTCGCGAACGAGCATCCGGATCTCGTCGAGGGCATTCGCGCGCAGCTGGTCGACAAGGACCGCAACCCGCGCTGGCAGCCCGCGACGGTGGCCGAGCTCGCCCCGGATGCCGCATCCGCCGCTCGCGCCTACGCCCCCGCCGTGCCGTTCTTCCCCTGACCTCTTCCCCCCTCGGAACCGCGAGACTACATACGCGGGACGAGACAGCAGTCCAGGGCCGCTGTCTCGTCCGGGAGTTGTAGTCTCGCGGGCCGAGCGGGGAGGGCAAGGGGCAGGAGTCGTTTCGCCCTGAGCGGACCGCGGCCCGAATGTCGGCGGGGCGTGGCAGAGTACCTTGTGGCCTTTCGTCGGCCCCTGACCCTCGGAGTCTCATGCTCGGAAAACTCCTCGTCCGTTACCTCGCCCGCTACCGCTGGCTCCTCCTCGGCATCCTGGTCTTCCAGTTCGCCTCGGCTCTGGCGGCGCTCTACCTGCCGCGCCTGAACGCCGACATCATCAACAAGGGCGTCGCCCAGGCCGACACCGGCTACATCTGGCGCACCGGCTTCCTCATGCTGGTGATCTCGCTGGGCCAGATCGTCACGGCGGTCGTGGCCACCTATCTCGCCGCTCGCGCCGCGATGGGCGCGGGCCGCGACATCCGCGCCGACGTCTTCGCACGCGTCAGCAGCTTCTCCGAGCGCGAGGTCTCGCAGTTCGGCGCGGGCTCGCTCATCACGCGCAACACCAACGACGTGCAGCAGGTGCAGATGCTGGCGATGATGGGCGCGACGATGTTCGTCACCGCGCCCCTCCTGGCCATCGGCGGCATCATCATGGCCGTGCAGCAGGACGTCGGTCTCAGCTGG
>CAYOTY010000091.1:0-11240 GCA_964406995.1 uncultured Microbacterium sp.
TGCCGGGGACGGTCAGGCTCGTCTCGGCGACGTTCGTGGCGAGGATCACGCGTCGGCGGACGCCGGCGATGCGGCTGCGCTCGAACACCCGATGCTGCTCGGCGGCCGACAGGCGGCCGTAGAGGGGGAGCACCTCGGTCGGCTGCGCGTCCTTCGCGTAGGCGCCGCGGACGGCGTCCGCCGCATCCCGGATCTCCGCTTCGCCGGGGAGGAACACGAGCACGTCCCCGGGCGCCTCGCGGTCGAGCTCGCGCAGGGCCGCGACGATCGCGGAGACCTCGTCATCTGTCTCGCCCTCACTCGGTGCATAACTCCGGAGATTTTTCGCCAGAACGGCAGAATTCCGCCGTTCCGGCGTGCTCTGCTCCGATTTCTCCGGAGTTGTTGACGCCTCGACCGGGGGTCGGTACCGGATCTCGACCGGATATGTGCGCCCGGACACCTCGATGATCGGCGGCGCCGGGGCAGCGGGAAGCGAGAAGTGCCGTGCGAAGCTCTCCGGATCGATCGTGGCGCTCGTGACGATCACCTTGAGGCCGGGCCGCTCGGGAAGGATGCGCCGCAGGTAGCCGAGGAGGAAGTCGACATTGAGGGAGCGCTCGTGCGCCTCGTCGACGATGATCGTGTCGTAGCGGCGCAGCAGCCGATCGCGGTGGATCTCGTTGAGCAGGATCCCGTCGGTCATCAGCGCGATCCTCGTGGCATCCGAGACCTGATCGGTGAAGCGCACCTTGTAGCCGACGAGGCCGCCGAGCTCGACGCCGAGCTCCTCCGAGACGCGCTCGGCGATCGTACGGGCGGCCAGGCGCCGCGGCTGCGTGTGGGCGATCTTCTCGCGTCCGAGCTCCAGGCAGATCTTGGGGAGCTGCGTGGTCTTGCCCGAGCCCGTGGCGCCGGCGACGATCACGACCTGGTGATCACGGATGGCGTCGGCGATCTCCGTTCGCGCGGCGCTGACGGGCAGCTCGGCGGGATAGGTGATCACGGGCGTGGACATAGCCCTCCATCGTATGACGGCGTTCGCGCGGAGATCTGCACAGGTTCGCAGGTTTTGGCGGAATCTCTGCGGAAGTGTGCAGATCTGCGAAGTTGTGCGCGCGGATGTCGCCGCCGACTCTTGACAGGAAAACTAGTTTGCAGTACAAAGTTATTTATGAACACGCGAAATGAACCGGATGCCGCCGACGCACCGCTGTCGCCCGAGGACATGCTCGCACTGGCCGCTCGTCAGCAGCGCAGCGTGGAGGGACAGGTCGCCGGCTTCGTGCCGCACATCCTGCTCGTCTGGGGCCTCGTCTGGCTCGCCGGCTTCCTCACGCTCTGGCTGATCGACGGGCTCCAGCCCGCCTTCGGCATCCCCCTCGCCGTCGCGGTGCCGATCTTCGTCGTGCTCCTCCTCGGTGGGATCGGTCTCTCCGCGCTGTTCGGCATCCGCTCCGGGCGCGGATTCCGCGGCAGCGGCGACGACACCTTCCGGGGCATCGTCTACGGCATCACCTGGCTCGTCGGAGCCCTCTGCATCCAGGCCTTCGGGCAGGCTCTCGTCGTCAACGGTATGGATCCCGACCTCGCCAACATCTACTACCCGACCGCCTACGTGCTCTTCACCGGCATCATGTACTTCGTCTCCGCCGCCCTCTGGCGCGCGGTGCCGATGCTCTTCCTCGGCGGCTGGACGATCCTCGTCGGAGTCATCGCCCCCTTCTTCGGCTACCCGACCCACTACCTCGTTCTCGCGGTCGCGGGAGGCCTCGGGCTCCTCGCGCTCGCGGTCGCCAGCTACATCCACCTCGATCGCCTCCGCCGTGCGGTGGAGAAGGCGGGGGAGGCCCGCCATGACTGAGCTCGACCCCGTCATCCACGCGCAGGCACGCCTGCGGATCACGGCGGCTCTGGCCACGCTCCGCACCGAGGAGCAGATCTCCTTCCCGCGGCTGCAGGAGCTGCTGGGGATGACCGCCGGGAACCTCTCCACGCACCTGCGCAAGCTCGAGGACGCCGAGTACGTCGTGGTCGAGAAGACCTTCGACCGCCGCACCCCCGTGACCTACCTCGCCCTGACCAGAAAGGGTCGCCGCGCCTTCGAGGACTACACCGAGACCCTGAAAGCAGTACTGGGAGATGCAACATGACCCTCGCACGCCTTGACCACGTCACCCGCCGCTTCGGCGATCTCGTCGCCGTGGACGATGTGACCCTCGACATCCCGGAGGGGGAGATCGTGGGCCTCCTCGGCCCCAACGGCGCAGGGAAGTCGACCCTCCTCACCCTCATCCAGGGGTTGCGCCGCCCGACCGGCGGCACCGTCACGCTCTTCGGCGGAGATCCGCGCGATCCTTCCTCCCGCGTCCGGTTGGGCAGCACCCCGCAGGAGACCTCGCTCCCCGACACGCTGCGCGTGGGCGAGGTGCTCGAGTTCGTGGGCCGTCACTTCCCGAACCGGGCGGATGCGGCAGAGCTCGCCGAGCAGTTCGGCTTCACCGATCTCCTCCGGCGGCAGTGCGGCTCGCTCTCGGGCGGCCAGCGCCGCCGAGTGAGCGTCGCTCTCGCCTTCATCGGCGATCCGCGGCTCGTGCTGCTGGACGAACCGACGACCGGCCTCGACGTCGACGCGCGTCGGGTGCTGTGGGAGGCGATCCGCGCGCGGCACGCGCAGGGCGTGACGGTGGTGGTCACCAGCCACTACCTCGAGGAGATCGAGGCGCTCGCCGGACGGGTGGTCGTCGTCGATCACGGTCGAATCATCGAAGACGCCGCCCTCGGCGCGGTGCTCGGAACCGTCGACCGCTCGCGGGTGTCGCTGCGCACGGACGCGCCGGACGCGGTCGCCGCGCTGGACCCGGATGCCGCATCCGACCGTGAGGGAGACCTGCTCACCTTCATGGTGCGAGACGCCGACGACTTCGTGCGGCGCCTGGTCGCCTCGGGGCTGGGCTTCGAAGGACTGGAAGTGCGCGGAGCGACGCTGGAAGAGGCGTTCCTCGCGTTGACGGAGAAGAAAGAGAAGGTGGCGCGATGAGTACCCTGTCCCTCACGGCGGTGCACGCCAAGTACAACCTCATCGAGACGTTGCGCATTCCGATCGCCGTGATCGGCTCGCTGGCCTTCCCGGGGCTCGCGCTGCTGTTCTTCGTCGTGCCGAATCAGACGGTCGCGGCCAATCCGGTCTTCGCGACCCAGGCGATCATCTCGATGTCGGTCTTCGCGATGCTGGCAAACGGACTGTTCTCCTTCGGCCTGACGATCGCCGAGAACCGGGCGAAGCCCTGGGACCCCTATCTGCGCACACTCCCGGCTCCGGGTCTTGCCCGGGTGCTCGCCCATGTGTTCTCCACGGGGGTTATGGGTCTGCTCGCGATCCTCCCGGTGGTGGTCATCGGAGCCCTCTTCACCGCAGCGGAGGCGACGCCGCTGCGGGTGCTGGCGGGGCTCGCCGCCGTCGCGGTCTCCGCACTGCCCTTCATGCTCATCGGCACCTGCATCGGCTACGCGATGCCGGAGAAGGCGGCGATCGCCGTCATCCAGGTGGTGATGTTCGGCCTGGCCTTCGCCGGGGGGCTCTTCCTCCCGCCGGTCATGTTCGCCGCCTGGCTGGACCGTCTCTCGATGTTCTTCCCCTCGCGGCAGGCTCGGGAGTTCGTGATCTGGGCCGTGCAGGGCGGAGAGCTGCCGTGGTGGTCCTGGGCGGGTCTGATCCTCTGGGCCGCGATCTTCCTCGCGCTCGCGCTGTGGCTGTTCCGCCGCGACGAGGGCCGCAGGTTTCGTTGAGCGACCCCGCCGTCGGCGAGAATCCGTAGGCTGGATGCCATGACGACGATCCCCACCCTCACTCTCAACGACGGTCGCACGATCCCCCAGCTCGGCTACGGCGTCTTCAAGGTGCCGCCGGCCGACACCGAACGCGCGGTCAGCGAGGCGCTGGAGATCGGCTACCGCCACATCGACACCGCCGCGATCTACGGCAACGAGGAGGGCGTGGGCGCGGCGATCGCGAAGAGCGGCGTCGCCCGCGGCGACCTGTACATCACCACCAAGCTCTGGAACGACCGCCACGCGGGCGAAGAGCCCCGCGCGGCGATCCGCGAGAGCCTCGACAAGCTCGGCCTCGACCGCGTCGACCTCTACCTGGTCCACTGGCCGGCGCCCGCGAACGACGATTACGTCCACGCCTGGGAGAAGCTGATCCAGATCCGCGAGGCGGGGCTGTCCCTGTCGATCGGGGTCTCCAACCACCTCGTCGAGCATCTCGATCGCATCGTCGCGGCGACCGGTGTCGTCCCGGCGGTCAACCAGATCGAGCTGCACCCGGCCTACCAGCAGCGCGAGGTCGTCGAATGGGCGCACCGGCACAACGTGCGTATCGAGGCCTGGGGTCCTCTCGGTCAGGGCAAGTACCCGCTGTTCGACGCACCGGCGGTGGCGGATGCGGCATCCGCCCACGACCGCACCCCCGCGCAGGTCGTACTGCGCTGGCACCTGCAGAAGGGCAACATCGTCTTCCCGAAGTCGGTGCAGGAGAAGCGTCTGCGCGAGAACATCGATGTATTCGGCTTCACGCTCGACGAGAGCGAGATGGCGGCCATCGACGCCCTCGACCCGCTCGACGGCTCGGGCCGCGTGGGAACCCACCCGAACGACCTGAACTGACCTCGGGCGTCACACGATGACGCCGCATGACGCCCCGTGTCGCCCGTGCTGACGCGGGGCGTTCTGCGTCGCTAGCGTGTGAGACATGACAGCTTCTCTCCGCGTCGTCGCCGTATCCGGGTCCCTGCACGAGCCGAGCAAGACCACGACGCTCGTGCGTGCCATCGCGGATGCGGTGGGCGAGCGCGCCGCGGCATCGATCACGGTGATCGAGCTCACCGACATCGGGCCGGACCTGGCCGGCGCCCTTCGGCGCGACCAGCTGCCCGCGCGCGTGGAGTCGCTGCTGCGCGAGATCGAGGAGGCGGATCTGCTGGTGGTGGGCAGCCCCGTCTATCGCGCATCGTTCACGGGGCTGTTCAAGCACCTCTTCGACTTCATCGAGCAGTACGCGCTCGTCGGCAAGCCCGTGCTGCTGGCGGCGACGGGCGGCGGTGAACGGCATGCGCTGATCATCGAGCACCAGCTGCGTCCGCTGTTCGCGTTCTTCCAGGCGCTGACGCTGCCGCTGGGGGTCTACGCGAGCGATACCGACTTCGCCGACTACCGGGTGTCGTCCGAGGTGCTGCAGTCGCGGATCGACCTCGCCGCCGAGCGTGCGCTGCCCCTCATCGGCTACGCCGCCTCGCGGAAGGCGGAGGTCACGGCCCGCATCGTGCCCAGCGTCGCGCCGCGGGTGCCTGTGGCGGCCGTCTGAGGCGTAGCGTGGGGGCATGGCAGTTCGCCTCGCTCACACCCGCAGCCCCTACCTGCGTGCGCACGCAGAAAACCCCGTGGACTGGTATCCGTGGGGTGCGGAGGCATTCGCGGCGGCCCGCGAGCGCAACGTGCCCGTCCTCGTCTCCATCGGGTACTCCACGTGCCACTGGTGCCATGTCATGGCGCGGGAGTCCTTCGCCGACCCGGAGACGGCGGCGCTGATCAACGACGGCTTCGTCGCGGTGAAGATCGACCGCGAGGAGCATCCGGATGCCGATGCCGCCTTCATGGCGGCCGCCTCGGCGTTCACCCCGAATCTGGGGTGGCCGCTGAACGTCTTCACGACGCCGTCCGGACGCGTCTTCTTCGCGGGCACCTACTGGCCGCCGGAGACGCGTGCGCCGCTTCCGGCCTTCCGAGAGGTGCTCGCGGCGGTGCGGGAGGCGTGGACCGAGCGTCGAAGCGACGTCGAGGAGTCGGCGGGGGCGGTGGCCGAGGCGCTGGTGCGCGCGGCGGCCACGGTGCCGGGCGAGGTACCGGCGGCCTCCGATCTCGCCGTCGCCGCCGGGCAGATCGCGGCGCGCGAGGACCGGCTGTTCGGGGGTTTCGGAGGAGCGCCGAAGTTCCCGGTGGCGACCACGCTGCGGTTCCTGCGGTCTCCGCTCGTGAGCCGGGAGGCGCCGGATGCCGCAGAGAGCGCCGACCGTGCCCTCGCCGCCATGGCGGGGTCGGAGCTGCGCGATCGGATCGACGGCGGCTTCTTCCGCTATGCGACGGGCCGCGACTGGACGGTGCCGCACTACGAGCGCATGCTCACCGACAACGCCCAGCTGCTGGAGGTGGCGGGGGATGCCGGCGACGTCGCCACCGCGCGCGGGATCGCCGGGTTCCTGCTCGGCGTGCTGCGGCAGGACGACGGCGGCTTCCGCGCCGCACAGGACTCGGAGTCGTGGATCGACGGCGTGCGCGAGGAGGGCGGCTACTACCGGCGCTCCGCGGCGGAGCGGGCGGGGCTTGCGCCGCCGGCTGTGGACGGCAAGGTCATCACGGGGTGGAACGGCCTGGCGATTGGAGCGCTTGCTCGGGCGGGCGTTCTGCACGACGAGCCCGTGTGGGTGAGCGCCGCGGAGGAGGCGGCGCGCGCGGTGCTCAAGGTCAATCGCGACGGCGACGGCGCGCTCGTGCGCGCTTCGCTGGACGGGGCGGCATCGGATGCCGTCGCCACCCTCGCCGACCTGGCTCTTCTCGCCGAGGGCCTGTTCGCGCTGGCACTGGCCACGGGTGAGGCCTCCTGGGCGGTGACCGGCCGGGAGATCCTCGACGAGGCACTGGCCGGGGTCGCACCGGATCCGGTGCTGGCGGCGTCCGGGCTGACGCCCTCACCCGAGCAGAGCGATGGCGATCTGCCCTCCGGCCCCTCGGCGCTCGCGCATGCCGCGCTCACGGCCTGGCGCCTGGGCGCGGGGGACCAGTACCGGCGCCGTGCCGAGGAGGTCGTCCGCGAGCGCGCCCCGCGCGCCCTGGAGCAGCCGTTCGCGCACGGCTCCCTGCTGCGGGCCGCCGCGGGGCTGATCGAGGCGCCGCGCCAGGTGGTGGTCGTGGCATCCGATCGCTCCGGCGCGCTCGCCGGGGCCGCACGACGGGTCGATGCCGATGTCCTCGCGATCGTCACCCCCGCACAGGCGGAGGCCTTCGCCGCGGCGGGCTTCGCCCTGTTCGAGGGGAAGGCGACGGCATCCGATCTCGCCTACGACTGCCGCGCGTTCAGCTGCCGGCTGCCGACCTCGGATCCCGCCGCGATTGCCCGCGCGCGCTGAGCGGAAGGGGGCGCTCAGATCCAGCCGGGCAGCCAGTTGTGGATGAGCCAGAACCGGTAGGGCACCGCCATCCCCGTCCAGACCGGGTAGAAGAACACCGAGATCAGCACGACGAAGCCCAGGAACACGAACACCGTGCGCTCGCCGGCCTGGCGGCGGTGCAGAGGGTCTTCGCGGCGGCCTGCCAGATGCCGGAGGGCGAGTGCGAGGGCGAGCAGCAGGAACGGGAGCATGACCACCGTGTAGAACTGGAAGATCGTCCGCTCGGGGTACAGCAGCCACGGCACATAGGTGATCGACAGGCCTACGAGAGGGAACGTCAGCCAGGCGGGAGCGGGCCGGCGCAGGATCAGACCGCGCACCAAGAGGTACAGCAGCCAGAGCGCCGCCGCGACCCCCGCATACCAGATCAGCGGATTCGGGATCGTGGAGATCACCGCGATGCAGTGGTCGCCGCCCCCGCAGGACTCGACGTCCTTGCCGACCCAGACCGCGGTGGGGCGCAGCAGCAGAGGCCACTCCCAGGCGGGGCTCTCATAGGAGTGGCCGCTGGTGAGCCCGACATGGAAGCCGTAGATGCCCCGGTGGTACTCCCACAGGGCGGCGAGAGCGCCGCCTGCGCGATCGCGGCCGTATCCGCCGTCGGTGAGCAGCCAGCCCGTCCAGCTGACGAGGTAGGTGAGCGCGGCGACGGGAACGAGGAGGAGGAAGGTCACCGGGCCTTGGCGGAAGGCGGCATCCGCGGGCCAGAAGACCACTCCGGCGCGTCGCCGTGCGAGCGCGTCGGTCACGACGAGGTAGACGCCCAGGCCCGCGAGGGCGTAGAGCCCCGACCACTTCACGGCGCTCGCCGCGCCGAGGGCCACCCCGGCGGCGAGCAGCCAGGGGCGACGCCAGAGGATGCGCCCCCACAGCGGATCCGGCGTCTCGGGATCCTGATATTCCAGAATCGGAATGGTCCGCCTGCGGTCGAGGAGCACGAAGAGCACGCCGAGCAGGATGAAGAAGGCCAGGGCGGTGTCGAGCAGGGCGATCCGGCTCATCACGATCGCCAGGCCGTCGATGGCCATGAGTCCGCTCGCCACGGTCGCCACGGCGATCGAGCGGGTCAGCACCAGTGCGACCAGGTACAGCAGAAGCACGGCCGCGGCGCCGAGGAGGGCGGTCGTCAGTCGCCAGCCGACGCCGGACCCCGGGCCGAGGAGGCCCATGCCGAGGGCGATGATCCACTTGCCCAGCGGCGGATGCACGATGAAGCTGCCCCGGGTGCCGAGAGCGCTCGTGTCGCCCGACGGGAGCCGTTCGTTCGCCCCGTCGCCCCAGACGCCCTCGTAGCCCTGCACCCACAGCGACCAGGCGTCCTTCACGTAGTAGGTCTCGTCGAAGGCGAGCTCGTGCGGATGCCCGAGATTCCAGAGCCGCAGCAGGGCGGCGACCAGAGTGATCAGGAGGGGCGCGACCCAGGAGAGCCTGCGTGCGCGGACCGGGTCGTGCAGCACGCTGTCGCGCAGGCGTCCCCAGCGGGTGGGGCGCGCCGAGAAGGCGTCGAGCACGGTCACCGCACCAGCCTATGCTGGGCGGGTGATCATCCTCGCTGCGACTCCGATCGGGAACCTCGCCGATGCCTCGCGCCGGCTCGTCGAGGTCCTCGAGGCGGCCTCGGTGATCGCCGCCGAGGACACGCGCACGACCCAGAGGCTGCTGCGCGGGCTGCAGATCGCGAACCGACCGAGGCTCGTGGCGCTGCACGACCACAACGAGAAGGAGCGCGCGGCCGAGCTCGTCGCGCTCGCCGCGTCCGAGGATCTCGTCGTGCTCTCGGATGCCGGCATGCCGACGGTCAGCGACCCCGGCTTCTCCCTCGTGGCCGAGGCGGCGAGGCAGGGCGTGACGGTGACGGCGGTGCCGGGGCCGAGCGCGGTCATCACGGCGCTGGCGGTCTCGGGGCTCCCGACGGATCGGTTCACGTTCGAGGGCTTCCTTCCCCGCAAGCCGGGGGAGCGGCGGGCGGCGCTCAGGGCGCTTGCGGGCGAACCGCGCACGATGGTGTTCTTCGAGTCGCCCGCACGACTGGCGGCATCACTGGCCGACATGGCCGAGGCCTTCGGAGAAGGCCGCCGAGTGGCAGTGTGCCGCGAGCTGACGAAGCTCTACGAGGAGGTGCGGCGCGGCACCGCGGCCGAACTCGTCGCCTGGGCGGAGGAGGGCGTGCGCGGAGAGATCTGCATCGTCGCCGAGGGCGCGCCTCCTGCCGAGTTCTCGCTCGAGGAGGGCGTGCGCCAGGTGCAGCGGCTGGTGGCATCCGGCGCCCGTCTGAAGGACGCCGCCGGCGAGGTCGCCGGTCACACGGGCTTGTCGTCGCGCGAGCTCTACCAGGCCGTCCTCGCCGCCCGCGGCGCATGAGCGAGGGCGCCGTCGCGGCCGCCTACGATGCGCGGGCGGCGGAGTACATCGCGCTCCTGGGCGATGTGCGGCAGATGGCGGATGCCGACCGTGAGCTGATCGCGCGGTGGCGGGATCAGACGACCGGCTCCCTGCTGGACGCCGGATGCGGCCCCGGCCACTGGGCGGACCTCCTGCGGGGCGGGCGTCGCGAGGTCGTCGGGATCGACGTCTCCGCGGAGATGATCGCCTCGGCGCGGTCGCGGTTTCCGGGCGCGCGGTTCGAGAGGGCGTCGCTGGGCGCGCTTCCCTTCGCGGACGCCTCCTTCGGCGGCATCCTGGCGTGGTACTCGCTCATCCACCTGCCGCCGGAGGAGATCCCGACCGCGCTGCGTGGGCTCGCGCGTGTCCTGGCCCCCGGCGGGAGCCTCCTCATCGGGTACTTCCCCGGGAAGGAGATCGAGTCCTTCGACCACGCGGTCCATGCCGCCTACCTGTGGCCGGAGGCGGCGCTGACCGCCTCTCTGGAGGCCGCCGGGTTCGCCGTCGCCGAGCGTCACACGCGCGAGCGCACCGCGTCAGAGCAGAGCAGACGCCCTCACGGCTCCCTCGTCGCGGTCCTCGATCGTCCGGCCGCGTAGGATGGGAGCAGGATCGAGTCCGCCCCGAGGGAAGAGAGCAATGATGACAGCACCGGCAGCCACCGAGGAGACGTCGCTCAAGGCACCGCTCGCATGGAGCGCGGTCGTCGTCGTCCTCGCCGGATACCTCTGGGCGCTGCTCGTCGAGCACTCCCTGGCGCTTCTGGGTCTGGCCGCCTTCCTGGCGGTGACCGTCGCGCTCTTCTTCGCGCTGCGCAAGCCCGGCGCCGCGGCGAAGGTCGCCCCGCTCGTGCTGCTGGTCGTCGTCCTCGCCGCGATCGTGGCAGGTTCGTTCCTCCTCTAGTCCCGCGAGGGCCGTCGGCCTGCGCCGGGGCGTAACACCGCCGGCTCTCGGCCTAGAATCGTCTGTATGCCCGCAGGCGAATCCTTCTACATCACCACGCCCATCTACTATCCCTCCGATGTGCCGCACATCGGCCACGGATACACGACGGTCGCCGTCGACACGCTGGCGCGCTGGCACCGTCAGGCGGGCGATGACACCTGGATGCTCACGGGCACCGATGAGCACGGCCAGAAGATGCTGCGCGCGGCGGCGGCGAACAACGTCACTCCGCAGGAGTGGGTGGACAAGCTCGTCACCGAGAGCTGGTTCCCGCTGCTGGAGACGCTCGACGTCGCCAACGACGACTTCATCCGCACGACGCAGGAGCGGCACGAGGAGCGCGTGAAGCGCTTCGTGCAGGCGATCTACGACCGCGGCTACATCTACGCGGGCGAGTACGAGGCGCTGTACTGCGTCGGCTGCGAGGAGTTCAAGCCCGAGGCCGAGATCGTCGACGGCACAGGGGCGTTCGAGGGTCTCAAGGTCTGCGCCATCCACTCCAAGCCGCTGGAGCTGCTGCAGGAGAAGAACTACTTCTTCAAGCTCAGCGAGTTCGGCGATCGCCTGATCGAGCTCTACAAGTCCGTCCCGGACTTCGTGCGCCCCGAGTCGGCGCGCAACGAGGTCGTCTCGTTCGTCCGCAGCGGGCTGAAGGACCTGTCCATCTCGCGGTCCGCCTTCGACTGGGGCATCAGGGTGCCGTGGGAC
>CAYOTY010000092.1:0-11219 GCA_964406995.1 uncultured Microbacterium sp.
CTTCCGCTCCGACCCCGAGGTGCAGGAGGCGCTGGCCGCCTCCCGCGTGCCGGAGCTCGCCGAGCCGACGCTGTCCGAGGGCGAGACCGTGGCAGATCTCGTCGCCGACCGCAGCGCCTACGAGGACTTCGACGCCGATGCCTACGTCGGCGGCAGGGGATTCGGGTTCGTCCGGCTGCAGCAGCTGGCCACCGAGCACCTGCTCGGGGCACGCTGACCCACCTGCACACAACCCCGCGAGACTGCTTCTGACGGCCGAGACTACGGTTAGTACCCGTAGTCTCGGCCTCCCGTCGTCGTCTCGCGGATCCGAGGCGGGTGGGGGAGACGACAGAGAGGATGTCGGAGATGGCACACGTGATGGGCGTCGACTCGTCGACGCAGTCGTGCAAAGTGGTCGTGGTCGACACGGCCACTGGCGAGGTCGTGCGTGAGGGGCGCGCCGCGCATCCCGAGGGCACCTCGGTCGACCCCGAGGCCTGGTGGCAGGCGCTGCAGGCGGCCATCGCCGAGGCCGGCGGGCTCGACGACGTCGCGGCCTGGGCGATCGGCGGCCAGCAGCACGGCATGGTCGCCCTCGACGCGGAGGGACGGGTCATCCGGGACGCCCTGCTGTGGAACGACACGCGGTCGGCAGGAGCGGGCGCCGATCTCGTCGCCGAGTTCGGCGCCGAGGAGCTGGCCCGTCGCACCGGTCTCGTGCCCGTCGCCTCCTTCACCCTCACCAAGCTCCGCTGGCTGCGCGACCACGAACCCGAAGGCGCCGCCCGCGTCGCCGCCATCGCCCTGCCGCACGACTGGCTCACCTGGCGCCTGCGCGGCTTCGGCCCCGGTGCGCCGCGTGGTCCCGTCCTCGAAGAGCTCGTGACCGACCGGTCGGACGCCTCCGGCACCGGCTACTGGGACCCTGTCTCCGGTGCCTACGACAGGGAGCTGCTCATCGCCGCCCTCGGCCACGACGTCGTGCTGCCGCGGGTGCTCGGCCCCCGGGAGACCGCGTCCGACGACGCCGGCCGCGTGGTCGGACCGGGTGCGGGCGACAACGCCGCCGCCGCCCTCGGCCTCGGTGCAGCCCCGGGCGACGTCGTCGTCTCGATCGGCACCTCGGGCACGGTCTTCGCCGTGAGCGAGGCGCCCGTGCGCGACGCCACGGGCACCGTCGCGGGCTTCGCCTCCGCCGACGGGCACTTCCTCCCGCTCGTGGCCACGCTCAACGCCGCACGGGTGCTCGATGCGGTCGCGCGGCTGCTGGAGGTGGATCACGCAGAGCTCTCCCGGCTCGCGCTCGCCGCGGCATCCGGTGCCGGAGGCCTGGAGCTCGTGCCCTACTTCGAGGGTGAGCGCACTCCGAACCTGCCCGATGCCACGGCGTCGCTCACGGGGATGACGCTGGCCTCCACGACGCGGGAGAATCTCGCCCGCGCCGCGGTCGAGGGCATGCTCGGCGGGCTGGCGGCCGGACTCGACGCGCTGCGCGCCTGCGACGTCCCTCTGGAGCGCGCGCTGCTCATCGGTGGCGGTGCGCAGTCGCAGGCCGTGCGCGAGATCGCCCCGCTCGTGCTGGGGATGCCGGTCGAGGTGCCGGAGCCCGGCGAGTACGTGGCCCTGGGCGCTGCCCGGCAGGCGGCGCGGGTGCTCGGAGCCTGAGGCGCCTTACAGCGGCCGCAGGGTCAGCGTCTGCGAGAGCGTGCCCACCGGTCCCTGCTCGTCGTGCACGACGGACTCGGTGATCCCGGTGCCGTCGGGTCCGAAGGAGACGCGCACGTCGAGTCCGATCCAGCTGTCCGCATCGCCGGTCGCGTCGCGCAGAAGGTTCGCCGTGAAGTCGACGTTGGGGAAGGCGACCTCGTTCGGCGCGACGCGCGGCGTCATGCCGTTCGCGATGTCGATGCCGCCCAGCATCCGCGCGATCGGCGAGACCTCTTCACCCTCCAGGAGGGGGACGCGGGGACGGATCCAGCACTGCGCACGCCCGGGCTCGAGCTCGCGCTTGCGCGACTCGACGGTGCGGACGAACCCTCCCGGCCAGCGCCTGTCGAAGTCGGCGGGCTCCATGGAGCCGGATGCCGGCATCGGCTCCAGGGTGATCCCGGCGATGGCCGTCGTGTCGATCCGCTGCAGCAGCCATGCCCGCAGCACCACGGCGATGCGTCCGTGCTGGACGAGTTCGGCCTCGACGAGCTCGATCGTGCGTCCGGGGCGGATCACGCGCAGCGTCACCTCCATCTCGTCCAGTGTCAGCACGCCGAAGATCTCGCAGCCGACGCGCGCCAGGCGCAGAGCGTCGTCGCGGCGGAGGTCGCGGTCCTTCTCGATCAGATGCGTGAGCAGCCCGATCGCGGGGGCGATGTGCTGTTCGTCGGTGTTCCAGGCGCCGACGACATGCTCCGTCGGCCGGAAACGCGTCTGCGAGAGACGGCGGAAGTAGCTGGTGGCGGTCACTCCACGATCCTCTCAGGTGCACGGGTGGGCATCCGTTCCGCGCGTTTTCCACAATGTCCCCCTTTTGGGGGACAAGACGAAGGATTTTGGGTTAGTCTTTTTGCTGACGCCCCCTCCGGTCGTCTTTGGCCCTCACTGCTCCCCCCGCGGTGAGGGCCACCCCCTTTTTTGGACGCGGTCGTTAAGCAACGTTTGGGTTACCTTCTCCTGTGAAACCTCGCCAAAGCCGCATACTCGGATAGCGTTAGCACCGTCGGTGCACCCTGTGCCGACGTGTAGCACACAGCAGAACGGCAGTACATGAGTACCCAGGGCACAGTTAAGTGGTTCAACTCGGAGAAGGGCTTCGGCTTCATCTCCCCCGATGACGGTGGCGCGGATGTCTTTGCACATTACTCGGCCATCGCGTCCAGCGGCTATCGCTCGCTCGACGAGAATCAGCGCGTCGAGTTCGACGTGGCGCAGGGCCCCAAGGGCCTGCAGGCTGAGAACATCCGCCCCCTCTAAGGCGGCGCGTTCTTACACGGACTCCCCCATCCGGGCGCTCAGGCCTCGGGTGGGGGAGTTCTTGTGTGAGCGGCTCACCCCAGCAGCAGCGTGCGAAGCTCTTCCGCGTCGGCGGCTCGGAACGCGGCCTGCTCGCCCTCCTCGGTGGTGCCGAATCCCCAGCTGGAGAAGATGACCGGGATGCCGTGCTCGGCGGCGCCTTCGACATCGTGGTAGCGGTCGCCGATGAGCACCGGGCGGGAGATGTCGGCGCCGGCGGCGGCGAGGCGTTCGAGCGCCCAGCCCACGACATCCGCCTTGCTGTCGTTTCTGCCCTCCATGCCCGGGCGTGCGCCGGAGATCGCGGTGAAGACGCCCAACAGGTCGTTGTGCTCGAGGATCGCGGCGACCTGGTTCTCGGGCTTCGTGCTCGCCGTGGACTGGGGGATGCCGGCCTCGGCGACCGCGTGGATGACCTCGGGGACGCCCGGGTAGATGTCGACGGATGCCGCATAGCCGTCCCGCGCGGCGAAGTCGCGGTAGCGCTGCAGCGCCTCCAACGCCTGCTCCTCGCTGAGTCCCGCCCACTTCTGGAACGACTCGTACATGGGCGGGCCGACCCACCTGTCGAGGGTGGCGGGGTCAGGGGCGGGCAGGTCGAAGGTGGCGAGCACCTCGCGCAGGCGCGGGAAGATGCCGGGCGTGGCATCCGCGATCGTTCCGTCGACGTCCCAGAGCACGCAGGAGTAAGCAGAGGCGAGCATGTGTTAACAATAGGCCAGAACGGGGCGTCTCAGCCCGAGGGAGGTGGGTCTGTGTCGATGCCCAGCTCTGCCATCCTCTCTCCGTACCGTTGCGCGGCCTGCGCGGCTTGTCCGGGCGAGCCCAGACGTCTGAGTGCGTCGATGAGGCCGAGGTGCGCGCGCTGATCATACTCGTCGAAGACGAGGATGCGCCGGAACGCCTCTGCCCGCGTGAACTGATCCCCGCTCGCATTCGACAGCTCGGCGACACGGTAGGCGCAGGCGAAGTAGGCCACCTGCACGTCGCGCCGCATTCGCTCGGCCCAGAGGGCGTATGGCTCCTCGATCAACGCCTCGCCACGGTGCGCCTCCAGAGCGGCGGTGAGGCGGGGGAGCGCGTCTTCGGGCGCGAGCATCGGAGACAGTGCCGCATCCGCCTCGGTGAGGAAGTGCTCCGCGTCGATCCAAAGCCGGTCGCTGCGCAGTTGGAGCATGCCATCCTTGGTCACCAGATAGGTATCACCGGGGGACGTTCGTTCGGGGTCGAGAGCCCGCCGTACAGCGGTGCAGGCCACCGAGAGACGATTGGCGACGGCGCCCGGTGCCTGATCGGGCCAGAGAAGATCCATCAACGAGTCGCGGGGGATCGCCACCCCACGCCGCGCGACGAGGATCTTCAGCAGATCGCGTGCCTTGCGCGATTGCCAGTGCGACGGCACCCCTTCAGCCGACACGACCTCGAAGCCGCCCAGTATACGGACATGCACCGCTCCGGTTCTGACGGTGGTCATGCCGGTTGTGCGCTCACCGCGACGTCGCAACGCGGAGAGCACCCGCGCCGCGTTCTCCTCCACGCCGTGCAGCTGCAGCGCACGTCCGGTCGAGGCGGCTTCGGTGGCGAGCTGCAGCGCCTCCTCGTGAGGCCCTGTGGTCTGGGTCAGCAGAAGGGCAGCGAGCTCGCGCTGCGCCTCGGCGAGCCAGGCGTGTGCCCCGATGCGTGCGCTGATCTCGACGGCCCGATGGTAATGTGCGATCGCAGCGTTCGTGTCGCCGAGCAGATGCGCGGTCAGCGCCAATGGTCGGGCGACGACGCCCCAGCACGTCACACCGAGGCCGATGGTGACGACGTGATCCTCGTAGTTCAACAGCACCCGGCGCGCGGCGGCCGCGATGTCCTTATCCTGCAGCTCGGCGGCGACCACCGCGAGAATACTGATCGTCGCGAGCCAGTTGCGATCCCGGCGCAGTTCTGCCGCCGCGGGGATCGACCCGATCAGCGCCCGTGCGGCGCTGCGCCGGCCTTGGGCGACCCACATCCACGCGAGCGTCACGGACCAGATCGGCTCGTCGGGGTAGATCTGCTTGCGATGGAGGAAGGCAGGTTCGAGTTCGGCGACGCGTCCCTGCATCCATCGGATGATCGCGAGTTGACCGACCAGGATTCCCTCGGCGTCCGGGTCGTCGTCCTTACGTGCGATGGTGTAAGCCTCGTGCGCGAGCTGCTCGGCTCGCTCTGCCCGCCCGTCGAGCGTCGCTCGCAGGCAACGGAACCAGGCTGCGTGTCGTCCGCGAGTGAGCTCTGGCTGCATGGAGAGCAGGGCGTCTTCGCCACTGAGGATGCGGTCGAGCAGAGCGATGTCACCCAGCTCGATGACGGCGCTGAGCAACAGGAAAAAGGCGGTTTCGGCCACATCATCGAGGCCGTTCGTAATGGCAAGGCGGAGCGCCTGCTCGGCCTTGTCACGGCGGTGGGCGACGGATACGGACGTCAGGTCGCGAAAGCACTCTGCGAGGAGTGCGTGAGCGAGGGAAGGCTCGTCACGAGCGCACTCGGCCTCCTCTCGTGCAGCCCGCGCAGAGGCTGCGGTGCGCGACGGGTCGGTGACGACGAGGCACGCGGTAAGGGCGGTGTGCAGTGCTGTGCGACGACTGTGCGCCGTGGGCGGGGTGTCGGCGAGTTGCAAGATGAGCCGGTGCACCCGCTCGGGGAGGTTCCGCCTGGAGAAGTGGAAGTGCAGGCGCAGCTGCTCGTCGGGCACTCCTTCACGCTAGTGCATAGTTCTTAATGTCGACGTTAAGATTACGCACACCTTCATGACTAGCGTGGGAGGGTCGCAGAACGCGGCGCGAACTGAGGAGGGGCATGAGAGTGCACAGGTACGTCGGCGCGGTCATCGTCAGCGCAGCGGTAATAGTGGGAGCGAGTGCGTGCAGCAACCCGCTGCGGGACCTGCAGGAGAAGGTGGTCGAGACCGGGATCGAGAAGATCATCGAGTCCGGCAGCGGGCTCGACGGCGTCGATTTCTCTGGCGCGGAGCTGCCCGCAAACTTTCCGAGCGCCGTGCCGCTTCCCGATGCGAAGCTTGCCGGATCCTTCCACCTCACTGAGGATGGGGTGACCACCTGGGCGCTGACCTACCAGTCGGAGAGTCCGGAGATTGTCGCGGACTACGTCGCCCAGCTCGAACGAGCCGGATACAGCGAGGAGAGCAGTGGCGCGATGGGCGGAATCATCGGCGTGGCCATTTATCGGGATGACGCCCACATGGTGTCGGTCACGCACGTCCAAGACGACACGGAGTCGATGCTGCAGGTGCTCGTGCAGGAGCAGAAGCAATGAGGGTGTTTGCACCGCTGGCTGCATTGGTCTCTCTCGCGTTGCTGACCGGGTGCGCGGCTGAGCACGCACCCTCAGATCCTGACGCCACTCCGGGTGATCCGCAGAGCAGCGTTGCGCAATCCGCGGAGGCTGACGAGTACGTTCCCAATCACATCATCATGGGCAGAGAGGGAGTGCGTGTGGCTCCCGATATCCAGTGCAGCATCTTTGACGAGAACACGATCTCGATCGCCGGCTCGGGTGCGCTCGACTCTGAGATCGAGTTTACTTTCGATGTCTTCGATCAGGAGGGCGGTCTGCTGCGGGTGCAGCTCGCTGACCGGGAGGAATGGCTCTCCACCGAGAAGATCGCCGTTCGCATTGAGACGGAGACGCGGGTCACGGGCTTGACTGATCTGGTCTCGCAGACCACAGGTGAGTCGATCCCTGTGTCCTTCGCGTTTACCTGCGAGTAGGGTGCCTGCGGGCGGAGAAGTCGACGTCTCTGCTCCGCTCTGGGCATAGAACATGGGCGGCTGACCGGACCGTGTGGCCGCTCAGAACAGGCGCGGGGCTCCGGAGTCGATGCCCTTCATCTCCTCGTAGTCGAGGACGAGGCAGCGGATGCCGCGGTCCTCGGCGAGGACGCGCGCCTGCGGCTTGATCTCCTGCGCCGCGAACACGCCCTGCACGGGGGCGAGATGCGGATCGCGGCCGAGGAGCTCGAGGTAGCGGGTGAGCTGCTCGACGCCGTCGATGTCGCCGCGGCGCTTGACCTCGACGGCGATGGCCGTGCCCTCGGCGTCGCGGACGAGCAGATCGACCGGACCGATGGCCGTCGGGAACTCCCGGCGGACGAGCGTGGCGCCCTCGGACACGAGCTCGACCTGCTCGGCGAGCAGACGCTGCAGATCGGACTCGACCCCGTCCTTCTGCAGTCCCGGGTCGATGCCCAGCTCGTGGGAGGAGTCGTGCAGGATCTCATAGATCTGCACCCGCAGCGCATCGCCGGTCTTCTTGTGCGTCACCCGCCAGACCTCGACGACCCCGGCGGAGGCCTCTTCCTCACCCGGATCCTCGGTCGTCAGCGCGCACGGCGGACTCATCCAGTTCAGCGGCTTGTAGGAGCCGCCGTCGGAGTGCACGAGCAGGCTCCCGTCGCCCTTGTGCACGAGCAGGCGCGTGGCCAGGGGCAGATGGGCGTGGAGGCGCCCCGTGTAGTCCACGGAGCAGCGGGCGATGACAAGGCGCACGCATCGAGCCTAATCGGATGCCGCATCTGCTTCTGCACGGATCGCGCTCGGGGGCGACTTCTGCACAGGTCTCGTTGTTCGCCGGGTGCTGCTCCGCCGCGGATCGAGGGTCCGCCGCGTCACCTCCACCCGACCCGCTGACCGCTACTTCACCGGCTGGCCGTCAGGGCGGCGCGTGTCGGGGAGGGGCCTGGCAGCGCCGGAGGCGAGGCCGGATGCCGCGACGAGCCCGACCAGGATGAACAGCGCGTTCAGCAGGCCGATGTGGTCGCTGATCATGCCCAGCAGCGGCGGGCCGCTGAGGAAGGCGATGTAGCCGATGGTCGAGGCGGCGCTCACGCGCGCGGCGGCCTTGGCCGGGTCGTCGGCGGCGGCCGACATGCCCAGGGGGAAGCCGAGAGAGGCCCCGACGCCCCAGAGCGCGGCGCCGAGGAACACCAGGGGCATCGTCGGGGCCAGGATGAACAGCACGATGCCACCGGCGGCGGCCGTGGCCAGCAGCCGGAGGACGATCACGCGACCGAAGCGGTCCACGAGCGGACCGCCGATCACCCGCACGAGCGTCATGGACACGGCGAACACCGTCAGGGCGGCCGCGCCGAGGCCGGGACCGCCGCCGTGGTTCTCGCTGACCCCGAGCGCCAGCCAGTCGGTCGCGCTGCCTTCGGCGAACGCCATGCCGAGCATGACGACCCCGAGGGCATAGGTGCGCGGCTCGCGCCAGGCGGAGAGGGCCACGTGGAGGCGCTCGCGCCAGGCTCGTGGATCCTCGTCCTCGGCGGGCTCAAGCCCGTTCTCGCGCCGCGGCACGTGCGCGATGCTGAGGAGCGCGACCACGCCGATGAGGATCGCGACGCCGAGCGCGTGGACTCCGACGACGATCCCCAGCGAGGTCGCCAGCCAGCCCAGAGCCGCTCCGACCACGGTGCCGAAGCTGAAGAAGGCGTGGAAGAGGGGGAGGATCGTGCGTCCGGCGTGCTGTTCGACGGCGGCGGCTTCGACGTTCATCATGACGTCGACGCATCCGTTGCCGTAGCCGAAGAGGACCAGGCCCACGATGACGACGGGGAAGGAGGCGAGCACGGTGGTGCCGAGGCCGATCAGCGCGAGGCCCGTGGCGAACATGAGCATCATGCTGAGCATGCCGCGGCGTGCACCCAGCCGTGCGAGGACCGCGGGGCTGGTGGAGATGCCGGCGATCGAGGCGATGCCCATGCCCAGGAGCAGGAGCCCCACCTGGGAGTTCGCGACTCCCAGCGAGCTCTTGATGTCGGGAACGCGTGAGGCCCAGGTGGCGATGGACAGGCCGCTGGTGAGGAAGATCGCGAAGATCGCGGTGCGCCAGCGGATGTACTGGGCGCGGGGGAGAGGGTGTGGCACCGATACATGGTATCGAATCGATTCGATGAGAGGAACCGCGGGGCGCTATCCTCGGAGGATGGCAACGTCGGCCCCTCCTCCGCCGCGCCGGGCCACGATCTCCGATGTCGCCCGCGCCGCCGGGGTGTCGATCTCCACCGCCTCCGTCGTCTTCAGCGGGAAGGCGAACGTCTCGGAGGCGACGCGCGAGCGGGTGCTCACCGCCGCATCCGCGCTCGGCTACACGGGACCCGATCCCCGGGCGGCATCGCTGCGCACCGGACGCAGCGGCATCGTCGCCGTCGTCCTCCAGGGGGCCCTGCGCCACACCTTCCTCGACCCCGTGACCATCGCGACGATGGACGGTCTCACCGACGGTCTCACCGCCGTCGGGGCCGATGTGCTGCTCCTGCGCGACGAGTCGGACCGCCCCGGGGGAGCCGCACTCACGAACGCCCCCGTGGACGCCGCTGTGCTCCTCGGGTGCAGCAGCCGCACGCGCGAATCGCTCGACACCGCCCGCGCCCGTCAGCTTCCGCTCGTCGTGATCGAGGGCGACGCGGGGGAGGGCGTCCCCCGGATCACGCTCGACAACGCCGAGGCCTCTGCGGACATCGCCCGGCACGTCCGGCAGCAGGGACACCGGGATGCCGCCGTCATCACGCTGCCGCTGGCCGCCGATCGCGAGCGGGGCCCGGTCACCGCCGACCGGCTCGCCCGTGCCACGGTGCAGCCGGCGATCGAGCGGCTCGCCGGCATCCGCTCGGTGTTCCCCGATGCACGGGCAGTCTCCACCGCGGCGAGCTCCATCGACGAGGGGGTGCGCGCGGCGGCGGAGCTTCTGGACTCACCCTCCCCGCCGACGGTCATCCTCGCCCAGAGCGACATGCTCGCCGCGGGCGCGATCCGCGCCGCCCAGGAGCGAGGGCTGCGCGTTCCCGAGGACATCAGCATCACCGGCTTCGACGGCGTGCGGGTCGACGGTCTGAGCGACCACATCCTCACCACGAGCGTGCAGCCGGCGACCGAGAAGGGACGTGCCGCCGGGGCGCAGATCGCGGCGATGCTCGAGGGCGGCGAGGGCCGCTGCGTCCATCTCATCTGCCGGTTCCGCCCCGGCACCACCACGGCTCCGCCGCGCTCAGAAGCGACGCTCTGAGAGAAATCCTCGCGAAACCGTCATCCGAGGCCGATCGCGTCCCCGTAAAATAGATGCGAGAACCGCCCGCCAGAGCCTGCCCGGCCGACGAGCATTGAGGAGCCCCTGATGCTGACGCTCCTCGCTGTGTTCCTGCTCGGATCCCTTCTGCTTCCGTTGCTGGTGCGCGTGTGGGGGGCCAGGGCCTTCGCCGTCGCGGCGCTCATCCCGGGTGCGGCATTCGTCCATGCCGCGGTGATGACACCCGCCGTCATCGCCGGCGACGCGGTCGTCGAGTCCGTGGCGTGGATCCCGCAGCTCGGGCTGAACCTGGCCATGCGCATGGACGTGCTCGGCTGGGTGATGACTCTCATCGTCACCGGCGTCGGCGCGCTCGTCCTGCTCTACTGCCGGTGGTACTTCCACGACGACGCCACCAGCCTCGGACAGTTCGCAGGCGTTCTCCTCGGCTTCGCCGGGGCGATGTACGGTCTCGTGCTGACCGACGACCTCATCATGCTCGTGATGTTCTGGGAAGTCACCAGCATCCTCTCCTACCTCCTCATCGGGCACTACAGCCACCGCGCCCCCAGCCGTCGTGCCGCACTGCAGGCGCTTCTGGTGACCACCTTCGGGGGTCTCCTGCTGTTCGTCGGCGCCGTCATGCTCGTGGTCGACGCCGGCACGGCCAGCATCGCCGCGATCCTCGCGCAGCATCCGACCGGCCCCGTCGTGGACGCGGCGATCGTGCTGCTGCTGATCGGCGCTCTCAGCAAGTCGGCGATCTTCCCCTTCCACTTCTGGCTGCCCGGCGCCATGGCCGCGCCCACCCCGGTCAGCGCCTACCTGCACGCCGCGGCGATGGTCAAGGCCGGCATCTACCTCGTCGCGCGGCTCGCGCCGGTGTTCGCGCTGTCGGGGCCGTGGCGACCGATCCTCATCACGCTGGGGCTGGCCACCATGCTCATCGGCGGCTTCCAGGCGCTGCGCGAGACCGACCTCAAGCGCATCCTCGCCTTCGGCACGGTCAGCCAGCTCGGGTTTCTCACGGTCATGCTCGGCTACGGCACGGCCGATGCCGCCCTCGCGGGCCTCGCCCTCGTGCTCAGCCACGCCCTGTTCAAGTCGGCGCTCTTCCTCGTCGCCGGCGCCTGCCGCCCGATCCCGGAGAGCTCTCGCACGTCGCGCGTGGAGAGCTG
>CAYOTY010000093.1:0-4121 GCA_964406995.1 uncultured Microbacterium sp.
CCGGCGGGCGCGGCGGCATGGGCGGCGCCCAGCCGCTGGCCGTGACGATGAACGATGGGGCGGTGCTGATCGTCGACGTCGACGAGTCGCGGCTTGCCCGCCGCGTCGCGCACGGCTACCTTGACGAATACACGACCGATCTGGATCAGGCCGTGGCCCGCGTCCTCGCCGCCAAAGATGCCGGCGAGGCACTCTCCGTCGGGATCGTCGGCAATGCCGCCGACGTCTTCCCCGAGCTCCTCCGCCGTCACCGGGCGGGTGAGCTGACGGTCGATATCGTCACCGATCAGACCAGCGCCCACGACCCGCTGGCGTATCTGCCCCGCGGGGTGGCGTTCGCGGACTGGCGCTCCGCGGCATCCGATGACCCGGAGGCCTTCACGGAGCGCGCCCGCGCGTCGATGGCCGCGCAGGTGGAGGCGATGGTCGGATTCCAGGATGCCGGAGCCGCCGTCTTCGACTACGGCAACTCGATCCGCCGAGAGGCCGAGCTGGGGGGCTTCGTGCGGGCGTTCGACTTCCCGGGGTTCGTGCCGGCGTACATCCGCCCGCTCTTCGCCGAGGGCAAGGGGCCGTTCCGCTGGGCGGCGCTCTCGGGCGACCCGGCCGACATCGCCGCGACCGACCGTGCCGTGGCCGAGCTCTTCCCGGAGGACGCCGCCCTGCACCGGTGGCTGGAGAAGGCGGCCGACAAGGTGCACTTCGAAGGGCTGCCGGCGCGCATCTGCTGGCTCGGGTACAAGGAACGCCACCTGGCGGGCCTGAAGTTCAACGAGATGGTCGCCTCGGGTGAGCTGAAGGCGCCGATCGTGATCGGCCGCGACCATCTCGACTCGGGCTCTGTCGCCTCGCCGTACCGCGAGACCGAGGCCATGGCCGATGGATCGGACGCCATCGCCGACTGGCCGCTGCTGAACGCCCTGCTCAACACGGCGTCGGGCGCCTCCTGGGTCTCGCTCCACCACGGCGGCGGAGTCGGGATCGGCCGCTCGATCCACGCGGGACAGGTGACGGTCGCCGACGGCACGCCTCTTGCGGCCGAGAAGCTCGAGCGCGTCTTGACGAACGACCCGGGCACCGGTGTGATGAGACATGTGGATGCCGGATACGACCGTGCCGTCGAGGTCGCCCGCGAGCGCGGCCTGAAGGTGCCGATGCTGTGACCGCCCTGCTCCTCACGAACATCGGCGAGCTGACGACCAACGTCGGAGCCTCGGGCGACCCCTGCGGGACGATCCGCGAGGCGGCGATCCTCATCGAGGACGGCCGCATCGCGTGGGTCGGCTCCGCTGAGGGTGCCCCCTTCCCTGACTGCGAGACTACTTCTGACGGCCGAGACTACGGGTTTTACCCGCTGTCTCGGCCTCCAGTCGTAGTCTCGCGGAATGAGGGGACGGGCGGGACGAACGGAGTCGAGGTGATCGACGCCGGCGGCCGCGCCGTCGTTCCGGGGTTCGTCGACAGTCACACGCACCTCGTCTTCGGTGGGGATCGCGCCGAGGAGTTCGCCGCGCGCATGGCGGGGCAGTCGTATTCCGCCGGCGGCATCCGATCCACCGTGGCCGCCACACGTGCGGCGAGCGACAAGGAGCTGCGCGCGCGCCTGGCGGGCTTCGTGACCGAGCTGCACGCCCAGGGCACCACGACCTTCGAGGTCAAGACCGGCTACGGCCTCAGCGTCCGCGATGAGGAGCGGCTCGCGCGTCTGGCCGCCGAAGTGACCGATGAGGTCACCTTCCTCGGCGCGCATGTCGTCCCCGCCGAGTACGCGGAGAGGGCGGACGCCTACGTCGATCTCGTCACCGGCGAGATGCTCGACGTCTGCGCACCTCATGCACGCTGGGTCGATGTCTTCTGCGAGCGGGGCGCCTTCACTCCCGAGCAGTCGCGGCGCGTCCTCGAGGCGGGCATCGCCCGTGGTCTTCTTCCTCGCGTCCACGGTAACCAGCTCGGCCCCGGCGCAGGGGTGCAGCTCGCGACCGAGCTGGGGGCGGCATCTGTCGACCACTGCACCTATCTCTCGGATGCGGACGTCGCCGCGCTTGCGGCATCCGATACTGTGGCGACGCTTCTGCCCGGCGTCGAGTTCTCCACACGTCAGCCGTACCCCGACGCACGACGGTTCCTCGACGCCGGCGTGACGGTGGCGCTGGCCAGCGACTGCAATCCGGGGTCGAGCTTCACGAGCTCGATGCCGCTCATGATCGCACTCGCCGTGCGCGAGATGGGGATGACGGCCTGTGAGGCGGTCTGGGCGGCGACCGCCGGGGGAGCGAGAGCGCTCCGCCGCGACGACGTCGGCGTGGTCGCCCCCGGTATGCGTGCGGATCTCGTCGTGCTCGACGCTCCCAGCCGCATCCACCTCGCCTACCGTCCCGGCGTTCCGCTCGTGCGCGAGGTGTGGAAGGACGGGGCGCCGCTCGCGATCTGATCGACGCGGCGACGGGAGTCGAACCCGCAACACAACCGGGTATGAGCCGGTGCCCGGGACCGCCCGGACCGCCGCGATGCCCCCACGCTAACCCGGGGCTCCGGCAAAGGCCAGAGCTGTTACGTATGATCTCGCTGTGAGTCGCACTGTTCCGGCGGATCAGCGCGGAGTGTCGAGCTCCCAGCGCGCCGGAACGGATGCCGCGACGTCCCAGTCGTCGGTGTCCCAGGTGAAGCGTGCGACGGCGCAGGTGGGCATGTGTTTCACGTCCCCGTCGGAGAGCGCCTCGGCGAGCACCGTCATCCCGGGGTTGTGCGCGACGAGCAGCACGGAGGAGACGCCGGATGCGGCGGCCGCCTCCCACAGCGTGCGCGCCGGCGCGCCGTAGAGGTTCTCGTCGAGCTCCACCTCCACGCCCAGCGCCTCGCCGAAGGCAGCGGCGGTCGTGCGAGCGCGCAGCGCGGTACTGGAGAGGATGCGGGCGGGGGAGAAGCCCGAGGAGGCCAGGCGCGCCGCCATCACCGGGGCATCGCCCCGCCCACGCGCGTTCAGCGGGCGGTCGTGGTCGGCGAGCCCCGGGTCGTTCCAATCGGACTTCGCGTGGCGCACGAGCACCAGTTCGATCATCGCTGTTCCCTTCTCGCCAGCCCCGCCAGGAGCTCCAGCACGCACAGGGCGGCCAGGCGCACGGTGCGGCCGTCGGCGGCATCCGCCGTCGCATCGACCTCGACGATGTCGGCGCTGCGCAGACGCGTGGAAGTCGCGATGCCGCGCACGAGCGCGCGCAGCTCCCCGGCGGCGAGGCCACCGGGAACGGATGCCGGACAGCCCGGCGCCACGGAGCGATCGCAGACGTCTACATCGATGTCGAGGTGTGTCGGACCGTCGCCGACGACCGCGAGCGCCTCGGCGACCACGGTGGCGACACCGCGCTCGCGCACCTCGTCGAGCGTGATCACGGTGATGCCCCAGTCGGCGGCGCGCCGGGCGTAGGCGAGGGAGTTCGCGAAGTCGGCGATGCCGATCTGCACGATCCGGCGCGGGTCGAGAGCGCCCTCCTCCACCAGCCGCCGCACCGGCGAGCCGTTGGAGACGCCGTCGCGCAGGTCGAAGTGGGCGTCCAGGGTGATGAGGCTCGAGGCGCCCGCGGCCTGTGCCACGGGGAAGGTGATCGAGTTGTCGCCACCGAGGGCGATGACGAGGTCGGATGCCGCGCTCAGCTCGCGCACCCGGGTGCGCACCCGCTCCTCGCCCTCCGGACCGTCGGGCCCATCGACATCGCCCGCATCGGCGATCCGCAGCGCCTCGTCGAGATCGAGGGGATGCGGGCCGAGCACCGTCGGGCTGTAGCGCCGCAGCGCCTCGCGGATCGCCGCGGGCGTCGCGTGTGCACCGGTCGGGGAGAGCGAGGTGCGCCAGGCCGGAACGCCGAGGATCACGGCATCCGCCGATCCCTGGAAAGCGTTCCACCCGCCGGCCCGCGGCCAGCGCTCATCGTGCGAGAGAGACATGCCCTACACCCCCGGAATCAGGTTATGCGCCAGGGCGAAGATCGCAAGGCCCGCGAGGGCGCCCACGACCGTGCCGTTGAGGCGGATGAACTGCAGATCCTTGCCGACCATGAGCTCGATCTTCTCGGTGGTCTCGGCCGGGTCCCAGCGTTCGACGGTGTCGGTGATGATCGAGGCGA
>CAYOTY010000093.1:4131-11121 GCA_964406995.1 uncultured Microbacterium sp.
CCCGAGACCCGGCACTCCAGCGGCGGGTGGACTCCTGGGTGTCGGTGATGATCGAGGCGATGTCGTGCCGATAGCGGTCCACGAGGAAGACGGCGGCATCCGACACCCAGGAGTCCACCCGCCGCTGGAGTGCCGGGTCTCGGGTGAGTCGCGTGCCGAGATCCTGCACGGCCTCGACCGCGCGGCGGCGCAGGCCGCTCTCCGGATCGGCGAGGGTCGCCAGCAGCCCGTTCTTCGCGGTGTTCCAGGCCTCGGCCGCCAGGGCGCCGATGCGAGGGCTGTCGAAGAGCGTCGCCTTCGCGCCCTCGAGCCTCTGACGCGTCGCCTCGTCGTGCTGGAGGTTGTCGGCCAGGCGTGCGAGGTAGCCGTCCAGGGCGAGGCGTGCCGGATGCTGCGGCTCCGCCTGCACGGCCCGGGCGAACTTCACCGCCTCGCGGTAGACGGCCTCGTCGACGAGGCGATGCGCCATCCCCGGCACCCACGACGGCAACCGTCTCGAGACGAGGCCGGTGAACGCCTGCTCATTGGCGTCCAGCCAGGTCGTGATCGAGTCCACCGCGAGATCGACGGCGCCGTGATGCGCATCCGCCTCGATGATCTTCCCGAGCCAGGCGCCCGCCGAAGGCGCCCATTCGGGCTCGATGAGATGCTCGCGGGCGAGGTCGCTGATGAGGTTCTGCACGTCGTCGTCGCTCAGCGCCTTCAGCACGGCCGTGGCGACCACCGAGCCCTCGGCGACGAGCTTCGCGGCGTGCGTCTCGGTCCCTGAGCCCGTCGAAGGGTCCGCCAGCCACTCGCCGCCCCTCCGCGCGATCTCGGTGCGGGAGAGCTTGTCGCGCACGACGGGGCCGGCCAGGAAGTTCGTCTCCACGAACTCGCCGAGCGACCGTCCGATCTCGTCCTTGCGGTTCGGGATGATCGCGGTATGGGGGATGGGCAGCCCCAGGGGCCTGCGGAACAGCGCCGTCACGGCGAACCAGTCCGCCAGCGCCCCGACCATGCCGCCCTCGCCCGCGGCGCGGACGTAGCCCATCCACTCGTAGCGCCCCTGCAGCCAGAAGCCCACGATGAAGACGACGGCCATGAACAGCAGGGCGCCCAGCGCCACGGCCTTCATCCGCCGCAGCGCCCGCAGACGCACCTGATCGGCGGGACTGAGCAGTGCAAGCGGCTGCGGCATCCGATCATCTTCCCACGAGGGTACCCAGAGGGGGTACTCTCGGAGCGTGATCGAAGACATCAAGAAGCGCGCCCTGCACCGCACCAGCATCCTGGAGGGTCAGCTGCGCGGCATCGCCCGCATGATCGAGGGCGAGGAGTACTGCATGGACATCATCACGCAGTCCCGCGCCGTCCAGCGCTCTCTCGAATCGCTCAACCGCCTGCTGCTGGAGAACCACCTGCGCACGCACGTCTCGCACATGTTCGAGCACGGCGGCGCCGAGCGCGAGCAGGCGGTCGAGGAACTGCTCAAGGCTTTCGACTTCGACCGGAAGTAGGGGGACGCCCGCCGCGGTCAGGCGTGCGGGTTCACGATGATCTTCACGTGATGCTCGTTGTTGTTGATCAGCTGGTCGAAACCCTCCGAGACCAGTTCGTCGAGGCCGATCCGTCCGGTGATGAACGGGGTGAGATCGAGCTTGCCGCTCTGGACGAGCGCGATCGTGGCCGGATGGTCGCCGGCGTAGCCGATCGTGCCGCGCAGGTCGATCTCCTTCAGCACGATGCGGGGCATGTCCACGGGCGGCTTGTGGCCCCAGATGGAGACGTTGACCACGACGCCTCCCGGCCGGACGGCGTCGATGAGCATGTCCAGGACCGCGGGCACCGAGGAGCATTCGAAGGCGACGTCCGCGCCGGCACCGCCGGTGCGCTCGCGGACCTGCTCGGCCACATCGCCCTCGCGCGGATCGAACACCTCGTCGGCGACACCGGTCGTGCGCGCCATCTCCTTGCGCGCCTCGGAGAGCTCCGAGATGTAGACGGTGAGCCCTTCGGCCTTCAGCACGGCCGCTGTGAGCAGGCCGATCGGGCCCGCGCCGCCGACGATCGCGACCTGGCCGGCCTTCGCCTCCGAGCGCACGAAGGCGTGGTGGCCGACCGACAGCGGCTCGATGAGCGCCGCCTGATCGAGCGGGATGTCGCCGATCGGGTGCACCCAGCGGCGCTGCACGACGATCTTCTCGGCCAGGCCTCCGCCCCGGCCGCCCAGACCGATGAAGTTCATGTCGGGGGAGAGGTGATAGCTCTGCCCGGGGCTCGTGTCCACATCGTCGCGGATGATGTACGGCTCCACGACGACGTTCTCGCCGACCGTGAGATCGGTGACGCCCTCGCCGAGGGCGGTGACCGTGCCGGAGAACTCGTGGCCGATGGTCACGGGGGCCGACTCCCCGGAGATCGGATGCGGGTGCCCTGCAGGCGGGATGAAGATCGGTCCCTCGAGGTATTCGTGCAGATCGGTGCCGCAGATCCCGCACCAGCCCACTTCGAGCTCCACCGTTCCCGGCGTCAGCTCGGGCTCGGGGATGTCCTCGATCCGGATGTCCTTGCGGTCGTAGTAGCGTGCGGCTCTCATGATCGCCTCCTCTGCGCCGGAGATGCCCGGCGGGCAGATCGAGTCCGGCGCTCGCTTCGAGCCTAGGCGAGCCCGTCGCCGCGAGGAAGGCTCGCAGGCCGGGGATATGGCGTCATTCGGAGTCGGCGGGCGGCCCGAGCAGCGCGGTGGCCGCCGCCGCGTGCGCGGACTCGGGGTCGGAGGGGTGGAACAGCCCTGCCAGCACGTCGCGGCACAGCCGTGAGAGCTCGCCCCGCGAGAAGTACGAGCCGCCGCCGGCGACGAGCATCGCCTCGTCGACCACCTGCTTCGCCATCGTCACCGCGCGGTGCTTCACCCCCGACAGCAGGGTGAACCAGCGCTCGCCGTGGCCGGCCTGCTCGTCGACGTCGCGGGCGATCGACGCCAGCTGCGGGGGCAGCGCGTCGTAGGCCAGGCTCATCGAGGCGAGGCGCCAGCGGATGTCGGGATCCTGCGCATAGGCGCGGCCGGTCTTCTTCGAGCGGCGCTTCTGCGCGGCGTCCACGGCGAGGTCGAGCGCGCGCCGCGCGATCCCGGTGTACACCGAGGCCAGCAGGATCTCGAAGACGCTGAAGATGCCGAAGATGATCGGGTCCGGGCCGGGGCCGGGGTCGATGCGGCGGACGACCCGGTCCGCCGGCGCCATCGCCGAGTGCAGTCTCGTCGTGCGCGACTGGGTGCCGCGCATGCCGAGGGTGTCCCAGTCGTCCAGGGTCTCGACGGCATCCGTCCGGTCGATGAACGCGAAGACGAGCTTCGGGGCGTCGGGGCTGGTGGTGTCCAGGCCGTGCAGGCCCAGCTTCGTCCAGACCGGCGCGAGCGAGGTGAAGATCTTCGTGCCGGTGAAGGAGTAGGAGCCGTCTTCGGCGGGTGCGGCATCCGTGTCGCTGCCGAAGAGCACCAGGTCGTTGCCCGCCTCGCTGATGCCGAAGGCGAAGACCTCGCCGGCGGCCGCGCCGTCCTGCACGAGCTCCAGGCCCGGAACGTCGCGGTCGCCGAACACCTTCGCGACCCCCGTCCACACCAGGTGCATGTTGATCGCGAGGGCCGTCGCCGGCGAGGCGGTCGCAAGACGCTGCTGGAGCACGGATGCCTCGGCGAGCCCGAGGCCTGCGCCTCCGCGCTCCTGCGGCACGAGGATCGACAGGTAGCCCGCTTCCCGAAGCTCGGCGAGGTCCTCCTCGGGGAAGGTGTTCTCCCGGTCGTGGACCGGGGCGCGCTCGCGGATGCGGGTGAGGAGGTCGTCGGGCAGGAACGCGGCCGGGTCGAAGGCGGTCATGCGCCCAGCCTACGGCGACCGTTGCGCAGGAGCGTCGGTCCGTCGTGCAGGAGCGAACGGTGCGAAATCGGGGAAGATGCGGTGGATCTGGGCGGTTTCAGGGCGTTGGCTCCTGCACAACGGCCGTGTCCTCCTGCACAACGGCGCGGCGATGCTCAGCCCAGGGCCTCCAGAAGGTGACGGATGGTCTCCTCCGGGTGATCGCGGTGCAGGGAGTGCGTCGACCCTGCCACCGTCGTCATCGTGATGAGCGGGTTGCTCGCGAGCACCTCCTCGGCAAGCCGGCCGTGGAAGAGGCTGTTGAGCTTGGGGTCGGAGGCGATGACGGCCGTCGGCACCTGCAGGAGCGCGGCCTGGGCGCGCACGTCCCAGTGCGGGTTCTGCTCGCAGACCTGGTCGACCGCCCAGGCGCTCGTGCGCTGCACGGCATCGACCTTCAGCTCGTGGTCCTGCGGGTGCCAGCTCGGGTTCTCTTTGCGCACGCGCTCGATGCGGTTGTCGGCGAAGGCGCGCCTCTGGCTGCGGCGGATGGTCTTCGCGGCCTTGCCGGTGAGCACGATCGCAGGGTCCAGCAGCACGAGCCGCTTCGCCCAGGCGGGGTCGGCGGCGGATGCCGCGGTGCTGGCCGCTCCGCCCAGCGAGTGCCCGATCACGGCGTCCCAGGTGCCGCGCCTCTTGCGCGGGCGGGTGTGCAGGAGGTCGGCCGCGAAGGCCTCCACGCGGTAGTCGAGGGCGCGCGGGGCATCGCCGTGGCCGCGGAGATCCACCGCGACGGCGTGCCAGCCGGCATCGGCCAGGGCCGTGCCCAGGCGCCACATGAGGGCGCCGGTGGAACCGAGTCCGTGGACGAGGAGGGCGCGCTGCGCGGAATCCGGTGATCCCCAGGCGAGACGGGGAAGCGTGAGGGGCGTGGGCATGCGTCCAGCCTACTTTTCCGCGCAGACTCGTGTATCTCACGAGGGGTCCACAGGCCGTGGTGCGCTGAGCAGTGGTCACGTCATCGCATGGCGCTGCCTGTTTCTTTGATCGCGGCGACCGATCTCCCTACGGCATCGTGAGCGGCTCGGTGTCGGGGTGCGGACTGGGGTCGCGCCCGCGGAGGTCGGGGAAGGCCTTCACGAAGGCCGCGGCGACGATCACACCGGCGACCGCGAAGACGGATGCTGCGAAGTAGGCGCCGAGAGGACCCGACTGATCGATCAGGATGCCGGCGATCGCCGAGCCCGCCGCTGCTCCGATGAGCTGACCGGTGCCGGCCCAGCCGAAGGCCTCGGCGGTGTCGGAGAACTTCACGCTCGCGGTCGTGATCGCGAACATCACCGCCAGAGCGGGGGCGATGCCGATGCCGGCGAGGAAGAGGTTGCCGCCGAGCCAGAAGATGTTCAGCGAGACCATCGTCAGCGAAAGGCCCACCGCGACGATCGCGAGGCGCCGAGCCATCGCCCAGGGCCCGATCGGCAGATGCCCGAAGCTGAGGCCGCCGGCGAGGCTCCCGATCGCGAAGATCGCCAGCACGAAGCCGGCCTCGAGCCCATCGTGGCCGAAGGTCGCCACCACGCCCACCTCGACCGCCGCGCAGGCGCCGATGAGGAGGAAGCCGAGGACGGTCGCCAGTGCGATCGGCGGCCGCAGCACCACGCGCCCGAAGCTGCGGCGGCTGCGGGGGATGCGCACCCGGCCGAGCTCGGGGGAGGCGATGAACCACGCGCCGCCGGCGGCGAGGATCGCCGCGACCAGCAGCAGTCCTTCCACCGTGCCGATCTGGGTGGAGACGAAGGTGATGACCACCGGGGCGAGCACCCAGATGATCTCCTGCAGGGATGCGTCCAGCGAGAACAGCGGAGTGAGCTGGCTGGAGGGGACCAGTTTCGGATAGATCGTGCGCACCGCCGACTGCACGGGCGGCGTCGAGAGTCCGGCGAGGAGCCCGAAGGCCATGTATCCGGGAAGGCTCAGCGGCAGCAGCGTGAGTCCGAGGACGGCCATCACGCACACGCTGAGGGTGAGCAGGAGCACTCGCCGCATTCCCCAGGCGCCCATCCAGCGGCTGGTGACTGGGCCGGCGACCGCCTGGCCGAGCGAGGTGGCGGCCAGTACGACCCCCGCCGCACCGTAGGAGCCGGTCTGCTGCTCGACGTGCAGGATGATCGCCAGGCTCAGCATCCCGTTGGGGAATCTGGCCACCAGCTGGGCGGCGATGATGCGCCCGACTCCGGGCGTGCGAAGGAGCTCCCGATACCCTGCCACCGGACAACGATACCGGCCGCGAGGAGGCCTCGGCATCCGTCCTTCGCGCGACACGCCGCGACACGCCGAAGGGCGGTTTCCACAGGAAAACGAATGTCCGAGCCCCCGCCTATGGTCGTGCCTGTGGATGGATCTTCCCGGCGTATGCGCGATCCGCGGTATTGCGCGCTTCGCGGGCCTTCCGGAGGGAGGCTCGCCTGTGGAAGAAACGGTGGAGAACCTGTGTTGTAACAGGGGAGAGCGGTGGAAAACTACACGGATGTAACTACTAGCCCTTGTGGTGCCACCTAATGTCGGTCCCTATATGTAGTATTGAGATCCCGGCGGGGGTCTGCCGCGGGAATCAAGGATCTGAGGGGAAGCTATGGCTATCACGGTGTACACCAAGCCCAGCTGCGTGCAGTGCAATGCGACCTACCGCGCACTGGATGCGAAGGGCATCGACTACGAGATTCACGACCTCTCCGAAGACGCTTCGGCACTCGAGCAGGTCAAGGCGCTCGGCTACATGCAGGCGCCGGTCGTCGTCACCGACGAGGACCACTGGTCGGGCTTCCGTCCCGACAAGATCGACGAGCTCGCGTCGCGTCTGGCCTGACCCGCAGGCGGGCTCAGGAACCGTCCTTCGACAGGCTCAGGAACCAAGGGGGTGCGCTATGCAGACGCTCACTCGGGCGCCGCTGCTCGTGTATTTCTCCAGCGTGTCGGGCAACACGGCGCGCTTCGTGGAGAAGCTCGGCCTCAGAGCCTCCCGCATCCCGTTACATCGAGGCGATCCGGAACTGGTCGTCGATGAGCCCTTCGTGCTCGTGACCCCCACCTACGGCGGCGGCCAGGGGCGTGGCGAGGAGAAGGGCGCGGTCCCCAGGCAGGTGATCCGGTTCCT
>CAYOTY010000094.1:0-11101 GCA_964406995.1 uncultured Microbacterium sp.
GGTCGAGTCGACCACCTTCAGTCCCCGCTGCAGGGCATCGCGATAGGTGACGGCGTCTACTCGGCCGATCCCCGAACGGATGCGACTGCGACCCGCTTCGACACCGTCACCTATCGCGATGCCCTGCAGCGGGGACTGAAGGTGGTCGACTCGACCGCGTTCAGTCTCTGCATGGACAACGCCATGGACATGCGCGTGTTCGGCATGGAGCCCGCGGGCAACATCACCAAGGCCCTGCTGGGCGAGCACATCGGCACGCTCGTCTCCGCCTGAGACACGCGCCGCGCCCTCGTTGAGGGCCACCGCCCCGATAGAATTGACCAACCACTGACGATTGGAGTCGCCGTGATCGCGGATGTCCTCGCTGAAACCACCACCCGCATGGCCCGGGCGGTCGAAGCCGCGAAGGAAGATTTCGCGACGGTGCGCACGGGCCGCGCCAACCCGCAGCTCTTCCAGAAGCTCATGGTCGACTACTACGGCTCGCCCACGCCCCTCGCCCAGCTCGCCTCCCTGGCCAACCCCGAGGCGCGCCTGCTGATCATCACGCCCTACGACAAGTCGGCGCTGAAGGCGATCGAGCAGGCCGTCCGGGACATGCCGAACCTCGGCGCGAACCCGACGAACGACGGCAACGTCGTGCGCGTGACGATGCCCGAGCTGACGGAGGAGCGACGCAAGGAGTACGTCAAGCTCGTGCGCTCCAAGGGCGAGGACGCGAAGGTGCAGCTGCGCGGCCTCCGTCGCAAGTCCAAGGATCAGCTCGATGCGCTCAAGGCCGAGGTCGGCGAGGACGAGGTCGCCCGCGGCGAGAAGGAGCTCGACGCGATCACCCGCCAGCATGTCGATCAGGTCGATGAGGCGCTCAAGCGCAAAGAGGCCGAGCTTCTCGAGGTCTGACGTGCCACACCCGCATGACGGCGATGCCGACGCCGACGAATCCGCTGAACTGCGAAGTCAGCTGCGTCGTCGTGGACACGAGCTGCGCGACGAGCTCGAAAGCCACGTCTCGCACGCACGCGATCAGTTCGAAGAGGCCAATGAGCGCATCAAGCAGCGTACCGGCCGAGACCTGATCGTCGCGATCGCCATCGGACTCGCACTGGGCGCCGTGCTGGTCGCCTCGCTCGTGTTCGTCAAGTGGCTGTTCGTCCCGATCGTCGCCTTCTGCGCGCTGCTGTCGACGTACGAGCTCAGCCGGGCGCTGCGTGCGGGCGGACGCAAGATCGACTACGCCCCCCAGCTGATCGGTGCGGCGCTGCTGGTGGCGACCGCGGCGTTCGCGCAGCTCTGGCTGTTCTGGGTGTCGCTCTTCGTCGCCGTGGCCTTCGTGGCAGTGTGGCGGATGCTGGCGCAGATGATCGTCGCCGATGGGCGCACCTACGGCGATGTGCTCGCCGATGTCCTCAGCGGCGGGCTGATCCAGATCTACGTGCCGTTCCTCGCGAGCATGGCCGTGCTTCTGCTCAAGCAGGACGGTGGCCAGTGGTGGGTGCTGGGCTTCGTGATCGTCGTGGTCGCCGCCGACACCGGCGCCTACGCCTCGGGCCTGACGTTCGGCAAGCATCCGATGGCTCCGCGGATCAGCCCGAAAAAGACCTGGGAGGGCTTTGCCGGCGCCGTGGTCGTCTCCGGCGCCGCAGCGGTGCTGATCGCCCTCTTCATGCTGGACCTGCCCTGGTGGAAGGGGCTCATCCTCGGAGTGGTGCTGCTCCTCACGGCCACTCTCGGCGATCTCGCGGAGTCGATGCTCAAGCGCGATCTCGGGATCAAGGACATGAGCTCCTGGGTGCCCGGGCACGGCGGGGTGCTCGATCGCCTCGACAGCATCCTCCCCTCTGCGCCGGCCGCACTGGCCTTGTACTTCCTGCTGCAACCGGGGGTGACCCTCGCATGAGCGCTGACAGTCCTGCGCAGACGACCGCGCCGTCGTTCCCGCTCTCGAAGGGGCGCGCCCGCGGATATCACCAGGTCGCGGTCGACACCTTCCTCGCCGGGGCGCGCGCGAGCTTCGAGAACGACGACGGAGCGCTCACGGCGACGGAGATCCGCGAGGCCTCCTTCCCGCTCGCGAAGGGGGGATACGAGATCACCGCCGTGGACCGTGCCCTTGCCCGCCTGGAAGACGCGTTCGCCGAGCGCGAGCGTCGGCGTGAGATCGCCGCGCGCGGTGCGGAGGAATGGATCGCCGAGGCACGCGTGAAGGCGCAGGAGGTGCTCGACCACGTCAGCAGGGACCGCAAGCACCGCTTCGCCCGCACGGGAAGGCTCACCTATGGCTACCGCGTCGACGAGGTGGACTTCGTGACCGATCGCATCGCCCGCTACCTTCGCGATGGCGAGGCGCTGACCGTGGAGCAGCTGAGATCCGCGGCGTTCCGGATGCAGCGGCGCGGGTACCGGGAAGAGCAGGTCGATGCGCTGCTCGATGCCGTCGTCGAGATCGTGCTGGCGGTCCGCTGACCGCATTCATGCGAGTCTCAGGGAGCCCGGGTAGACTGTGTGCACTGTGTCGATAGGTCAAGAGGTCACACCCGCGGGAGTCTCAGAGCTCCCGGCGATCGTCGTACCTCCCGCAGCGCCGTCTCAGACGGCGCGACAGTCTCGCCGGCGCACGCTGAAGAGCACACTGGCGGTGCTGGGCGCCGTCGGGCTGACCACGGCGGTGCTCGCTCCGACCGGGGTCGCGCTGGCCGGGCCCGTGGCGACGGTGATCGAGCCCGCCCAGGGCTCCTACAGCCTGGCTCTGGCCGATGCGCAGAGTCTCACCGTCGACGCCTCGACCGGTGGCGTCTTCGCCGCCGCCGAGCGCGGCGCCTTCACGGTGTACGTCAAGCCGAAGCCGAAGCCGACTCCCAAGCCGGCCTCGGCCGGTGGCGGCTCTGCCCCGGGTCTTCCGCGCTACTCCGGCGGCGGAGCCCCCGCCGAGTGGATGGCGCAGGCGGGCATCGCCGAGGCCGACCGCTCCTACGTCGACTACATCGTGCGTCGCGAGAGCGGCTGGAACCCGAATGCGACGAACAAGCGCTCCGGGGCCTGTGGTCTCGTGCAGGCGCTTCCGTGCTCCAAGGTGCCCGGCAACGGCTACAACCCCGTCGACAACCTGCGCTGGGCCGACGGCTATGCGAAGGGGCGCTACGGCAGCTGGGAGAAGGCCTATCAGTTCTGGGTCCGCAACCACTGGTGGTGACACCCCTCCCGCTCCGCCATGCCTCGCTCACGCCGCCGCCGCACCGAACCCTCCCGCAGCACCGACTCCTTCGAGCGCATGCTCGCAGGCTGGAAGCGCACGGAGATCCGCCGCGGACAGGAGTGGACGGTCCAGCCGGTCTCGGGTGCCCAGGCGCAGAAGGAGTATCTCTGCCCCGGGTGCGGTCAGGCGATCTCCTCCGGGGTCGCCCATCTCGTCGCGTGGCGCGCCGACGACATCCTCGGCGATGAGGCCGCTCTGGCCGATCGCCGGCACTGGCATTCGCACTGCTGGCGCATCGGATGACCGCGGAGATCCGCGGACCGCTCCTGCTCCCCGCACGGCGTGAGGACGTCGCGCTGCGCACGGCGGACGGACTGAGGCTCATCGGCGAGCTGGCGATGCCCGAGGCATCCGCCCCTGTCGCGACATTGGTGACGCTGCACCCGCTGCCCACGGCGGGCGGGTCCATGGACTCGCACATCCACCGCAAGGCCGCCGCCCGGCTGCCCGCGCTGGCCGATCTCGCCGTGCTGCGCTTCAACACGCGAGGGACGAGCTCGCCGCGTGGCACGAGCGAGGGGACCTTCGACGACGGCGTCGCCGAGCGCTGCGACGTCGAGGCCGCGATGGCGCTGGTGGGAGAGCGCGGCCTGCCGCGACCCTGGCTGGTGGGCTGGTCCTTCGGCACCGAGCTCGCCCTGAAGTACGGGCGAGAGCACGACATCGAGGGCGTCATTCTGCTCTCCCCGCCGCTGCGCCGGACGACGCAGGAGGAGCTGGTGGCGTGGGCGGGCGAAACACGCCGGATGATCGCACTGATCCCCGAGCACGACGACTTCCTGCCGCCGGCCGAGGCCGCCGAGCGCTTCTCGGTCGTCCCGCAGGCTCAGCTGATCGCGGTCGAGGCGGGCAGACACCTGTGGGTAGGGGAGAGCCAGACGCGCCGGGTGCTCACAGAGATCGTGGGCGCGACCCATCCCGAGGCGCTGCCGCTGCCGACCTCGTGGACCGGCCGGCTCTGAGCGCCCTCAGCGCTCGTTCTGCCGAGGGATGAGCACCTGACGGTAGATGATCAGGATGCTGGCCGCGACGGGGATGGCGATGAGCGCCCCGAGAAGGCCCAGCAGGGCGCCTCCCGAGAGCGCCGCCACGACGACGACGGCCCCGGGGACGGAGACGGCGCGGCTCATGATCCGCGGTGAGATGAAGTATGCCTCGATCTGCATATAGATCAGGTAGTAGATCGCGGCGGCGATCGCGGTTCCGGGCGAGGCAAGGCCCGGGATCAGGCAGATCAGCACGATCAGGGTGGAGCCGGTGAGGGTTCCCACGAGCGGGATCAGCGAGAAGAAGAACGCGACGACGGCGAGGACGATCGGGAACGGCGCCTTGATGATCGAGAGGTAGATCGCGCTGAGGACGCCGTTGATGACGCCGAGACTGAGCTGCCCGAGCACGTAATAGCCCACGGAGTCGGTGATCTGGTCGGCGATGTCGATGAACCGCTCCCGCCGCGATGCGGGGACCATGGCGAATACGGCTCGCTTGAGCGAGGGCGTGGACGCGGTGAGGTAGATCGTCAGGATCAGCACGATGAAGGCGCCGAACAGGCCCGTCGCCACGGAGATGCCCGCGCTGATCACGCCGCCGGTGATCGCACCGAGGTTGGCGAGCAGCCAGTCCTGCGCCTCGAGGACGACCCTCTCGGCATCCAGGCTCGGGAAGAGCTCGCCGAGCCGCTCCTGCACCTCGGTCACCCAGGTCGGACGGGTGACGAAGCGCGTGATCTGCTCCACGAGCTGGGTGACCTGGCTGATGATCAGCGGGAGCACGATCGCGACGAGCCCGGCGAACACCAGCAGGAGCGCGATGATGGTGATCAGAACCGCAGCCCAGCGCGGCAGCCTCCGGCGCTCCAGCCAGCGCACGGCGGGGTCGAGACCGAGGCTGAGGAACAGCGCGGTGCCGAGGTACAGGATCACCGTGGACAGGTTCTGGACCCCGGTGATGATCAGGATGCCGACCCCGACGCCGAGCGTGGCCACGAGGGCGGTGCGGAAGGGGTTGTGTAGCTTCATCACGCTCCTCGTCGGTTGCTGACCCCAGCGTAGCGAGCCGGGGGCGTTCGCGCCGTGGACACCACGGCGCGAGGGCCGAATCTGCCTCGTCCGGGCAACACACAGGACGATTCGCTAGTCTGGAACGTCGGACCAAGGTCTGCGGCGCGTCGCCGCGATCGCGGAGGAGTTGATTCGTGCGTTTTGTCTGGGCCGTGCTGGCCTTCGTGCTCGCCACGCTCTTGATCGGTGCGGGCATCGCCCAGCGCACCGTCTTTCTCGGCCCCAAGACCCAGCAGACGCCTCTCACCGTGGAGGAGCCGGCGGCCTACACCCTGATCGACGGCGCCGTGCTGCGCACGCAGGCGGGTGCGCAGACCCTGCTCGTGCGTGGCGAGCATGAGATCTTCGCCGCCTACGGCCGCACCCACGATCTGCAGGCCTGGCTGGCCGATGCCGCCTACAACGCGATCACGGTCGAGGAGGACGGCGAGATCGTCATCTCCGCGGTCGCGCCGGCGCTCGCGCCCGAGGAGGAGACCGAGACGGAGGACTCCGAGGAGAGCACCGCCGAGGGTACCGTGGCAGAGGAGGCCGAGGCGGATGCCGCCGAGGAGGCGCCGCAGCCGGGCAGGCCCGGTCGTGATCCGGCCGGCTCGGATCTGTGGCTCGACGAGTTCACCAACGAGGACTTGCTGATCGCCGACATGCAGCTTCCCGAGGGCATGAGCGTGCTGATCGCGCGCGACGGCGTCGAGGACGCGCCCACCGACATCGTCGTGTCCTGGCCGCTGGACAACTCCACGCCCTGGGCGGGGCCGCTCCTAGTCGCCGGCGGCCTGCTGATGGCGGTCGGCGTCGTGCTGTACGTGCTGGCGATCCGCTTCCAGCGGCGCGGGCGCGGGCCCAGACGCAAGGGCCCCGGCCCCCTGCCGCCCACGGAGCCGATCGACATGGAGCTCGTCCGCGCCGAGGAGCGTGCGGCTCTCACCGACGGCAAGAAGCCGGAGACACCGGCCACCCGCCGGCGTCGACTCCGGATCGCCCTCCCCGCACTCGGCATGGCGACGGTCCTTCTCGCGGGGTGCTCGGCGGATTCCTGGCCGCGGCTCACCGCGACGGACACGCCCAGCCCCAGCCCGAGCCCGACGGTGATCGCTCCGGAGAACCAGCAGGCCCCCGCCGTCACCGAGGCGCAGGCCGTGCGCATCCTGCAGAAGCTCGCGGCGAGCGTCGCGGAGGCCGACGAGGCCCGCGACGCCGAGCTTCTCGGCTCGCGCATGACGGGGATGCCGCTGGCGGAGCGCACGACGAACTACACGCTGCGCGAATCGATCGAGGATCACCCTGCGCCGTCGCCGATTCCGACCGGCAAGATCGAGATCCTGCTGCCGCAGGCCTCCGAGGGCTGGCCGCGCACCGTGCTCATCGTCTCCGAGGACGCCGCCGAGGAGGGCGCGGAGGCCCCCGCGCCGCCGGTCGTGCTCGTGATGGTGCAGGAGACCCCCTGGGACGCCTACAAGATCAGCTACCTCGCCGACACCCAGGCGGCGGCCAAGGTCCCCGAGCTCGCGCCGGCCTGGCTGGGAACCCAGCTGATCCCTCCGGCGACGCCCTTCCTGTCGATCTCTCCGGAGCAGGTCTCCGTCGCGTTCGGCGACGTCGTGGACAAGGGCGAGGAGAGCGAGTACTACGGCCTGTTCGACGAGGCGGCGCTGGCACTGGCGAGCAGTGTGCAGGAGAGCCGTCAGACCGTGGTGCAGGGCCTGGCCGATGCCAACGCCGCGAGCACCTCGCAGACCGCCTTCTCGACCAGGCCCACGGGGAACGACCCCGTGGCGCTGGGCACTTTCGACAGCGGCGCCATCGTGGCAGTGGATCTCCTCGACACGGAGCAGGTCACCCCGACCACTCCTGACGCGGTGATCAGGATCGGCGAGAACAACGTCATCGCGAGAACGCTGACGGGTGTGTCAGAATCGGCGAAGGGCGTGGACACGCGGTACAGCCTGCAGCTGTTCTTCGCGGTGCCAAGTCAGGGTTCGAACGAGCCGGTGCGCCTCCTGGCGGCGCATCAGGCGATTCTCTCGGCAACGGTGATCCAATGAATGACATCTCTCCGGCCGCGCTTCGGGGCGCGGTCGACCTTTCGACACTGCGCAACCGCCCGGCGGCGAGCGATCCTGCTCCCGCGGGTGAGGCATCCGATCTGGTGGTCGACGTCACGGACGCGACGTTCGGTCAGTACCTGGAGCTCTCCCGGCAGGTCCCGGTGGTGGTGGACCTGTGGGCCGAGTGGTGCGGGCCGTGCAAGCAGCTCAGCCCCGTGCTGGAGAAGGTCGTCCGGGAGCTGGGCGGCCGCGTCGTGCTCGCCAAGGTCGATGTCGATGCGAATCCGCAGCTCCAGCAGGCCTTCAACGCGCAGTCGATCCCGATGGTGATCGCGCTCGTCGCCGGTCAGCCGGTGCCGATGTTCACCGGCGCGGTGCCGGAGGAGCAGGTGCGTCAGGTCTTCGCGAAACTCCTGGAGCTGGCCGCGCAGCACGGCGTCACCGGGACGATCCCGACCGGCGAAGCCGATGCCGCGGAGACCCCTCAGGAGGCACCGCTGCCGCCACTGCATGCGGAGGCGTACGCCGCGATCGAGGTGGGCGACTTCGCCGCCGCCGTGACGGCCTATGAGAAGGCGCTGGCGGAGAACCCCCGTGATGAGGAGGCGCGCGCCGGCCTCGGTCAGGTGAAGCTGCTGCTGCGTGTGCAGGGGGCCGACCTGCAGGCGGCGCGTGCCGCCGCGGCGGAGAGGCCGCACGACCTGGACGCACAGTTCCTCGTCGCCGATCTGGACATCAGCGGCGGGCACGTGGACGACGCCTTCGGGCGTCTGCTCGACCTGTTCGCGGCGCTGCCGGCAGATGAGCGTGCACCCGTGCGCGAGCGGCTCGTCGAGCTCTTCGGTCTCGTGGGCGACAGCGACCCGCGCGTGACCGCGGCCCGCACGCGCCTGGCCTCCCTGCTCTTCTGACGCGAGCCCTTCAGCCGCGTGTCGGCGAGGGGATGTGCGCCTGCGGCTGATGGCGCAGCCAGAGCGTCGTCAGCGCCGGCAGGGTGAGCATCGCCCGGTGGTGGTGACCGCCGCTGTCGGCTGCCACGACGATGCCGTGGTTGCCGACGCCGTGGCCGCCGTAGTCGGCGGCATCCGTGTTGAGGATCTCCTCCCAGACCCCGGGCAGGGGAAGATCCAGCTCGACACCGCTGCGGACGGTGTCGGCGAAGTGCGAGACCACCAGGACGGTGCCGCCATGGGCATCGCGCCGCACGAACGCGACCACGTTCGGATCGTGATGGGGGCCGCCGATGCGGCTGAGCGAGGTGCTGTCGTCGTCGCGCTCCCACAACGGCGCCTGCCCGCGGTAGATGCGGTTCAGATCGCCCACGAGGCGCTCGAGCTGCGCGTGGCTGGGCTGATCGCGCAGGTACCAGTCGAGCTCGCGGGACTCCGCCCATTCGGCGAGCTGGCCGAACTCCTGCCCCATGAACAGCAGCTTCTTGCCCGGGTGACCCCACATGAAGCCGAGATAGGCGCGGGCGTTGGCGAGCTTGCGGTCGTGGTCGCCGGGCATCTTCGAGAGGAGACTGCCCTTGCCGTGAACGACCTCGTCGTGGCTGATCGGCAGCACGTAGTTCTCGCTGAAGGCGTAGACGAAGGAGAAGGTGATCTCTCCCTCGTGGTGGCCGCGATGGACGGGGTCTCGGTGGATGTAGGTGAGCGAGTCGTTCATCCACCCCATGTTCCATTTGAACCCGAAGCCGAGTCCGGCGTGATCGGTGCGCTCGGTGACCCCGGGGAAGCTGGTGGACTCCTCGGCGATCATGGTCGCGCCGGGGTGCTCCCGGTACACGGTGGCATTGACCTCCTGCAGGAACCGGATCGCCTCGAGGTTTTCGCGACCGCCGTGGATGTTCGGCTCCCATTCGCCCGGCTCGCGCGAGTAGTCGAGATAGAGCATCGAGGCGACGGCGTCCACGCGCAGCCCGTCGATGTGGAACTCCTCCAGCCAGTACAGGGCGTTGGCCACCAGGAAGCTGCGCACCTCCGGGCGTCCGTAGTCGAAGATGAGCGTGCCCCAGTCGCGGTGCTCGCCGCGCCGAGGATCGGGATGCTCGTAGACGGGTTCGCCGTCGAACCGCGCCAGAGCGAAGTCGTCCTTGGGGAAGTGCCCGGGGACCCAGTCCAGGATCACGCCGATCCCCGCCTGATGGAGGCGATCGACCAGGTAGCGCAGATCGTCGGGGCTGCCGAAGCGGCTGGTGGGCGCGTAGTAGCCGCTGACCTGGTAGCCCCAGGAGCCGCCGAAGGGATGCTCGGCGACCGGCATGAACTCCACATGCGTGAAGCCGGTGGCGGTGACGTGGGCGATGAGCGGATCGGCGATCTCACGGTAGCCGAGACCGGTGCGCCAGGAGCCCAGGTGCAGCTCATAGACCGACATGGGCTGGGCATGGGCGCGGGTGGCGGCGCGCTTGGTCATCCAGCCGCCGTCGCCCCAGACGTACTCGGAGCGGGTGACGACGGAGGCCGTCTCCGGCGGGGTCTGCGCCGCCTGGGCCATGGGGTCGGCCTTGAGGATCCAGCGGCCGTCACGGGTGAGGATCTCGTACTTGTAGCGCGTTCCCGGCCCGACACCGGGGATGAACAGCTCCCAGATCCCGCTGGCGCCCATCGAGCGCATCGCGTGACCCTCGCCGTTCCATCCGTTGTGGTCCCCGACGACGCGCACGGCGCGGGCGTGGGGAGCCCATACCGCGAAGGATGCGCCCGTCTCGTGATCGATCGTGCGCGGGTGGGCGCCGAGCACCCGCCAGAGCTGCTCGTGGCGTCCTTCGGAGATGAGATGCAGATCCAGTTCGCCGATCGTCGGCTCGTGCCGGTACGGATCGCCCGCGGTCCATTCCGTGTCCTCGTCGTAGGTCGCGGTGATGCGGTACACCTTCGGAGGCCCCGGGTGGACGGCCTGCCAGATGCCCTCGGCGAGATGCACGAGCGGGAGGCGTGTGCCGTCCGCGAAGGCGGCGGTGACCGAGCTCGCCAGCGGCCGGCGGGCGCGGATCGTCGTGATCGTGCGGCCCGCGGCATCCGATTCCGGATGCGCGCCCAGGAACGCGTGCGGATCGTGGTGCGCTCCTGAGGCGACGGCCGCCCATTCGCCGTCGTCAGGGCGTCGTGTTTTAGGACTGTGCACGCTCATGATGCCTCCTTGACCCGCAGGATGTGCACCGGCTCGGTGAAGGCGTCGAGCCGCACGTAGTTGTGGTCCGTCCAGGGCCAGACGGCCCCGGTCACCAGGTCTTCCACCTCGTAGGAGTCACCGGGCTCCACGCCCCAGATGCGCGTGTCCAGGTGCACGGTCGTCTCGCGGACGGAGTGCGGGTCGACGTTGGCGACGACGATGATCGTGTCGCTGCTTCCGGTGCCTGTGAAGGCGGCGTCCAGGTGCTTCGAGTAGACGAGGATCGCCTCGTCGTCGCTCCAGTGCACGGAGAGGTTGCGCAGCTGCCCCAGCGCCGGATGCGCGCGGCGGATCTCGTTGAGTGTGCGCAGATAGGGTGCCAGCGAATCGCCGCTCGCCTCGGCGGCGGCGAAGTCGCGCAGCTTGTACTCGTACTTCTCGTTGTCGATGTTCTCCTCGGAGCCGGGGCGGGCGATGTTCTCGAACAGCTCGTAGCCGGCGTAGACGCCGTAGGTGGGGGCCGCCGTCGCCGCGATCGCGGCCCGGATCCGGTACGCGGCGCGCCCCCCGAACTGCAGGTACTCGGTGTGGATGTCGGGGGTGTTGACGAACAGGTTCGGGCG
>CAYOTY010000095.1:0-10448 GCA_964406995.1 uncultured Microbacterium sp.
GCTTGTGCAGCAGCGCGTAGTTCTCGATCGCCAGCGGCAGGCCCTGGCGGATGTCCTGCCCGAACCAGGGGTAGACCGGGCCGGTGTTGCCGCGACCCATCATGAGGTCCATGCGGCCTCCGGCGAGGTGCTGGAGCATCGCGTAGTCCTCTGCGATCTTCACCGGGTCGTTCGTCGTGATGAGCGTCGTCGCGGTGGAGACGATGAGGCGCTGCGTCTGCGCGGCGATGGCGGCGAGGAGCGTGGTGGGAGACGAGGACCAGAACGGCGGGTTGTGGTGCTCGCCGATGGCGAAGACGTCCAGCCCGACCTCCTCGGCGTGCTTGGCGATCGTCACCGCGTCGCGGATCTTCTCCGCTTCACTGGGCGTCTCGCCGGTGACCGGGTTCTGCGTGATGTCGCTGACGCTGAAGAGTCCGAACTGCATGCCGGCCGAGGGGGTGTTCTCGGTCATGGTCTTCTCCGATCCGGGATGGGATGGCATCCTCTTTTTATATGCGATCGCATACATCTTAGCCAACGGGCACCCAGCCAACTTTATTCCCCGCGACATAGGCTCGAAGGATGAGCACTGCATCGGGATCCCCTACGCACCCCGTCAGCGGGCCGATGCGGCGGGCCACGCGACGCATCCCCTTCTGGGACAACGCCCGCTTCGCCTGCATCACGCTCGTGGTCACCGGCCACGCCATCCAGCGCCTCACACTCGACTCCGATGTCAGCATGGCGCTGTACCTGCTGATGTACGCCTTCCACATGCCGGCCTTCGCCCTGATCTCCGGCTACTTCTCCAAGGCGGGCGCACTCACCAAGCGCCAGATGGCGAGGATCATCACCGACATCATCCTCCCCTACGTCATCTTCGAGATGCTGTGGACGCTGACGCGCTTCCTCGTCGAGGGCCAGGCCGATCCGAACCTCACGAAGCCCTCATGGACGCTGTGGTTCCTCCTCGCACTCGGCATCTTCCGCCTGATCCTCCCCTATCTGGCGCTCCTGCGCTGGCCCCTGCTGTGGACCGTCCTCGCCTCGGTCGCCGTCGGCTACCTCACCAATGTCGACCAGACGTTCTCGCTGGCGCGCACCATCGGCCTCCTCCCCTTCTTCACCCTCGGCTGGTGGCTGCGCGAGCACGACATCGTCGAGCGCCTCCGCCTGATGGACCGGCGGCCCTGGTGGCTGCGCGGCCTCGCGGTCCTCCTCTTCGGGGTGACCGGCTGGGCGATGTGGTTCTGGGTGGAGACCTGGCAGGACGTCGACCTGGTCCGCTGGTTCTTCTACGCCCAGTCCTACGAGGCGGTGGGTGCCTTCGAGTGGTGGGCGGGCGGCATCCGGATGCTGCAGATCCTCGTCGCGCTCCTGCTGTCTCTGGCGTTCTTCATCCTCATCCCCCGTCGCAAGCAGTGGTGGACGACCCTCGGCCAATACACGATGTACGTCTACCTGCTGCACTCGTTCGTGCTGTATCCGCTGCGCGAGTCCGGGATGCTGCGCCACCTCGATCCGACCTGGCTGTGGCTGCCGGCGATGATCGTCGTCTCCGTGCTCATCACCCTGGCACTGGCGTCGAAGCCCGTGCGCACCGTGTTCCGGCCGCTCATCGAGCCCCGGCCCGCCTGGCTGTTCGCCGACCCGACGCTGGCCTCTCGCGAGGGCCGCCGCAGCGACCCGACCGGCTCGCGGCGCTCAGGCTAGGAGTTCAGCGACCGCGGGAGTATGCGCGCACCACCCCTGAGACGCGCACACCGACGCGCTCCCCCGCGTGCGGCACGGGCCCCTCCCCGATGCGGACGAGCACCTGCCCTCCGGTGTCGAGCGCCAGCTCGATGAGCGCGTCGTGCCCGAAGAAGCGGATCGCCCGCACCGACGCCCGCGCCTCGCCTGCCGCATCGATCCGGAGCTGCTCGGGGCGGATGAGCACGTCGACGGCGCCGGCGGGCACGGGCGCATGCGCCACCCGCCCGAGGGGCGTCGTCGCCATCGTGCCGTCGCTCGCCGAGGCGAAGACGTTCGCCTCTCCGAGGAACTTCCCCGTCCACAGGTCCGCGGGTTCTGCGTAGACCTGCTCCGGGGTGCCCGACTGCCGCACCCGCCCGTCCGCGAGCACCGTCAGCTGCGAGGCGGTGGACAGGGCCTCGCCCTGATCGTGGGTGACCAGGAGCGCCGTCGTGCCGGTCTCGGCGAGCGCGGCGCGCACGGCGCCTCGCACCTCGCCGCGCAGAGCGGCGTCCAGCGCCGAGAAGGGCTCGTCGAGGAGGATGAGCGCCGGGGCCGGCGCCAGCGCCCGAGCCACCGCGACGCGCTGGGCCTGACCGCCGGAGAGCTGGTGCGGCATCCGCGAGGCGAAGGGGGTGAGGCCGAGCAGATCGAGCATCTCGGCGACCCGGCGACCACGACGCTCTGCCCGAGGAAGGCCGAAGTCGATGTTCTCGGTGACGGTCAGGTGCGGGAAGAGCGCGCCGTCCTGCGGGACAAGCCCCACGCCGCGGCGCTCGGGAGCGACTCCTCCCAGGCTCCTGCCGCCGAGCGCGATCGCCCCCTCCGCATCCCGGTGGAGTCCCGCGATGACCCGCAGCAGCGTGGTCTTGCCGCTGCCGCTCGGCCCGAGCACCGCGAGCAGCTCGCCTGCGGGCACATCGAGAGACACCGCGTCGAGCACCTGCTCGCGGTGCCCGCGGGAGGTGTGCCACGCGCTGAGCCGATCAATGTCGAGTTTCATCGTTCTCCGCTCGGGAAAGGAGGTAGGCGGGAATGCTCGCGACCAGCACGAGCGCGATCGCGTAGGGCGCCGCCGCCGCATAGGCGGTCACCGAGGTGTGACGCCAGAGCTCCGTGGCCAGCGTGTTCGCCCCGATCGGCAGCAGCATGAGCGTCGCGGGAAGCTCTTTCATCGCCGTCACCGCGACCAGCAGGCCCCCTGCGGCTATTCCAGGCACGGAGAGCCGCGCGGTGACGGTGACCCATGTCGTGAAGGACCCGCGTCCGAGGGAGCGGGAGACCTCCTCCAGCGAACGCGGCACCTGGCTGATCGCCGAGCGCGCCGAACCGATCGCCTTCGGGAGGAAGATCACGGCGTAGGCCAGACACAGCGCGAGGGCGGTCTGATAGAGCGCGGGGATCGCGTTCAGGGTGAAGAACACCAGGGAGAGCCCGACGACGAGCCCGGGCACGCCGTTGCCGAGATAGGCGAGGGACTCCAGCACCGCGACGAGCCTCGTCCGATACCGGGCCGCCAGCACCGCGATGGGAAGGGCGAGGGCGACCGCGAGCAGCGCCCCGCCCAGGCTCAGCCCGATGGTCGTCGCCGTGCTCTCGGCCAGACGCCCCACGTCTACGCCGATCCTGCGGCTCTCCCACCCGCGCCGAAGGAGCGCGAGGGCGGGAAGGCCCAGACCCCACGCGGCCACGAAGCTCATGCCCGCGATGGCGAGGACGCGCACCGGGACCGCGGTGATCGGCACCGAACGCCCGATGCGGGCGTCGGCCTCCGCGCCGCGCCGCGCACGATCGCGCATGGCGCGCTCCAGAGCGACCAGGGCGAGGGCGAGGGCGACGAGAACCGACGCGGTCGCCGCGGCGAGGGTCCGGTTGAGCCCGCCTTCGAAGGCGGCGTAGACGCCCCAGGTCAGCGTCTGCACGCGCAGCAGCGAGGGCGAGCCGAAGTCCGACAGCGTGTAGAGCGCGGCCAGGAGTGCACCGGCGAGCGCCGCAGGCATGATCTGCGGCAGGGTCGCGGCGCGGAAGGCGGCGAGGGGATGCCTCCCGAGAGTGCGCGCGACGTCCACGCCTCTCCGATCGGCCAGCCGGAACGCCGCCGCCACGGGAAGGGTGACATAAGGCGTGCAGGCCAGGGTCATCACCGCGACGAGCGGCCAGAACCCGCTGATCCCCGGCCAGGTCGAGACCCAGGCGAAGGCGGCGACGTAGGAGGGGACCGCCAAGGGAAGGGCGGCGAGCACGCGCCAGAGCCCGGAAGCGGGCAGACGCACCCGGGCCAGCGCCCAGGCCATCGGGATGCCCAGCAGCAGGCTGCCTGCAGCGACGCTGAGCGAAAGGGCGAGAGAGGTCAGCGCGAGGGTGAGCGTCCGCTCCCGCAGGAGCGCCGCCAGCACGTCGGCGCTGCCCGATCCGGAGAGCCGGACGATGAGGTAGACGACGGGGAGCGCGGCCACTGCCGCACTGACGACGCCCGCGCACAGCAGAAGCAGGGGAGGTCGCCCACGCGCGCCCCTCCCCTGCCCTGTGCGGTGCGGCCGGGTCAGATCAGACCGACCTTCTGCAGCAGCGCGACCGTGCCCTCCAGATCCGCGAGATCGGAGAAGTCGATGTCCGGGCCCTGCAGTTCGTCCAGCGTCGGGACGTTCGCCGGCGAGGGCGCACCCGGGATGAGCGCGTACTCGCCGGTCTCCTCGACGAAGAACGTCTGCGCCTGCTCGGAGACGAGGAACTTCACGAACTCGAGGGCTTCGGCCGAGCCCGCGGAGCCGGTGAGGATGCCGGCGCCGGTGACGTTGACGAGGGCGCTCACCGAGCCCGGTTCGCCGAACTTCAGCTGGGCGCGCATCGCGTCGGGGCCGCCTGCCTCTGCGGCGGCGATCACCCAGTAGTAGTGGTTGAGGAGGCCGATGTCGAGCGCGCCGGTGTTGACGGCCTCGAGGATCGGACCGTTGCCCGGGAAGATCTCGGCGTCGTTGGCGATCAGACCGTTCAGCCATTCCTCGGCGACGTCCTCGCCCTCCAGCACGCGCATCGCGGTGAGGAAGGACTGGAAGGAGGCGTTGGTCGGCGCGAATCCGACGCGTCCGCTCCACTCGGGTCCTGTCAGCTCGTGCACATCGGCGGGAACCTGGTCTTCGGCGAGGTTCTCCGAATCGTAGATGAGCACGCGGGCACGCCCGGTCAGCGCCACCCAGGAGTCGTCGGCGGCGCTGTAGTGGGCGTCGACGGCGCCGGTGAGATCGCCCGGCAGCGGGACGAGGAGCCCCGCGTCGCGCAGCGCACCGAGAGCGCCGGCCTCCTGCGAGAGGAAGACCTGCGCGGGAGTGCGGTCGCCCTCCTCGAGCAGCTGGGCCGCCATCTCGATGCTGTTGGCGTAGCGCACCTTGACGGTGATCCCGCTCGCCTCCTCGAACTGCTCGATGATCGGGCCCACGAGGCTCTCCGAGCGGCCGGAGTAGACGATCAGGGTGCGATCCTCCTCACCTGCCGCGGGCGGCGCGGGGGTCTCATCGGGCGCGGAGGTGCATCCGGCGAGGAGCGTGCCGGCGACGGCGACAGCGGAGAGGAGGGCAAGACGGGAGCGTGCACGACGCGTCATGGTGGTTCGTCCTTTTCGACGGAGCAGGGAAGGGATGCCGAAGTCAGCAAAGGTAAGGCTAACCTTGGTCATACGCGACGCTTCCCCCTAATATTGGGGAGATGTCCTCCCCCGTTCTCGTCATCGACGATCATCGCGCCTTCGCGGATCTGATGCGCCTGGGGCTGGACGGGCAGGACGATCTCCACTGCGCCGGAGTGGCGCACAACCTGCGCGAGGCCCTGAACATCGCCGCAGCGGTCCCCTACGCCGGAGCGGTCGTCGATCTCGGGCTCCCCGACGGTGACGGTGCTCAGGTCGTCGAGGCGCTGCGACGGCAGAAGCCGGATGCGCGGATCGTCGTCCTGACCGCGCATCCGCGCTCCGATCTCGCGCGCCGCGCGCGCAGAGCCGGGGCCGACGCCGTCCTGGCCAAGAGCGGCCGGTTCGCGGAAGTCCTGAGGGCGCTGCGAGAGCGGCCCGCGACATCCGCGTCCGCTCTCGACGACGACCCGCTGACCCCTCGGGAGATGCAGGTGATCGCCCTGCTCGCTGAAGGGGACGATGTCCAGCAGATCGCGGACTCCCTCTCGCTCTCCGCCTACACCGTGCGCGACCACGTGAAGGCGATCCTCGCCAAGCTCGGCGCGCGATCGCAGCTCGAGGCGGTCGTCATCGCCGCTCGCGCCGGGATCGTGCTCATGGAGCCGCGGTGACGCGCACCGAGGCACGGGCGTTCGCGCTCCACGCCGTCTTCACCGGACTCGTCGCCCTGCTCGTGGCGACGATCTCCTCCTCGCTCGTGGCCGCCACCGCCGCAGACATGGCCCGCCGCGGCGTCGCGGCCGTCGCCGACGCCGTCGCCCATGCCGTCGTCGTGCCCTTCCGGATGACCGACTTCGCCGGTGCGGGCGAGGGTGCCCGGGAGCGCATCCTCGCAGGGATGGAGTCCTATATGGACGAGGGCGTGATCGAAAGGGTCAAGCTGTGGCGCGTCGACGGCGACGAGGTCGTCGTCCTCTTCTCGGACGAGATGCGCATCGAGGGCGTCCGCCGCCCCTTCGACGCCGACCTCGCGGCGCGACTGGACGCCGGAGAAGTGGTCGTCCTGGACATCCCCGACGATCCCGAGCACCAGTTCGAGTACGGGACGCCCGGCCTCGTCGAGGCTTTCATCGGGTTCGAGGACGCGACCGGAGCGCCCATGCGACTGGAGCTCTACCTCCCCACCGAGGAGGAGCGGATCCGTGCCGACCTGCTCGGCGCCCTGCTCCCGATCGTCATACTCGGACCGCTCGCACTGGGGCTGGCCACGCTGCCGCTCGCTCTGCGCCTGGCCCGCCGCCTCGCACAGCGCGAGGCCGAACGGCGGGCACTGCTGCACACCGCTCTTGCGGCATCCGATCGCGAACGCGCTCAGCTCGCCGCACGCCTGCACGACGGCGTCATCCAGGACCTCGCGAGCGTCGGGCTCGCCCTCGACTCGCTGGGCCGCGCAGGCGGCGACGCGGATCGCGAGCGGACCGCGCTCCTGGACAGGGCCAGCAGCCTGCTCGAGACCGACCTCGCCGACCTGCGATCGCTGCTGAGCGAACTGGCCCCACCCGACTTCGAGGGTTCCCTGGAGGCCGCGCTGCGCGATCTCGCCGATGACCTCGGAAGCGGTCACGTACGCATCCGGCTCGACCTCGCCCCCTCCGCGGAGATCGCGCCTGAGAGCGGGGCGCTGCTCTACCGCGTCACGCGGGAGCTCATCCGCAATGCGACCGAGCACGGACGCCCCGAGACGGTGACGATCACCCTCCGCCATGAGGAAGGCGAGACGGTGATCCGGGTCTTCGACGACGGTCGGGGCTTCGACGTCTCGGCTCCGGCCCCCGAAGGGCACTTCGGGCTGGCGCTCATCCGTCAGGCTCTCACGGACAACGGCGGACGGATCCGGATGGAGAGCGGGCCGGGCGGCACCCGCGCAGAGGTCCGCCTCCCTGTGATGAGCACGCTCACCGCGGCCGAGTCCTCCTGATCAGCGCGGCGCGATCCGCACACCGCGCATGACGTGCACGATATAGGCCACCAGCAGCGCGAGAAGCACCAGCTCCGCAGCGATGTAGCCGTAGTGCAGCCAGGACTCCCCCGGGTCGCCGCCGGCGATGATCACGTCCGTGCGAGCGGCCAGCAGCGGGCGGATGACGAGGGACTGCACCGCGGCGGTCACCCACAGCCCGCCGATGAGGACGAGCCCGGTGCGATTCTCCCGCGGCGAGGCGAAAGCGGTGGCCGTCAGGGCGACCAGCAGCACGGCGCCGGCGATCGCGAGCGCGGTGAAGACGATCCGGCCGATTCCGAGCCCGAGCTCGGTCGTGATGCCGGGGGCGGTGAACTTCAGCGGCGTCTCGATGAAGGAGAGCCCGACGATGAGGCCGATCCAGACGGCGGGCACGACGAGACGGAGAGCGAGAACGGATCGAGGCATGCCTCCACCGTACCCGGCGTAACAAAGCCGGATTCGCCGTGAAATATGGCGCCGAGCGGTCCGCGGAGTCGTTTAGCCTCGTGTCATGTCCGCACCAGACCTTCCCGTTCTCGACCTGTCCCTCCTCGATCAGGGCGACGAGGCCGCCGCCCGCTTCCGCGACGAGCTTCGCGCCGCCACCCATGAGGTTGGCTTCTTCTATCTCACCGGCACCGGCGTGCCACCGGAGCTCTTCGAGCGGCTGCACGCCGTCGCACGCGCATTCTTCGATCTGCCCGAAGCCGAGAAGCTCGCGATCGAGAACGTGAAAAGCCCCCAGTTCCGCGGCTACACGCGCACCGGCGGAGAACTCACCCAGGGCAAGGTCGACTGGCGCGAGCAGATCGATGTCGGCCCGGAACGACAGCCCGTCTCGGGCGGCCCCACGTACAACCGGCTCACCGGCCCGAACCTGTGGCCCGACGCTCAGCCAGAGCTGCGAGAAGTGGTCGAGGAATGGTTCGAGCAGCTCAGCGGCGTCGCCCGCAAGCTGCTGCGCAGCTGGGCGCTGGCGCTGGGGGCGCCCGAGTCGCACTTCGACGCCAGCTTCGAGGACCCGGCCACGCTGGTCAAGATCGTGCGCTACCCGGGAACCGACGCACCGGAGCCCCAGCAAGGGGTGGGTGCGCACAAGGACGGCGGCGTCCTGACGCTGCTGTGGGTCGAGCCGGGCAGAGGCGGACTGCAGGTCGAGCGCGACGGCGCATGGGTGGATGCACCGTCGATCGAGGGCACCTTCGTCGTCAATATCGGGGAGATGCTCGAGTACGCCACCGGCGGATATCTGAAGGCCACCAACCACAGGGTCGTCTCCCCCCGGGCTCCGCAGGATCGCATCTCCGTGCCGTTCTTCTTCAACCCGGCGCTGAACGCACAGGTTCCGGTCATCGAGCTGCCTGCCGACCTGAAAGCCCAGGCCCGTGGTGTGGGCGGTGAGTCATCGAACCCGATCGACGGAGTGTACGGCGAGAACGCCCTCCGCTACCGGCTCCGCGCCCACCCGAACGTCGCCGCCATTCACCACCCCGACCTTGTGACGGCATCCGTCTGAGGCATCGGCCCTCTCCTCCTCCCGCCTGTCCCGGCCTCTGAGCGCCGATCGCGTGCGACGATCGTCGGAGACGCCGAGCGCCGGTTCCACTCGCCTCGGCGTCTCCGAACGGAGGAGAGTCCATGCTGATCCGCAACGCGCGACCCTGGGGTGCCGCGGCATCCGATGTCGTCATCGAAGACGGGCGCATCTCGGAGATCCGTGCACACCGACCCGCGACGCCGGTCTCGTCAGAGGACGTCGACGGGCGCGGACGACTGCTCCTACCCTCCTTCAGCGACGTGCACGTGCACCTGGACTCGACGCGCATCGGCCTGCCCTTCCGGGAGCACACCGGCGAGCCCGGCGTCTGGGGGATGATGATGAACGACCGGCGCAACTGGCGAGACGCCGAGATCGATCTCCCCACGCGCGTCGCGGGCACGCTCGAGCTCATGATCGCCAAGGGCACGACCCGAGTGCGCTCGTATGCGCAGGTCGATGTGGACTGCAGGCTGGAGAAGTTCGACGCGGTCATGGCGGCGAAGGAGAAGTTCGCCGGTCACGCCGACGTGCAGGTGATGACCTTTCCGCAGGCGGGCATCCTGCGCGAGGCCGGAACGGTCGAGGTGCTGGAGGAGTCGCTCAGGCAGGGGGCGGAGGTGATGGGCGGCATCGACCCGTCGATGCTCGACCGCGACCCGGCGAAGCACCTGGACATCGTCTTCGGGCTCGCCGAGAAGTATCAGGTCGAGGTCGACATCCATCTCCACGAGCCCGGCGAGCTCGGGGTCTTCAGCACCGAGCTCGTCATCGAGCGCACGCGCGCACTGGGGATGCAGGGGAAGGTGACCATGTCGCACGCCTACGACCTCGGTGCGGTGAGCGAGGCGACCAGCCGACGCCTCATCGACGAGTTCGCCGAACTCGACATCTCAATGGCGACGGTCGCACCCTCCACGAGCAACCACCTCTCGCTCGTGCAGCTAGTCGAAGCGGGCGTGCGCGTGGGCCTCGGCGAGGACGGACAGCGCGACTACTGGAGCCCCTACGGCAACTGCGACATGCTCGATCGCACCTGGCAGCTCGCCTTCACGAACAACTTCCGCCGCGACGACCACATCGAGCTCGCCCTCGCGGTGGCGACCATGGGCGGCGCGAGCATCATGTCGCACGACTCTCCGCGACCGGCCGGCGTGGGCGACAGACCCGGCGTCGCCGTGGGTGATCGCGCCGATCTGCTCCTCGTGGACGGCGAGACCCCGACGAGCGCCGTCATGGACCGCGGCACCGACCGCACCGTCATCCACGACGGTCGTGTCGTCGCCGACGGCCTGCGCGTCGTCGCACCCTGACCGGCATCCGGCACGATCGGATACCGGGAACGACGAAGGCCGCCCCACACCAGGGGCGGCCTTCGGAAGAAGTGCGATATACGCTGGGTCGCTCAGCGGCCCTTCGACTCGGCCGAGCTTCGCTCGGCCTCGCTCAGGATGAACTGCGGCGATTAACGCCGCAGCCCGAGGCGCTCGATCAGCGAGCGGTAGCGCTCGATGTCGACGTCCTGGAGGTAGCCGAGCAGACGGCGGCGCTGACCGACGAGCAGGAAC
>CAYOTY010000096.1:0-10369 GCA_964406995.1 uncultured Microbacterium sp.
AGCCGCTGGTAGTCCCAGTAGGTGAAGCCTTGGGGGATGAGCGGGCGCACGACATCGGTCATGCCCGCATCCTGCAGCGCGAAGAACGCCGCCCGCTCCTCGGGCGAGACGTGCGTGGAGACGCCCTCGACGATGTCGGGGTCGCCATTGTCGGCGTCGAAGGGGATGATGTTGAAGTCGCCGACGAAGGCGAGCGGTGCAGACGAGTCGCTCTGGAGCTCGGATGCCGCGTAGCGTCGCAGGGCATCGAGCCACTGCAGCTTGTAGGTGTAGTGCGGATCGGTGAGCGAGCGGCCATTGGGCACGTACAGGCTCCACACCTTCACACCCTCGATCACGGCGCCGAGTGCGCGGGCCTCCAGAGGAGCATCGGCACCGATGAGCGCGGCATCCGGAGTCTTGCCCTTGGCGAAGCCCGGCATGCCGGGAAAGCCCGTCTCGACCTCGGTGACCGGCAGACGGCTGGCGATGGCGACGCCGTTCCACTGGTTCAGGCCGTGCACCTCGACGTGGTAGCCGGCCTGCTCGAAGGGCTCATAGGGGAACTGCTCCGGCTTGCACTTGACCTCCTGCATCGCCAGGACGTCGATGTCCTCCCGGACGGCGAACTCGACCGTGCGGGCGACGCGGGTGCGGATGGAGTTGACGTTCCAGGTGGCCAGGCGCATGGAACCAGCCTACGGCCGGTCGCCGACGTTCAGCGCTCTCCGGGCAGCCACCGGTTCGCGTGCTCGATCGCGGCGAGGCCGAGGCATCCGGTCCCGAGGGCGCTGCGAATGGCACCCCCTGTTGCTGTCAGCACAGCGATCGGACGATGCCGTGTGCCGACTGCAACAGGGTGTGCCGATTGCAACAGGCGGATGCCGCGGACTATCGCTCTGCGGGGTCGGCGGTGCCGACGAGCACTCCGCGGGCGAGGGTGTGGAAGTGCCGGTTGAAGCCGAGGATCGCCGGCGTCGCCCCGGTCGGGATGTCGAGATGATCGACGTCGAGGGCGTCCACGACGAAGAAGTAGCGGTGCACACCCGTGCCTGCGGGCGGTGCGGCGCCGTGGAAGCGCTCCGCGCGCGCCTCGTTCGGCAGCACGATCGCGCCCTCGGGGAGTGCGGCGGCCGTGCCGTCGCCGGAGGCGAGGCTCGTGGCATCGGCGGGCAGGTCGTAGGCCGCCCAGTGCCAGTACCCGGAGCCGGTCGGCGCATCCGGGTCGAAGCACGACACGGCGATCGAGCGCGTGCCCTCGGGGAGCCCTGTCCATTCGAGGGCCGGTGCGCGGTCCTCGCCGCCGCGCGAGACCGACCACGCGAACAGGGGCAGCGGCTCGCCGTGCTCGAAGTCGGGACTCGTCAGCGTGAGCTGTGGAACCGGGCGCAGCGCGGCCAGGGCGGCATAGGGGTCGTAGTCGAACATGGGTATCCCTCCTCGGATGCCTCTCTCCCGCCACGATATCGACCGCTCTGATCGTGGGCCACCCGCCGTAGACTGAATCCGTGACCACTCTCGAGGACGACCGCAAGTCCCTGCTCGCCCTGATCTCCGCGGAGGCCGTCTTCCACGGCGACTTCACGCTCTCCAGCGGCAAGAAGGCGACCTACTACGTCGACATGCGCCGGCTCACCCTCGACCACCGGGCCGCTCCGGCGATCGGCCGCATCATGCTCGACCTCGTCGGCGACCTCGACGTGGTCGCCGTCGGTGGCCTCACGCTCGGCGCCGACCCGATCGCCAACGCGGTCATGCACGCCTCGGTGGGCACCGATCGCCCCCTCGACGCCTTCGTTGTGCGCAAGGAGCCCAAGGACCACGGCCGCGGTCGTCAGATCGAGGGAGCGGATGTCGCAGGCAGGCGCGTCGTCGTGCTCGAGGACACCTCCACGACCGGGCAGTCGGCGCTGAAGGCGGTCGAGGCGCTGCGCCGCGAGGGCGCGGAGGTCGTCGCCGTGGCCGTCATCGTGGACCGCAAGACCGGTGCCCGGCAGGCGATCGAGGCCGCGGGTCTCGAGTGGCGTGCCGCCTTCGACCTCGATGACCTGGGCCTCGACCCGCAATGACCCGCGTCGCTCTGGCCGTCGATGTCGGCGGCACGAAGGTCGAGGCCGCCCTCGTCGAGGAGTCGGGCCGGGTGCACGCCGGGAGTCGTCGCCGGGCCGAGACCGGGCGGGAGGCGGATGCCGCAGATCTGCGCGCCGCGCTCGGCACCGTGATCGCCCATGCCGCCTCCGCGCTCGCCGAAGCCGATGAGGTCGCGGGCGTCGGGATCGGCAGCGCCGGGCCGATCGATCGGCCCGGAGGCATCATCGTCCCCTTCAATCTGCCGAAGGTGGGGAGGTTCGCGCTGAAGGAGGCCGTGGCCTCCGCTGCCGCAGACGCCCTCGGTCGCGAAGTGCCGGTCGTGCTGGGCCACGACGGCGGATGCCTCGCGCTCGCCGAGTCGTGGCTGGGCGCCACCCGGGGCGCGGCCGCCTCGCTGTCGATGGTGGTCTCCACCGGGATCGGCGGCGGCTTCGTCACCGGTGGCGTCTATGCCGCAGGGGCCAGCGGCAACGCCGGGCACCTCGGGCATGTGCACACCGACGGCGGGGAGCTGCTCGAGGAGGTGGCGGCTGGGCCGGCCACCGTCGCCTGGGCGCAGGCGCAGGGCTGGCAGGGACGGTCGGGGGAGGACCTGGCGCGCAGCGCGGCATCCGGGGACGAGATCGCGAGGGCGGCGATCGAGCGCTCGGCGCGCCTGGTGGGCCACGCGCTGGCGGATGCGGCCACCCTCCTCGATCTCGACGTCATCGCGATCGGCGGCGGCTTCTCCTTCGTCGCCGACGACTACGTGGACCTCGTCCACCGAGCGCTCCTGGAACGTGCCCCGCACGACTACTCGCGCCGCACGCGCGTGGTGCGCTCCGCGCTCGGCGGCGAGGGTCCGCTGATCGGCGCCGCCGCGCTCATCCTCCGCGACTGAGTCAGCGCTTCTCGTCGTCGTCCCAGGGGCCTTCCCACCAGTTTCCGCCGTCGTCTCGGCCGCGGCGGGAGCGCACGAACTGCCAGACGAAGACGATGAGCGTCGTCGCGACGATCGCGGTCATGGCGAGGAAGAAGATGTCGCGCTCGGTCATGGCAGGCTCCGGATGTCGTCACTGATCCAGACGACCTGCGCGGCGCCCTCCGGCAGATCCAGCGGAGCGCCGTCGAGCTCGACGCCCGCATCGCTCACGCGCACCTGGCCGCCGACCCGCAGGCCCTGCGCCTCCAGGCGGCGCAGCAGCCCGGGGTCGCGGTCGTCCACGCGCAGCACGCGGCCGGAGTGCCCGGGCGCGGCATCGGCCAGCAGCACGAAGGCTTCGCGGGTGACGTTGCCCTCGGCATCCGGAATCGCATCGCCGTGCGGATCGAAGCGCGGCGAGCCGAGGCGCTCGTCGATGCGTGCCAGCAGCCGGTCGCTGATCGTGTGCTCGAGCACCTCGGCCTCGTCGTGCACCTCGTCCCAGGCGTAGCCGAACTCCTGCACCAGCCAGGTCTCGATCAGGCGGTGGCGCCGCAGCATCGCCAGCGCCCTCTTCTCGCCGGCGGGGGTCAGGCGCACGGCGCCGTAGGGCACGTGCGAGACGAGTCCGGACGCGGCGAGCTTCTTGACCATCTCGGTGACGCTCGAGGGCGCGATGCCGAGCTTGGCGGCCAGGACCGAGGGGGTGATGGGCGCATCCTGCCACTCGGTGTGCGAGTACACCGTCTTCAGATAGTCGTCCGCTGCGGGGGATGCCACCCGTCCAGACTACCCGCGTGCCTCCTCCCCACCTCTGCCGCGGAGCCGCATACTCGCGGGGAGGAACGGCGACTACGCTGGCGGAGTGAGCGAGACGCCCGAGCGAAGCACCCACGGTGTCGGCCCCTGGGAGGGCCAGTGGCCTGCCGGGGAGCACTACGACCCCGAGCTGCTGCGGGACGGCGACACCCGCAACGTCATCGACCGGTACCGGTACTGGCGGATGGAGGCGATCGTCGCCGACCTCGACACGCGGCGGCATCCGTTCCACGTCGCGATCGAGAACTGGCAGCACGACATGAACATCGGATCCATCGTGCGCAGCGCCAACGCCTTCCTCGCCGACACCGTGCACATCATCGGCCGGCGCCGCTGGAACCGCCGCGGCGCGATGGTCACCGACCGCTACCAGCACGTCGTTCATCACGAGGACATTGCCACCTTCGCCGCTTGGGCGTCGGATGCCGGCATCCCGATCGTCGCGGTCGACAACGTGCCGGGCTCGGTGCCGGTCGATCGCGCCGAGCTGCCCGAGCGCTGCGTACTGCTGTTCGGTCAGGAGGGGCCGGGGCTCTCTCCGGAGGCGCTGGCGGCGGCATCCGGGCACATCGAGATCACCCAGTACGGCTCGACCCGCTCCATCAACGCCAGCGCCGCTGCGGCCGTGGTGATGTACGAGTGGTGCCGGCGCTATGCGTGATCAGTCGGGTTGGACACCGAAGGTGTGTTTCATTAACGCGTTGACGTCTGCGTCGAGACGGTCGATGCGCTGATGGACGCCGCGGAACTCCGCTGACATCTCATTGCGGAACGACCCGATCTCGGTCCTGATCACCCGAGTGAACATCGTCGACATCAGCGTGAGCACGCCGAACAGCGCTGTGGCGAATACGCCGATCAGCGTCCACACCTGTGGTTCGGTCATCGTCAGCACCTTTCCATTGTGTCTTCTTTCGCACGAGGTTTCCAGGGCTCCCGAGCCTGGCCCGAAGGAAGATGCGGCAAATGAGGAAGTCTGTGGAGAAGTCGATCTGGGCGCGGCCTGTGCAGAAGAAGTCACCTGCCTCACACCGCCACGTGCAGCCACCGCCCGCTGCGGATGCGCCAGCCCAGCGTCGCCAGGCGTGCCAGCATGTACACGCCGAAGAAGGCGACCGCCAGCCACACCAGGCCGCTCGCGCCGCTGACCCCCACCGCCGAGAGGGCCCAGAGCAGAGGCAGGAAGGGGACGAGGTTCAGGATGCCGGCGAGCGCCAGATAGCGGGCGTCGCCGGCGCCGATGAGCACCCCGTCGAGCACGAAGACGATGCCGGCGAGCGGCTGGGCGACGGCGAGGATCAGCAGCGCGGGCTGGATGAGCCGGGCGATCCCGGCGTCGCCGGTGAAGGCGATGCCGATCACTCCGGACAGTGCCGCGATGAGCCCTCCGACGATCACGCCGAACCAGGTGCCCCAGGCGACGGTGCGTGCGAGGACCTTTCTCACGGAGGCTTCGTCGCCCTCGCCGAGCCCCTTGCCGATGAGCGCCTGAGCGGCGATGGCGAGGGCGTCCAGGGCGAAGGCGGCCGCGGAGAAGATCGTGAACACGATCTGCCAGCCGGCGAGTTCTTCCGTGCCGATCCCGGTCGCGACTCCGACGGTGATCAGCAGCGCTACGCGCAGGCTCACCGTGCGCAGGAACATCCAGCTCCCCGAGCGTGCCGAGCCGCGGATGCCGGCGCGGCTCATGCCGACGACCGCTCCGTGCTCGCGGGCGAGCCGGGTCACGACCACCGCGAAGGCCGCGACCATTCCCCACTGCGCGGTGACGGTGCCCAGCGCCGAGCCGGCGATGCCCCAGCCGAAGCCGTAGATGAACAGGAAGTTGAGCAGCGCGTTCGCCGTGAAGCCGATGCCGGCGATCCACAGCGGGGTCACGGTGTCCTGCATGCCGCGCAGGAGCCCCGTCGCGGCGAACACGATGAGCATCGCCGGCAGTCCCCACATGGAGATGGTGAGGTAGACGGTGGCCTCGGATGCCACCGCATCTGCCGCTCCGAACAGACCCACCAGCCACGAGGAGGCGAGTGCGCCGACCGCGGCGAGGACGGCGCCGATGAGCAGCGCCAGCCACATCCCGTCGATGCCGACCGAGACGGCCCCCGCGCGGTCGCCCGCACCGAAGCGGCGCGCGACGGCGGGGGTGGTCGAGTAGGCGAGGAACACCATCAGTCCCACGATCGTCTGCAGCACCGCGCCCGCGATCCCCAGCCCTGCCAGCGGCTCGGTGCCGAGGTGTCCGACCATGGCGGCGTCGACGACGAGGAACGCGGGCTCGGCGATCAGCGCACCCAGCGCCGGTACGGCCAGGCGCAGGATCTGGCGGTTCAGGGTCGGCACTCGCTCAGCCTATTGCGCGTCCCGGACATCGCCGCTCGCACGCGAGGACAGGCATTCACGCGAGAACATGCGGATGCCGACGAGATCCGCCTGCTCCGGCGCGTTCGCCTGTTCCCGCGCGGTGCGCTCGCGCGTAGGCTGAGGAGTGCGGAGGTGTGCATGACCGAGTCGGAGGACGATGCGCCGGATGCCGCAGACCGGGCTGCCCCGGCATCCGCTCCCCGGTCGCTGAACGCCCACAACAGGGCCGAGTACGTCGAGACGGCCATCCAGATCGCGATCCGCCAGGGGCAGTTCGACGATCTGCCCGGCGCGGGCAAGCCCATCGACGGGCTCGGCACCCATCACGACCCCGACTGGTGGATCCGCCGCAAGATCGAGACGGAGAATCTCTCAGGCCTCGGCCCGCCCGCGATCCTGCTGCGCGCCGAGGACCGCCGCTTGGACGACGAGCTCGACGCGCTCTCCCGCGAGGAGGACGTGCGCGCGATGCTCGAGGACTTCAACCGCCGGGTGATCGAGGCCAGGCGCCAGCTCCTGGGCGGCCCGCCCGTCGTCACCAGGACGCGTGACGTCGAGGCCGAGGCCGGCGCGTGGCGCGAGCGGCGAGCGGCACGGCGTCCTGCTCCGGCAGGGCCTGAGCCCGCAGCGGCGAGGAGACGCCGCCGCTGGCTGCGGCGGGAGTGAGGGCGGCCTGCGGAGCCGGTTCGTGCACGGCGCCGGACCGGGGCCCTGAGCCGTGTCCGCCGAATTCGGGCGCGCCGACGCGTGCGGATTCCGCGCACACGCCCTAGCCTGAGGGCATGGCTCCTGCAGAGCGTGGCGGTCCGGTCGGCGTGCTGAGGCGAGGTTTCTCGAGGCTTCCCGCCTGGCTCACCGTCCTCCTCGCGCTGGGTTCGATCGCCCTGGGACTCGTGCTCCTCGTGCGTCCGACCGCCTCGCTGGGCGTGCTGGCGCTTCTCATCGGCGCGGGTCTCGTCGTGGCGGGCGGCCTCGAACTCGCGGCGGGCACACGGGGTGCGCGCATCGGCATCGTGCTCGCGGTCGTCTGGGTGCTCACGGGCCTCATCGTCCTCCTGGCTCCGGGCCTGACCGTGCGTGCGCTCGCGCTCGTCATCGGCATCGCGCTCATCGTGCGCGGCGGCGTCGGGGTGCTCGCCTCCCTCCGCTCCTCGCCGGTGGCGCGCACCCGCGACGGGCGAGTCGCCTCGGCCCTGCTGGGCATCGCCGGCATCCTCTTCGGCGTCGTGGCCCTGTCCTGGCCCGACATCACGCTCCTCATCGCGGGCGTCGTGTTCGGAGCCGCGCTCGTCTGGACGGGCATCGCCGTGCTCGTCGCCCTCGTGCGGGGCCGTCGGAACGTGGCGAAGGGACGGGAAGCCTCACCCCGCCCCTGGCTGCGCACGATCGGAGCGGTCGTCGCCGTCGTGCTCGCCGCCGGAACCGTCGCCGTGGGCGCAGCGCTCGGGGAGGGGTCGCGCGTGACAGACCCCTTCTACGCACCCCCGCGGGCCGTGCCGGAGGAGCCCGGCCAGCTCATCCGCGCCGAGGCGTTCACCCGCGGGATCCCCGACGGCGCGCAGGGCTGGCGCATCCTCTACACGACGACTCACGGCGACGGCTCGCCGGCGGTCGCCAGCGGCCTGGTGGTCGCGCCCCGGACGGATGCCGCGCATCCCGTGATCGCGTGGAACCACGGCACGACCGGCTTCGACGAGAGCTGCGCGCCGACGCTCGCGACCGAGCCGCTCGAGTCGGGGGCGTTCTTCGCGATCGACCGGGTGATCGAGGAGGGCTGGGCGCTCGTGGCGACCGACTACATCGGCCTCGGCACCACCGGTCCGCATCCTTATCTCATCGGCGCCGACAGCGCTCGCGCCGAGCTCGACGCGGTGCGGGCGGCCCGGCAGCTGGCAGATGCCTCCCTCGGCGAGGAGACGATGGTGTGGGGGCACTCGCAGGGCGGCGGGTCGGCGCTGTGGACCGGGGCGATCGCCGGCCAGTACGCGCCGGACGTCCCGCTGTCGGGCGTCGCCGCGATGGCCCCGGCCAGCGATCTCATCGGTCTCGTCTCCGGCCTCGGCGACGTCACCGGCGGCAGCGTCTTCGCCTCCTATGTCATCGCCGCCTACACCGGCGTCTACCCGGACGTCCGCGACCGTGACTACCTGCGGCCGGGCGCCGGGGTGACCGTGCGCGAGATGGCGAAGCGGTGCCTCGCCGCCCCGGGGATGCTCGTGTCGGTGCTCGAGCTGGTCGCCCTGAGCCAGGATCCCGACATCCTTTCCGGCGATCCGACGGCCGGGCCCCTGGGCGACCGGCTCCGTGAGAACATCCCGCCGCCGACCACGACGGTCCCGGTGCTTCTCGGGCAGGGGGAGGCCGACAGCCTCATCTCCCCGGACATGCAGGCGGCCTTCGCCTCGGCGCAGTGCCAGGCCGGGGTGGCCATCGACTACCGGACCTATCCGGGTCTGGACCACGTACCTCTGGTGCAGGCGGGCTCGCCGGCGGTCGACGACCTGTTCTCGTGGACGCGGGAGGCGCTCGCCGGCACCGCGCCGACGGCCGCCTGCCCCTGACCGCGCTCCTCGCCGCATCCGGCGCCCGGACGCACACGTCAGAACAGGCGAACGCGCGAGAACAGGCGGATGCTGCGAGAGACGGCATGCTCTGGCGCGTTCGCCTGTTCTGAGGTCGTGAGGCGCGGCTCGCGTCCGAGACCGCACGTAGGCTGGAGGCATGACACAGCAGCTTCCCTCCGGACTCGCCGTCTCCGAGTTCACCCCCGGCATCCGCCCGCAGGACGACCTCTACCGCCATGTCAACGGCGCCTGGCTCGAGCGCACCGAGATCCCCGACGACAAGGCGCGCTGGGGCTCCTTCCACCTGCTGGCCGAGCAGGCCGAGGCGCACGTGCGGGAGATCGTCGAGGAGTCGCAGGGAGCCGCGGAGGGCAGCGAGGCCCGCAAGATCGGCGACCTCTACGCGACCTTCATGGACACCGAGCGCATCGCCGCCCTCGGCACGACGCCGTTGGACGACGCGTTCGCCGAGATCGACGCGCTCGCCGACATCCCCTCCTTCCTGCGCCTCGCCGGCCGTTACGAGCGCGAGGGTCGTGCGCATCTCATCGGCCTCTGGGTCGAGCCCGATCCGGGTGACCCGACCCGCTATGTGCCCTTCCTCGTGCAGAGCGGGCTCTCGCTGCCGGATGAGAGCTACTACCGCCTGGACAACTTCGAGAAGACGCGCGCGGAGTTCCGGGCGCACCTCGAGCGCCTCCTGGATCTGGTCGGAGTTCCGGATGCCGCGGCGACCGCCGACCGCGTGCTGGCGCTGGAGACCGAGATCGCCTCCCATCACTGGGACAACGTGCGCAGTCGCGATGCGGTGGCCACCTACAACCTGAAGACCTGGGACGAGATCCTGGAGCTGGCCGGTGCGGACCTCGCTCCCTGGCGCGAGGGCACCGCTCCGCACCATCCGGGCATCTTCGCCGAGACGGTCGTCTACCAGCCCAGCGCGCTGGAGGGCCTCGGCTCGCTGCTGGCGCCAGAGCGCCTCGACGACTGGAAGGCCTGGCTGCGTGTGCAGGTCGTGCATGCGGCCGCACCGTATCTTCCCGACGAGATCGTGCAGGAGAACTTCTCCTTCTACGGCACCGAGCTCACCGGCGTCCCCACCATCCGCGAGCGCTGGAAGCGCGGCGTCGCCCTCACCGAGGGAGCGATGGGCGAGGCGATCGGCAAGGTGTACGTCGAGCGGCACTTCCCGCCCGCGGCGAAGGACGCGATGGACGAGCTGGTCGCGAACCTCATCGAGGCCTACCGCCAGAGCATCCAGACACTGGAGTGGATGGGTGCCGAGACCCGCGAGCGGGCGCTGGAGAAACTGGCGAACTTCACCCCCAAGATCGGTCACCCCGAGGTGTGGCTCGACTACTCGGCGCTCGAGATCGACGCAGAAGACCTCCTCGGCAACGTCGCGCGCGCCGCGGCCTTCGAGCACGACCGCAACCTCGCAAAGGTCGGCGCCCCGATCGACCGGAACGAGTGGCACATGCCGCCGCAGATGATCAACGCCTACTACCATCCGCTGATGAACGAGGTCGTCTTCCCGGCGGCCATCCTGCAGTACCCCTTCTTCGATGCGTCCCGGGATGCGGCGGCCAACTACGGCGGCATCGGCGCGGTGATCGGCCATGAGATCGGGCACGGCTTCGATGACCAGGGCAGT
>CAYOTY010000097.1:0-376 GCA_964406995.1 uncultured Microbacterium sp.
GGCGCCGAGATCGTCGAGATCGGCGCCGTGCGCCTCCATGAGCGCGAGCGCTTCATGGAAGGAGGCGGCGACGCCGGGCTGGAAGCCGGAGTCGGGAAGCTCACGGATGACGCCGACTCTGAGCCCCTTGAGCACGTCGCCGCGGGCGCCCTCGCGGGCGGCGTCGGCGAAGGACGGCCAGGCGTCGGTCAGGGACGTCGAGTCGTGAGGGTCGTGCCCGCCGATGACGTCGTGCAGGAGGCCCGAGTCCAGGACGGTGCGGCTCACCGGCCCGACCTGGTCGAGGCTGGAGGCCAGGGCGATCGCCCCGTAGCGACTGACGCCGCCATAGGTGGGCTTGAGACCCACGGTGCCGGTCACGTGCGCGGGCTGGCGG
>CAYOTY010000097.1:386-5538 GCA_964406995.1 uncultured Microbacterium sp.
GGCTGGCGGATGGAGCCGCCCGTGTCGGAGCCGAGCGCGCTCGGCGCCTCGAAGGCGGCGACGGCCGCCGCCGAGCCGCCGCCCGAGCCGCCGGGGATCCGGTCGAGATCCCAGGGGTTGCGCGTCGGACCGTAGGCCGAGTGCTCGGTGGAGGAGCCCATCGCGAACTCGTCGAGGTTCGTCTTCCCCAGGGGAACGAGACCTGCCGCACGGGATCGTGCGACGACCGTCGCGTCGAACGGCGACATGTAGCCCTCGAGGATGCGGGAGCCGCTCGTGGAGGGCTGGTCGGTCGTGACCAGGACATCCTTGATGGCCAGGGGCACGCCGGCCAGAGAACCCAGCTCCTCACCGGCGGCGCGGCGGGCGTCGATCTCTGCGGCGGTCTCGATGGCCCCCTCGTGCACGTGCAGGAACGCGTGCACATCGCCGTCGAGGCGACGCAGGCGCACCTGGATCGCAACATCGCCGTCGACGGCGGCGATGCGATCCAGGTGCGCCTGCGTCGCCTCGACGCTCGAGACCTCTCCCGAGGCGAGCTTCTCGGCCAGTTCTGCCGCCGTCCAGCGGATGATCTCGCTCACTGCTCCTCCCCCAGGATCGCCGTGACGCGGAAGCGGCCGTCGGCCGCATCCGGTGCGTTCTGCAGCGCCTGTTCCGGCGTGAGCGGGGTACCGACCTCATCGGGGCGGAAGACGTTGTGCAACGGGATCGGGTGGCTCGTCGCCTCGACGTCGGCGGTCGCGACCTCCGACACCTTCGCGATGTTGTCGACGATCGCATCGAGCTGGCCGGTGAGACGGGTCACCTCATCGTCCGAGAGTTGGATGCGCGCGAGCACGCCGAGATGGCGCACGAGATCAGGGGTGATTTCAGACACCGCTCCAGTCTAGTTCGCCCACCGGCCACGACCTGCCGCGGGGCATCTGTCGGTGCATCGAGACCGACGCCCTGCATTCCCCCAGCCGCGACACGCTAGCGTTGGCAGGTGAGTACTCCTGAAGAAGTCGCGCCCGACGCCGACGCCGTGACCCGATTCGACGACCTCGGCATCTCCGGCCCTGTTCTGGCCGCCGTCCGCGACCTCGGCTACGAGACGCCCTCCCCCATCCAGCTCGCGACGATCCCGACCCTGCTCGGCGGTCGCGACGTGGTGGGAATGGCGCAGACCGGCACCGGCAAGACGGCCGCCTTCGCGCTGCCGATCCTGGAACGGCTCGACATCGCCCAGAAGACCCCGCAGGCACTCGTGCTCGCCCCCACGCGAGAGCTCGCCCTGCAGGTGTCCGAGGCCTTCGAGTCGTATTCCGCCCGGATGAAGGGCGTGCACCTGCTCCCCGTCTACGGAGGACAGGGCTACGGACAGCAGCTGTCGGCCCTCCGCCGCGGAGTGCACGTCGTGGTCGGCACGCCCGGCCGCATCATGGACCACCTCGCCAAGGGCACCCTCGATCTCTCCGAGCTGAAGTACCTCGTCCTCGACGAGGCCGATGAGATGCTCAAGATGGGCTTCGCCGAAGACGTGGAGCAGATCCTCGCCCAGACCCCTGAGGACAAGCAGGTCGCCCTGTTCTCGGCGACCATGCCGGCGCCGATCCGCCGCCTCGCCCAGCAGTACCTGCGCGATCCCGAAGAGATCGCGATCGCCGCGAAGACCACGACCAACACCAACATCACCCAGCGCTACCTCGTCGTCTCCTACGCCCAGAAGATCGACGCCCTCACGCGCATCCTCGAGGTGGAGAACTTCGACGGGATGATCGTCTTCGTCCGCACCCGGAACGAGACCGAGACCGTCGCCGAGAAGCTGCGGGCGCGCGGCTACTCCGCCGCGGCGATCAGCGGCGACGTCACGCAGGTGCAGCGCGAGCGCACCGTGAGCCAGCTCAAGTCCGGAAAGCTCGACATCCTCGTGGCCACGGATGTCGCAGCCCGCGGTCTCGATGTCGAGCGCATCACCCACGTGGTCAACTTCGACATCCCCACCGACACGGAGTCCTACGTGCACCGCATCGGTCGCACGGGCCGCGCCGGGCGCACGGGCGACGCGATCAGCTTCATCACCCCGCGTGAGCGCTACCTCCTCAAGCACATCGAGAAGGCGACCCGCCAGGCTCCGACGCAGATGCAGCTGCCGAGCACGGAAGACGTCAACGTCACCCGCCTGGCACGCTTCGACGATGCGATCACGGCGGCGCTGGAGGAGACCTCGCGGATCGAGGCCTTCCGCGACATCGTCGCCCACTACGTCCGCAATCACAACGTGCCCGAGGGAGACGTCGCCGCAGCTCTCGCCGTCGTCGCCCAGGGCGAGACGCCGCTGCTGCTGAACCCCGACGACGACCCGCTCGCGAAGGCCGTCGAGGCAGACGGCCGGCCACGCCGCGACTCCAAGGAGCGCCCCGAGCGCGAACCCCGTGCGGAGCGTCGCGGTCGCGGCGACTACGCCCCCTACCGCATCGAGGTCGGCAGGCGCCACCGCGTCGAGCCCCGGCAGATCGTCGGAGCGCTCGCCAACGAGGGCGGTCTCGGCCGGGACGACTTCGGGGCCATCACCATTCGCCCGGACTTCTCGATCGTCGAGCTCCCCGTGAACCTCGACGCGGCCGTGCTCGACAAGCTCCAGGGCACCCGCATCTCGGGTCGTCTCATCGAGATCAAGCCCGACCGCGGGCGTGCACCGCGGAGCAAGGATCGCGACGATCGCTCCCCGCGGCATCCGCGCGAGGATCGCGGCTCCTTCCAGGAGCGCCCGCGCCGCGGGGACGACAGGCCCGCTGCCGACAACCCTCGCAAGCCACGCCACAAGCGCTGACTGCGCGCCTCGGGCAGGATGTGTGCATGAGAACGGTTCGAGTGATCGTGCGCGGGCAGGTGCAGGGCGTCGGCTACCGCTGGTTCACACGCCGTGAGGCGAGTTCCCGCGGAGTCGACGGCTGGGTGCGCAACCGGCACGACGGCTCCGTCGAGGCGCTTCTCCGGGGAGCCGAGGATGCCGTCGACACCGTGCTGGCGGCGATGGCCGCCGGCCCCGCGCACTCCCGGATCGATGAGTTGACGACGTCGGATGCGGACGCGGAGCCCGACGCCGCAGGGTTCGAGATCCGCCCCACCGCCTGATCCGGGCCCGTGGGCCCGGGGACCGCTCTTCGCTCAGGACTCCAGCGCGTCCGGACCTTCGGTGACCAGGACGGCGAACTGCGCGGCATCCAGGATGCGGATGCCGAGCTCCTCGGCCTTGGCGAGCTTCGAGCCCGCACCCGGGCCCGCCGCGACGAAGTCGGTCTTCTTCGAGACGCTGGACGCCGCCTTGCCGCCGGCCTGGATGATCGCCTCCTGCGCACCCTCGCGCGTGTACCCCTCGAGGCTTCCGGTGGCGACGACGGTCAGCCCCGCGAGCACGCCGCCTTCGGCGACAGCGGCACCCGGACCCGGGTGACCGGGCGTGGACCACTGCACTCCGGCACCCGCCCACTGCTCGACGATGTCACGGTGCCAGTCGACCTCGAACCAGTCCAGCACCGAGTCGGCGATGATCTCCCCCACCCCGTCGACAGCGGCGAGCTCTTCCCGCGTAGCGGCGCGGATCGCGTCCAGCGAGCCGAACCACTGCGCGAGGGCGCGGGCGGCGACGGGCCCGACATGGCGGATGTTGAGCGACACGAGCAGACGCCAGAGATCCTTGGTCTTCGCCCTCTCCAGCTCGGCGAGGAGCGTGATCGCCTGCGCCGAGGGATGCACGATCTCGTGATCCTTGCGGATGCCTGCCGCGCGCCGCTCGGCGGGCGTGCGATCCTCCCAGCCCGGAGGATAGGCCTTCTCCACCTTCTGGAACGGCGACCGTCGCAGGATCTCTCCGGTCTTCTCGTCGATCCGCGGTTCACCGGTCTCGACATCGCGCATCACCACGGACACCGGCACGATGTCGTCCAGCGTGAGCGAGAACAGACCCGCCTCGGTCTCCAGCGGCGGGATCGCGGGCGGCTCGGCCTGCGTCAGCGCCGCCGCCGTCACCTCGCCGAGCGCTTCGATGTCGAGCGCACCGCGCGAACCGATGTGCTCCACGCGCCCGCGCACCTGGGCCGGGCAGGACCGCGCGTTCGGGCACCGGAGGTCGATGTCGCCCTCCTTCATCGGGCGCAGCGGAGTGTCGCACTCGGGGCAGAGGGCCGGCATGACGAACTCGCGCTCTGTGCCGTCGCGCTTCTCGACGACCGGCCCGAGAACCTCGGGGATCACATCGCCGGCCTTGCGCAGCACCACGGTGTCACCGATGAGCACGCCCTTGGCCTTGACCACGTCCTGATTGTGCAGGGTCGCCTGACGGACCACGCTGCCGGAGACGTGCGCCGGCGCCATCACGGCGAAGGGGGTGGCACGTCCCGTGCGCCCCACGGACACGACGATGTCGAGGAGCCTGGTCTGCACCTCCTCCGGGGGATATTTGTAGGCGATCGCCCAGCGGGGTGCCCTGCTGGTCATGCCGAGCTCGGCATGGAGGGCCAGCTCGTCGACCTTGACGACGATCCCGTCGAGCTCGTGCTCGATGTCATGGCGATGCTCGCCGTAGTACTCGACGAAGGCGACCACCTTGTCGATGCCCCGGCACACCTTCGTGTACGGGCTGATCGGCAGCCCCCAGCTCGCGAGGAGCTCATAGACCTCGCTCTGCGCCGCGACCGGCGGATTCTCCCAGGCGCCGATCCCGTGCATGTACAGTGCCAGCGAGCCGATGCGTTCGAGCCCCGCCTCGAGCTCCAGCCCCTGTTTCTTGTCCAGCTGCTGGCGCAGGCCGCCGCTGGCGGCGTTGCGCGGATTCGCGAAGGAGGGGAAGCGGCGTGCCGCCGAGGTGCGGGCCTTCTCCTCGTCGAACTCGCGCGTCCCCGAGGCCCGTGCGTCGTGGCGCGCCCTGGCCTCCTCGAGGGCCCGCTCGCGGAACTCGGCCTGCTTCGCGTTGAGCCGCTCGAAGGCGGCCACGGGAATGAACACCTCGCCGCGCACCTCCACGAGTGGAGGGTGCCCGTCTCCTGCCAAGCGCAGGGGGATCTCGGGAAGCCGGAGGGCGTTCTCGGTCACGACCTCGCCCACGCGCCCGTCGCCGCGGGTGGCGGCGGAGGTCAGCACGCCGTTCTCATAGCGCAGGCTGATCGCC
>CAYOTY010000097.1:5548-10215 GCA_964406995.1 uncultured Microbacterium sp.
CGTCGATCTTCAGCTCGGTGAGCCAGTCTACGTCGCGGCCGGCGGCGGCCGTGGCCTTGGCCGCCCACTCGCGCAGCTCCTCGATCGAGAAGACGTTGTCGAGGCTCAGCATCCGCTCGGCGTGCTCGATCGTCGCCAGCCCTGTGGACTGCGCCGCGCCCACCTGCTGCGTGGGCGAGTCCTGCCCGGACAGCTCGGGGTAGAGCCGCTCGAGCTCTTCGAGGCGCCGCATCCACCCGTCGTAGGTGGCGTCGTCCACGAGCGAGGTGTCACGCCCGTAGTAGGCCTCCTTCGCGTCGAGGATGCGGCCGGTCAGCTCCTCGGCCTCGGCACGGGCGTCGTCTCGCGAGATGTTCTCTGACACAGCACGAGTCTACGAGCCGGAGCCGACATCACTATGCCTGACTCCGTTGTCGCAGAAGGGCACGGATGTCGCAGACTCTCCCGTGACTCCTGCGACATCCGTGCCCTTCTGCGACGTCCGTGTATGAGCCGACTGCTCACGCGCGCGCATGATGCAGGCCCTGCGCCACCGCGCGCATGATCAGATCCTGTACGAGATGCCATTCGCGCATCATCTGGTGGTAGCTCACGCGGATGACGTGATACCCCATGAGTCTCAGCTCGGCGTCGTGGCGGATGTCCTCCGTGCGCTGGGCACCCACATGCGTGGCTCCGTCGATCTGCAGCACGAGCCGCTTACCGATCAGCGCATCCACCCGGTGCCCGGCGATCCAGGTCTGGAAGTGCAACGGCAGCCGCAACCATCTCAGCCGGAGCCGCAGGTACGTCTCAAGGCCCGCATCCGCAAAGGGCTGCGCCTCGGCGAGCAGGCGCCTGGCCGCCGGTCTCAGCGGCAGCCTCTCCATCGCGCTCCACTCGATCAGACCCTTGTTGAGTGCGGATTCCCAGGTCGCGAGCGCCTGCTCATAGGGCTCGCACTCGGCGACGAGCGCCAGAACGTTCTCGACCGGGTCCTCCAGGGAGTCCGAGTGCCGTGGCACCAGCGGCTTCGCCCAATGCACTCGGATGTCGACGGGCTTGCCTCCTCTCGCTCCCGGCGTCACGGCGACATGCACGCTCGGATGCTCCTCATGCACCCACAGCCCCAGACGGCGCGCCTGGGTCACGCACGAAAGCACGACCCCGTGACGAGCAGCGGACACCAGCATCCGATCGGCATCCGGACATGCGACCCACCCGGGCCGCACCCGCTCGATGGCTCGGTTACGCAGAGCCGCATCCAACTGTGTGCGACGGAGGCCGCGTTCGCGGAGAGTGACGATCCGCGCCACGCCGCCCATCCGCCGCACCTCTTCCGCAACCAGGAGCGGTGGCCCTTTCACGAGATTCATGACATGAGCGTGCCAATCCGCAGACCTCCGAGAGTCGATAGCCGCGCTCTCACGAACAACTCCGGGGTTCATCACACCTGTGCAGGAGGAGTCGCGGATCTCGCAGAAAGGCACGATTGTCGCAGAGATCCAGTGGATTTCTACGACAACCCTGCTGTTCTGCGACGGCAGCGACTATTTTCGGATCATGCAGAGCACCCACGATGTCGTGATCGTCGGCGGCGGCCACAATGCGCTCGTCGCCGCCGCCTACATCGCCCGCGCGGGTTTCACCGTCGCCGTCTGCGAACGCCTGGGCCACCTCGGCGGCGCAGCGGTCTCGGAGGAGCCCTGGCCCGGTGTCGCCGCCCGGCTCTCGCGCTACTCGTACCTCGTCAGCATGCTTCCGCAGCAGGTGATCGACGACCTCGGGCTGCGGATCGATCTGCGCCGCCGGCGCTACTCCTCGTACACGCCGGATCCTGCCGACCCCGCGCGCGGGATCCTCGTCGACAACGAAGACCCTGCGGGCACCGCGACGACCTTCGAACGCACGACAGGCGATGCGGCCGAGGCCGAACGCTTCGCCGCCTTCTCCGAGCGCCTCTCCCCTGTCGCGCAGAAGCTCTTCCCGACCGTCATCCGTCCGCTCCTGCGCCGTGCGCAGGTCAAGGAGCTGCTGGACGACGAGGAGCTGTTCACCGCGCTGTTCGAGCGTCCGCTGGGCGAGGTCATCCGCTCCTCGGCAGGCACCGACATCGCCCGCGGCATCCTCCTCACCGACGGCCTGATCGGAACCTTCGCGAGCGCCGACGAGGAGAGCCTCCGTCAGAACCGCTGCTTCCTGTACCACGTGATCGGCGGCGGCACCGGCGACTGGGACGTCCCGGTCGGCGGCATGGGGCGGGTCAGCGCCGAGCTGGAACGCGCCGCGCGCGAGGCGGGCGCTGAGCTGCGCACCGGTGCCACGGTGACGGCCGTCACCGGCGACGGCGAGGTCACGCTCGACAGCGGAGAGCGCCTGCGGGGTCGTCTCGTGCTGAGCGGTGTCACGCCCGCCGTGCTGCAGTCGCTGCTCGCCGCGGGAGGAGAGGAGACTCCGGATGCCGCGGGCATCTCGGTCGACGACGGTGTCATCCGCCCCGAGGGCGCGCAGCTCAAGGTCAACATGCTGCTGAAGCGTCTCCCCCGCCTGCGCGACGAGAGCGTCGATCCGCGTGCGGCCTTCGCCGGCACCTTCCACATCAACGAGACGCTCACGCAGCTCGATGAGGCTCACGCAGCGGCGGCCGACGGCCGGATGCCCGACCCTCTCCCCGCCGAGATCTACTGCCACTCCCTCACCGACCCGTCGATCCTCGGGCCGCAACTCCGGTCCGAGGGCGCGCAGACCCTCACCCTGTTCGGACTCCATGTGCCGCACCGGCTCGTCGCCGAGCACGGCGTGACGCGCGACGACCTTCTCGCCGCGGCACAGCGCAGCCTCGACTCCGTGCTCGCCGAGCCCATCGCCGACTGCCTGTACACGGCATCCGACGGCACGCCCTGCATCGAGGCGCGCACGACGGCGGATCTGGAGGACTCGCTCGGCATGACCGGCGGCGACATCTTCCACGGCACCCTCTCCTGGCCGTGGACCGAGGACGACGAACCGTTGGATACCCCGGCGCAGCGCTGGGGCGTCGCCACGGCGTTCTCGAGAGTGCTCGTCTGCGGCTCGGGCGCCCGCCGCGGCGGCGCGGTCAGCGGCATCGGCGGTCACAACGCGGCGATGGCCGCGATCGAGCTGCTCCGCCGGTGAGCGTAGTCGGACGACTACGACTCGCGCACGTCGATGCCGACGGATGCCGCGAAGGCCGGAGCGAGGAGCTCCACCTGGCGAGTGGTGAGCGTCGCGCCGCGCAGCGCGTTGACGTCGAGGTAGCTCAGCGCGTCCAGCCCGCGCAGGTCGAGATCCGTTGCGTTCATCCCCCGGGAGTCGACCTCGTCGACGCGGCAGTCGTCGAAGCGGACCCGGGTGAGCGTGGCCTGCGGCAGATCGAGGGTCTGGAACGAGGTGCCCACGATCACCGCATCCTCGATCCGGGCGCCGCCGAAGGTCAGATAGTCGATGCGAGACGCCTGGACCTCCAGCTCGGCCACGCGGGCATCCGAGAGATCGAGCGTACCGAGTCGGCACCCGTGAATGCGCAGCCGCCGGATCGTGGTCTCTCTCAGAGAGAGGACCGCAGTGCGCAGTTCCGTCATCTCCAGGTCGAGCAGGGTTGCTCCGAACAGATCGACGCGCTCGGCGGTGCCGCCCACGCGGCACTGCTCCAGCGAGGCGTGGGAGAGATCCGTCTCTCCCGTGCACTCGATCCGCGCCGCGAGGAACTCACCATGCCGCGCAGGGTCGGCCGGAACGAACTCGTCGGGAAGGTCCGGCGCGGTGACGACCGGCGCACGCGGACGGATGACTGCCATTCCGCGAGGATACGGGATGGCACCGACAGTGCCTGCAGCTAGGGAGCGCCGACCGGCACCGCCGACACGGTGCGGTCGATCGTGAACTGTCCGAGCACACGCGTGCCGAGGTAGAGGACGGCGGTCTGCCCGGGGGCGACGCCGTCGAGCGGCTCTTCGGGCACGACGGTCACGGCATCCGCCGTCACCGTCGCGTGAGCCGGGACGGGGTCTGCGTGCGCGCGGATCTGCACGTGGCAGGAGAACTCGGGAGCCGTCGGAGCCGCCCCCGCCCAGGAGTGCCGCTCCCCCGCGATCTCGCCGATCGCCAGGGCCTCCTTCGGCCCGACGACGACGGTGTTCGACACCGGCCTGACCTCGAGCACGAACCGGGGCTTGCCGTCGTCGGCGGGCACCCCGAGCTTCAGCCCGCGGCGCTGGCCGACGGTGAAGGCATGCGCGCCCTCGTGAGTACCGATCACGGCACCGGTGCGGTCGAGGATCTCGCCCTGCTCGGCGCCGACCTTCTCGGCGAGCCAGCCGCGCGTGTCGCCGTCGGGGATGAAGCAGATGTCGTGGCTGTCGGGCTTGTGCGCGACGGTGAGACCGCGTGCCTCGGCCTCCGCGCGCACGAGCGCCTTGGAGGGCGTGTCGCCCAGCGGGAAATAGGTGTGCGCCAGCTGCTCGGCGGTGAGGACCCCGAGCACGTAGGACTGGTCCTTCGCGGCATCCGATGCCCGGTGCAGCTCCAGCCCGCCGTCGCCGGAGACCAGGGTCGCGTAGTGGCCCGTGCACACGGCGTCGAACCCGAGCTCGAGGGCGCGCGCCAGCAGCGCGGCGAACTTGATCTTCTCGTTGCAGCGCATGCACGGGTTGGGCGTGCGCCCGGCG
>CAYOTY010000098.1:0-10202 GCA_964406995.1 uncultured Microbacterium sp.
CCCCCCCGCTTCGCCTCACTCCCAGCGGCGTAGCAGATTCTCTCTCTCATCATCGAAACGATCGGCCCTTGAACGGGGCCAGAAAGGGTGGCCCTGATGGCTACCAGCAAGGCACCACGCGGCTTGAATGCTGCTGGGCGCCGGCTGTGGGTATCGGTTTCGACCGAGTTCGACATGGCCGAGCACGAGGCGGCGCAGCTCGCTGAAGCGTGTTTCGTGCGGGACCGGATCGAGCAGTTGCGCGGTCAGGTCGACGTCGATGGCGTCATGATCCCGTCCTCGCAAGGGCAGCGGCTGCATCCGGCCATCGCTGAGATCCGTGCGCAGCAACTTGCCCTCGCGCGGCTCCTGGCGACTCTGGGCGTGCCGGGGCTCGAGGATGAGCAGCTGCCCACCTCGCGCGGCGTGCGGGGCGTGTACGGGCTCAGGAGTGTCCAGTGAGGCGCCGGCCGGAGCCGGTGACCGGGGTTCCTGAGCGGCTGCTGAGGTTCGTCGAGGCTGAGTGGATCGGTGGCAGCTACGCCGAGCGGCTCAGAGCCTGGCACGAGGCCCGCATGGAGTACGACCGCGACCATGGTTGGCCCGGTGACAGCATCCTCATGCTGGCCGAGTACTCGGATCTGCGGCGGCGGGCCGAGGGTATGCCGCCGTGGAACTACAGCCGTGTGCGTGTCCGGCGTGCTGTGGAGACGGGACATCGTCACCCCGAGTTCGCCACGTGGCAACTGTGAAGCGGCGTCGAGCAGAACCTGGCGACGAGGCGCCGCCAGACGCGACGGCCATCTATGACGGCTGCACCACCCAGTGGCAGCGCTGGGAGGCCATGGAGCAGTACACGAAGCAGCTGAACAACTGGGCGAGGGATATCCCGGAGCGCGAAGCGATCAAACACGAGCTCTGGCGCAAGGTCGAACAGCCTGGGCCGCTACCGGATGGGTGGATCTGAAAATGCCTGACGAAGATCAACTGATGCAGGGCGCGTGGCGGTTCGCGGAGTGTCTGCGAGCCCTGGCTGACGACGACAGGAAGCGATTCCAGGAGTTGCTTTCGGAGGAGTCAGATCCCCTGGTGCTGCGCTGGATGGCTCAGCTCGGGCTCCAGGGGATGCGCGACCTGACACAGGTGGTGGCCAGCGAGGTCTACGGCGCACCGTGGCAGGACGTACTACGCACCGGTGCAACCGGTGTTGAACAACAGACAGCAGTGATGGGCGCGGCGGTCCTACTCGATCGATTGAACGGAGAGTAACCGTGCCCATTCAGGTAGCACACGCATCGGTGGCCCTGACACCCACGTTCGAAGGTGTAGCCCAAGCCATCAGTAAGCAGCTCGGCGGGACAGTCACGGCATCCGCCGGTAGGGCTGCTGGCCGCTCGTGGACGTCCTCATTCGGGGCCGCGATCGGGGCTGTCGGCAAGATTGCTGCCGGCGCTCTCGTTGGCGTCGGTGCCGCACTGGCTGGCATTGCCATCAAGGGCGGCATCGACCGTGCGCTGGCGATCGAGAACGCTGAGGCCAAGCTGACCGGCTTGGGACACTCGGCGGACTCGGTCTCGCAGATCATGGAGAACGCGCTCAACTCGGTGCGCGGTACGGCCTACGGGTTGGGCGATGCAGCGTCTGTGGCTGCCGGCCTCGTCGCGGCCGGCGTGACGCAGGGGTCCGAGCTCGAGCAGATGCTCAAGACGGTGGCTGACACGGCTGCCATCTCGGGGCGCTCGCTGACCGACATCGGTCTGATTTTCCAGTCGGTCGCTGCTCGCGGGAAGCTGCAGGGCGACGACATGCTGCAGTTGATGTCCTCGGGCATCCCGGTGCTGCAGCTCCTCGCGGATCAGCTCGGGGTCACCTCGGCTGAGGTGTCCGAGATGGTCTCCAAGGGTGAGATCGACTTCGCGACGTTCGCCGCGGCGATGGATGCCGGATTCGGTGGTGCCGCGCTCAAGTCCGGTGAGACGTTCACGGGCGCGCTGGCGAATGTAAAGGCCGCCCTGGGTCGACTTGGCGCCGAGGCTGCGACGCCGGCACTGGCGACGATGACCGCCGTGTTCGCGAGCGCCATCCCGGCGATCGACAACGTGACTGCGGGCCTGTCACCACTGATCGAGGCGCTGTCGCGCCGCCTGTCGCCCGCGGTCGAGGGCCTGGCAACGAAGTTCTTCGACTTCATCTCAGGCTTGGACTTCTCCGGTCTCAGCGGCAGCCTGGGCTCGATCTCCGACCTCCTGGGACCACTCGCGGGCCTCCTGGCCGGCGTTGGTGGCTCGATGCTCGGCGGGTTGAACATCCCGGTGGTGTCGAAGGCGGTCGAGGGACTGACCGGCCCGATCGGGCTGGCCATCGGGCTCATCGGCACGATGCTGGCCAACTCGCCGCTACTGCGGTCTGCGCTCTCGGGTGCATTCGAGCAGATCGGCGGCGCGCTCCAGAGCCTCGCGCCGGTGTTCTCGGTGGTGTCCGGGCTCGTCGGCAATCTGGCAGGCACGTTCGGCAACATCCTGGCCCGCGCGATCAGTGTCGTGGTGCCTGTGATTGCGCAGATCGTGTCGATGCTGGGGCCGGTGCTGACATCGGTTCTGGCGGGCCTGGCACCGGTTCTCGACCAGGTCGCGGGCATCTTCGGACAGGTTCTCATGACGGCGCTGCGGGCTCTGATGCCCATCGTTCTGCAGGTCGCGCAACTCGTCCTGCCGGCACTCCTCCAGGTGTTCGCTGCGCTGATGCCGGTTGTGGCCGAGCTCGCAGCCGCACTGCTGCCGATCCTGATGTCAGCACTCGAGGCGCTGTCACCGGTCCTGGCGGCGGTTGTCCCGGTCGTGGGAATGGTGCTGTCCGCGCTCGGGCCGCTGATCACCACCATTGCTGCTCTGCTGATCCCGATCATTCAGGCGCTCCTCCCGGTCGTTGTGACCGTGTTCGGCGTCGTGCAGAAGGTCATCAGCTCGGTGATGAAGGTTGTGCAGGGCGTCATCAAGGTCGTCACCTCGGCGATCCGGGGCGACTGGAAGGGTGCCTGGGAAGGCATCAAGCAGATCGCTTCGGGCATCTGGGACACCATCAAGGCGGTTGTCTCCGGTGCGATCAACATCGTCAAGTCGACGCTCAGCAATGCACTCGCGCTGATCAGCAGCCTGTGGAACAGCAACTGGGGTCGGGTCCGTGAGTATGTGACCGACATCTGGGAGGGCATCAAGACCGGCGTACAGAACGGCATCAACAACGTCGTCACGTATGTCACCGGCTTGAAAGACAAGGTGCTCGGCGCACTCAAGGGTGCCGGGACGTGGCTCCTCGACGCTGGCCGCAAGGTCGTGCAGGGCTTCATCGACGGACTCCTGGCGAAGTTCGACAGCGTGCGCAGCACGTTGACCAACCTGACCAGCCTGCTGCCCGACTGGAAGGGACCCGAGAGCGTCGACAAGACGCTGCTGTTCGACAACGGCGTGCATGTGCTCACCAGCTTCCAGGACGGTCTCGAGTCCCGCTACGGGGCTGTCAAGAAGTCGCTGACGGGCCTCACGGGCTCGCTCGCCGTTGCCGCGCCCGCGGTTGTCGCGGCATCCGGGAGTGGTGACACTGCGGCTGCCCCGCTGGTCGGGTCCATGGTTGTGGGCGACTTCGACGAGGCGGTTCGCAAGCTCGAGTCGATGCGCCGGCGCCAGTTCTCGCAGGCCCGGTTCAACCTGGCGGTGGCGCGATAGCCCGACTATCACAATGACGAAAGCCCCCGACCCTGGCATCTGCCGAGGTCGGGGGCTTTCGTTCGTTGCAGCGTCGTCAACCCAGCGTGCCGCCTCGGCGGGCGATCACGTTGCCCTGCCGGTCAAGCGACCGGCCCAGCTCGTCCACCAGCTCGGCCAGGCCGGAATCCCAGTCGTGGCTCATCGTCGCTAGCCCTTGCTGCCTTCGAGCGCGAGCCCCACACCGCTGATCGCCGAGGCCATGCTCATGAGGAACTTGCCGATCGCTTCCCGACCCTCGATCGGCTCGGAGATGTCAACGTCGAGCGCGACCCCATACGGTGTGTCGTTGGCGACCGTCTCGCCGTCGAACCTCTGGTGAGCGAACAGCTCGACGCCGTCGCAGAAGGTACGGCTCACCTGTCGCGTGTACACGGGGACGCCGTCCATCGTGGCAGCCCACGCCGTGACCGTGTCAGCCCAGTCGGGCACCGGCGCCGATGTGGGCGCGGGGAAGGTGGGGGCCGGAATCTCGGATGCGGTCATCGTTCTCTCCTCCTGTTGTGGCGTCGTCTGTGGCGCCGTGTCTCAAGCATCCGCCTGACCGCTGACAACCTGTGTGTTGGACGGTCCTTCGGGCTCGCTATGGATGGTAGAATACACATATGCGAGCCGTTCTGTACACCCGCGTTTCTCTCGACCGAAGCGGCGAGGGTGCGGCTGTTGCGCGCCAGCTCGAGGATGCGCGCGAGTTGGCGACGCGGCGGGGCTGGACGATTGTTGCCGAGCGCTCCGACAACGACACCTCTGCCGCAGGGTCGAAGAAGCGCCCCGGGTTCGAGGCGGTGCTCGAAGACGTCGAGAGCGGCCGAGCCGATGCCGTTGTCGCGTGGGCGCTCGACCGGCTCACGAGGAATCGACGCGACACCGTCCGGCTAATCGAGGTCTGCCAGGCTGCGAGCGCCACCGTCGCGCTCGTGCGGGGCTCTGACATCGACATGACCACACCATCGGGCCGGTTGGTTGCCGACGTTCTCGCGTCGGTTGCGCGGGCCGAGATCGAGACCAAGTCCGATCGCCAGAAGCGAGCAAACGCGCAGCGCGCCAAGAGCGGATCGCCGATGCCCGGTGTCCGGGCGTTCGGTTACAAGCGCGGGAACGTCCAGATCGAGCCCGCTGAGGCCGCCCTCGTGCGCCAGGGGTACGAGCAGCTGCTTGCCGGCGCATCGTTGAAGTCGATCGCGAGACAGTGGAACGAGGCGGGCGCACAGACGCCCCGTGGTGGCACATGGACCGGGACCACCGTGCGCAGAGCGCTCCTAAAGCCGCGCTACGCCGGCCTGCGGACCCACAACGGCGAGATCGTCGCGCGGGGCGCCTGGGAACCTGTCGTCACCGAGGACACCTATCGCGCCACCGCCCATCTACTCAACGACCCAGCGCGGAACACCGTTGCTGACCGCTCGATCAAGTTCCTGCTGACACACATCGCCGAGTGCGGTCGGTGCGACGACGGTGCCAAGGTCGCCACGGCGCGAACGAGCCGCGGCGCGCGGACGTACAAGTGCCGAGAGCGGGGGAACCTCTCCCGCGCGGCCACGCCGATCGACGAGTACGTCGAAGCGATCACCCTCGCTCGGCTTGGTCAGCCCGACGTCGCCGCGCTGCTCGCTGAGGGTAAGGCCGATACGGTCGCACAATCGCGTGACGAGGCGAACTCACTCCGAGTGCAACTCGACGAGGCCGCGGCCATGTATGCAGCGGGCGAGATCCGAGCGAGCCAACTCGCGACGATCACGCGCACGCTTGAGGAGCGGCTCGCCAGTATTGAGGCCGAGCTCGCTGCCGCGGGGAGGGGTGATGCGCTGGCGGGCGTCGCAGGCTCTCCGGACATAGCTGCCGCATGGGAAGCGCTGGACATCCTGCAGCGGCGTGCGATCGTGCGGACGCTATTCGCTCGCATCGTGCTCGAGCCAGTGCGTCGAGGTGCGCGGATCTTCGACCCAGAATCGGTGCGGATCGAGTGGAGGCGGCAGTCGTGAGCGACAAGAACGGGCGTCCGAGGCTGCGACAGTCGAGCGTTTCCTTTTCGGACGTCGATCCCGCCTCGCTCTACCTCTCCATTTACTGCGCGGAGCCGTCGCATGAGCGCGAGCCGTACAGGATCGCCACCTACTACGTGCCCGACGACGAGTACTCCTCGAGCTGGCCTGATGGCACGCCGCATTGGGCGGAGGCGGTGGGGCAATACTGGACCCAAGCGGGCAAGGTGCTGGTGTTCGACACTGCGCGGAGCTACACCACGCTCGTCGGCGACGTTCCCGAGAGCGATCGCCACCGGCTCGCCGAGGCTGGTGCCTCGCGGACTAACTACAACCCCGAGTGCCGCCGGTGCGGGCTCAAGGTCACCCGAGCGGCGGTCAAGTTCGAGCCCGTCGTCTTGAAGATCGCGCTCGCCAACGTGCGAGAGGTGTCGCTTCGCGCGTTAGCTGCTATACTTACAAGCGCGTAACTCGCACCGCTCCACGGACACGGACAGTTGACGCAGGAAGCCTCCAGACAGAGGGCCTATCTGGCATGTCTGGAGTTCCCAAGTGTCCTCATGGACGAAAGAGCGCGCCCGTGTCGCAGCTCTCACGCGTTCCCGCAACTCTGACGATCCCGCCCTCGTTGAGGCGCGGCGCAACTTGCGCGCGATCAGGCTCGAGGAGTATGTCGCCCGTGTCATCGCTGACGCACCACCGCTAACTCCCGAGCAGCGCGACCGTGTCGCAGCACTGCTCCGCACCAGTGGCGGTGGTCTCGTTGCTTGAGCGCTCAGCCCGCGCGAGCGAGATCGCGGAGAGCGAGACCCCGAGCTGGAAGCCTCAGCCGGATCAGGTAGGAGAAGTCTGCCCGCCGGATCTGTCTGTGGCCCTGAACGACGCAAGCAGCATGAGTGAGGCTGTCGGCCTCGTGCTGGGTGCCTGCCCTGAGTGGTCGGTGTCGCGTGCCGCCCGGTTCGCGCGCCGCATGTGGGACGACCGTGGGGAGCGGTCCGAGCGCGGGCGCGAGTACGCACGCGCAGATGCTGCACCCTCGGACGCCCCATTCCGTGGGCGCGACCCTCGCACTCGCCAGCGTGACATCACCGCTTCGCGAGCTCTCCACAACGCGGCGGTGATCGTCTGATGGCGACATACGAACGCCGCCCCCAGATGATGGGAGCGGCGAACGCGCAGAAGGCTGCAGGGCCACTGCTTAGTCTACCCCGTCACGTATCGCCGCCGCTGGAATCGATGACCCCGCGAGCGCAGGAGATATGGCTCGAGGCGTACCGACTCGGCTACGAGCACGGCATCGGTAAAGGCATCCGTCAGGCCGACGAGGCCGAGGCGGCCGCCTGGCGCCGGATCAAGCTGCCGAACGGACCCGACCACGCCACCCTCTGCGAGCGCCGTGGCGAACACGAGAAGGCGGCAGCAACCCGGCGCCTCTGGGCAGAGCGGGGGATCGCATGAGTGAGTGGTTCTCCGACGGTTCGACGGTTCAGACGGTTCACGACGGCTCATATGGCCGGGGGCCGGTAGACCGTCTGCGGGACTGGTTCGCCCGGTTCGTCTGCGTGACCGACGACGCCGACCTCGACCTCTTGGCGCTGTGGACGGCACACACGTATGTCTCGACAGAGACCTACAGCACGCCGCGGCTGGTGCTGGACTCAACGTTGCCAGGGAGCGGCAAGACGACCGTTCTTGAGCACCTCTCGCACCTGGCGTCCGATCCCGTACAGGCGGCGTCGCTGTCCTCACCCGCGCTGCTGGCGCGGATGCTCTCCAAGGGGCCGCGCACGATTTTGATCGATGAGGTTGACCGCTCTCTGGATCCCAAGAAGCCGGGTGTCGAGGATCTGATCGCCATCCTGAACTCGGGATACAAGCGCGGCGCCACACGCCCGGTTCTGGTTCCGAAGGGGCAGAGCTGGGAGGTCGAGGAGATGCCGACGTTCGGGCCGGTCGCCATGGCGGGCAACTCACCGAACCTGCCTGATGACACCCGCTCACGGTGCATACGGGTGCTGCTCATGCCAGATCTCAACGGCGAAGCCGAGTCCTCGGACTGGGAGGAGATCGAGATCGATGCACGCGACCTGGCCGAGTCGATCGCCGCGCTGATGGACGAGTTGCGCGACGACATCCGTCGACTGCGTCCTGCTCTGCCGGAGCGGTGCATCGGTCGCATGAAGGAGAAGTGGCACCCGCTCTCGCGGGTCGCTGCTGCGGTCGGTGGCAAGTGGCCGATCACGGTCTGGGAGCTGATCGAGCGTGACATCGCTGAGGCCGACATGGAACGAGAGGAAGGGCTGATGAAGCAACCGCCGGCCATGGTGCTGCTGCGCGATCTGTATGCCGAGTGGGGTGAGGATGAGGCTTTCTTGACGTCCTCGGAGTTGATCTCTCGACTGTTGCGACGGAACCCTGATTGGTGGGGAGTTTCGTCTAGTTACGGTCGTGCACTCACCGCTCAGCGGATGGGTCGCATGATCGTTCAGGCGACCAAGATCAAGTCGAGCAAGAACTACGCCGACCAGCGTGGCTATGCCCGCGAGGCGTTCGTCACGGCGTGGCGACAGTTGGCGATCTCTCCCCGGTCAGACCAGCCGTCGGCAACCGTCGGAAGCGTCGAACCGTCGGAACTCATCGGGGCGGCGTCATGACACGCGGGGGCGCGATCCCCACTGAGCCCGAGGAGTTGCAGCACGCCCGTGCGCAGTTCCTCACGCGGGCAGCCGACGCGGCCGACCGCGGGCATCCCATCCCGTGCGCAGGCCGTGACGAGTGGGTGTCCGAGGACGCGGCCGAACAGGAGTGGGCCGGTCACCAGTGCGGTCGCTGCCCCGTGCTGGCCCGCTGCCGAGCGCTCGCGCTCGCATGGCCTGCACACACCGCAGGGGCCGTCTACGGCGGCCTGACGACCGCTGAACGCAAGAAGCTGACCAAGGAGGCATCGTGACCGCTCTCAGGAGCCGCCCGCCCGTCATCGACACGCACGGTGTCGAGCACCGCCACGGGTGCACCCTGCCGGGTTGGGTCTCTGACCGGCCCGCGTGCGTCGGGTGGCACATCGTGGAATGCGCCGGCTGCGGATGCATCCGCCTGATCCGAGGCGGTGCCCGGTGAGCCCGTTCGTAGCCGGTGACGTTGGCCCGTACATCGCAGGGCTGCTGGCTGACATCCCAGATGAGGACCTCCTCGGCCTCGACAGCTTCCGCGGGCGAACGCTCGCATGGTTCGAAGCCCGTGGATTCCGCCCGAACCTAGCCGCCGTCACCGCAGAGCGTGACCGCCGGCTCCGATCACTAGAAGGAGCAGCATGAGCATCAACTCAGAGGAATGGGTGGCCGAGATGGTCGCCCCCCGTATGGCCGCGATCCAGCAGGACGAGCTCGCCCGAGCCGCCCTGGCTCGACAGGAGGCCGAGCGGCAATCGGCGATCACCGCCGCCGGCATCGACGCCCTGGGACGCGCTCTCGAGGCGTTCGACACAACCGACGCCGACGACCTCGACGCCCCCAACGACAACTGAAAGCGAGATCCAACCATGAGCACCCTCAGCAACATCAAGGCCGCCCTGAGTGCCGCCGGCATCGCCGACCTGCCCGAGTCCATTCGTGAGGCTCAGCAGCTCGTGCGGTTCGTCGCCTCAGCTCCGCTCGACGCACCGAACTGGCGGACGGTCATCGCCCAGGCACACGCCGCGGACGACCCGCAGATCATCGCCGACGCGGCACTCAGGGCAGCCTCGCTCGAAGCCGCCCGGACGCACCTGCACATCGCCGGAGTCGAGGCCGGACGGCAGCTTGACACCACGATCAGCCAGGCAGTCCCCGAGGTGTGGGCCAGCATCACCGACCACCTGCTCGCCGACTTGCAGACGCTTGTCGAGACCGGCGCCAAGGTGCGCACCCTGGACTGGGACGACGCGGGCCGGGAAGGCTACTCAGACGCCCTCAGGCGGTTCCTGGCAGCCTCGAGCCGGGTGCGGGTGTTCCTGGGGCTCTGGGGTCACCTCGACGCTCCCGGTGGCCCTCAGCAAGTCCCCGGCCGCCCCGGTCGGAACCTGCTCACCCTGGCACCCATCGTCAATGCGGACCGGGCCCTACCGCCGCTGCGGGTCGATGCCATCACCCACCAACACCTCGACGAGACCGCCGCGGACACCGAGGTGCGGACGGCAGCCGGACGGCTCTCGGAGGCTGCCATCGAGTCCACCGATCGGGCGCTGCTGCTGCTAGCGCGAGGTGTCGACGGGTTCACGGTCAGCCTCGCCACCGGTGCCAGTGACATCGCCGAGCGCCGGGAGCGTCTGGCGGGCCTCCTCGCGACCGAGACTGTCTGGCCTGCTCAGACTTCTCGACGTTCAGCAGTCTGAGCCGAGCGCCCCGACCGCGAGCACCGACATGCCGGTATCGGTTCGCCTCAGGGGTCGCGGTCGTTTCCGCGACCCCTGGGCGTACCCCCCGCCCCCCCGCTTCGCCTCACT
>CAYOTY010000099.1:0-1403 GCA_964406995.1 uncultured Microbacterium sp.
CGGGCGTCGAGGACCTCCTCGACATGATCACCTCCGGCGTGCGATCCTCGTTCACCTACGCCGGTGCCGCGACGGTGGCAGCCTTCCACGAGCGCGCCCGCGTGGGCCTGCAGTCCGCCGCCGGCTACGAGGAGGGCAAGGCCCTGCCGGTCAGCTGGTGAACGAGATGCGCGGACACAGCCGAGATCTGTAGAATCGTCGGCACAATGGACGACCCTCCTTCTTGTAGTACCTGGCCCCACCGCTCGCCCGACCGCTCCTGGGAGGGGACCGCGTGATGGACTACATCATGCTGGGCGTGGGGCTCCTGCTCATCATCGGCACCGGACTGTTCGTCGCCAGCGAGTTCGCGCTCGTCAACCTCGACCGTGCCGAGCTGGAGGCGCGACGCGCCCGCGGCGAGAGCCGCCTGACGATGACGATCAACGCGCTGAAGATCACCTCCACGCACCTCTCCAGCGCACAGCTGGGCATCACGCTCACGACGCTGCTGACCGGCTACACGATGGAGCCGGCGCTGTCCAACCTGCTGCGTCCGGTGCTGACCGGGTGGGGGGTCCCGGATGCCGCTGTCTCGCCGATCGCCGTCGTGACGGCGATGTCGACGGCGACCATCCTGTCGATGATCATCGGCGAGCTCGTGCCGAAGAACTTCGCCCTCGCGCTGCCGCGGCAGACGGCGAAGCTCGTGATCCCCTTCCAGGCCGCTTTCACCGCGGTGTTCAAGCCGGCGATCCTCCTGCTCAACGGCAGCGCCAACAAGGTGCTGCGCGCCATGGGCGTCGAGCCCAAGGAGGAGCTTTCGGGGGCGCGCTCGGCGGAGGAGCTCTCCTCGCTCGTGCGCCGCTCCGCCAGCGCCGGGATGCTGGAGGCCGACACCGCGACGCTCCTGGACCGCACCCTGCGCTTCACCCGGCTCACCGCCGCCGATGTGATGACCGCACGGCCCAGCATGCACGCGATCGCCGTCGGCGACAGCGCCGAGGACGTCATCCAGCTCGCCCGCCGCACCGGCCACAGCCGTTTCCCCGTCTTCGACGACTCGCTCGACGACATCACCGGCGTCGTGCACCTGAAGGCGGCCGTCTCCGTGCCGCGAGAGCGCCGCACCGACGTGCCGGTCGGCGCGCTCTCGACCGAGCCCCTGCGCGTTCCCGAGACCGCGCACCTGGACGTGCTGCTCGAAGAGCTGCGCACCCGCGGCTATCAGCTCGCCGTCGTGGTCGACGAGTACGGCGGCACCGCTGGTCTGGTCACTCTCGAAGACCTCGTCGAGGAGATCGTCGGCGAGGTCTCCGATGAGCACGACCGCGCCCGCACGATGCCCGAGCGGATCGCGGTCATCACCCCGACTCGCCGCGTCACCTATGCCGACATCCAGTCCCGAGCCGCGGCGATCGCAC
>CAYOTY010000099.1:1413-9917 GCA_964406995.1 uncultured Microbacterium sp.
CGCACCGGCATCGAGGTGCCCGAGGGCGATGTCTACGACACCGTCGGCGGCTACGTGATGAGCGTCCTCGAGAGGGTGCCGAGCGTCGGCGACCGCGTCACGCTCGACAGCGGAGAGCTCGAGGTGGTGCGCATGGACGGCCGCCGCATCGACCGCGTGAAGTACCGGCCGCATCCGGTCGATGTCGCCTCCGAGGGCGGGGAGGGGAAGCGATGAACGACTGGGCAGGCCTGGTCTGGCTCGTGGTGCTGCTGGCGGCCAACGCCTTCTTCGTCGGCGGCGAGTTCGCCGTGATCTCCGCGCGGCGCTCGCAGATCGAGCCGCGCGCCGAGAAGGGCTCGAGGGCGGCGAAGACCGCGCTGTACGCGATGGAGCACGCGACGCTCATGCTGGCCACCAGCCAGCTGGGCATCACGATCTGCTCGCTGCTGATCCTGAACATCTCGGAGCCGGCGATCCACCATCTCCTCGCCGTGCCGATGTACGCGATCGGCTGGCCCGAGGCGGCGGTGGACGTGACCTCCTTCGTCATCGCGCTCGTGATCGTCTCCTTCCTGCACGTCGTCTTCGGCGAGATGGTGCCGAAGAACCTGGCCTTCTCGCTGCCGACCAGGTCGGTGCTGATCCTCGCTCCGCCGCTGGTGTGGGTCTCCAGGGTCTTCATGCCGATCATCTGGGTGCTCAACGGCATCGCCAACGGGGTGCTGCGGATGTTCGGGGTGCAGCCGAAGAACGAGGCGGCATCCGCGTTCACGATCGACGAGGTGGCGACCATCGTGGACCAGTCCCGCCGCGAGGGCCTGCTCGTCGATCGCACCGGCGCCGTGGCGGCGGCGGTGGAGTTCACCGACAAGAAGGCGCGCGATGTCGCCGTGCCGCTCGCGGAGCTGGTCACCCTTCCGCAGCAGACCACGCCCGACGAGATCGAGCGGGCGGTCGCCAAGCACGGTTTCTCCCGGTACGTGATCGTCGACGAGGGGGGCGTCCCGCTCGGCTATGTGCACCTGAAGGACATCCTGCGCGCGGCAGAGGGGCCGGATGCCGAGGTCGCGGCCCGTGCGCCGCTCCCCGCGAAGCGCGTCCATCACATGGTGCCCGTGCAGGAGGACACCGATCTGGAGGACGCCCTCACCCTCATGCGGCGCGCCGGCCGTCACCTGGCGCGGGTGCGCGATGCCGAGGGCGAGACGACGGCCGTGCTGTTCCTGGAGGACGTGCTGGAGGAGCTGGTCGGCGAGGTGCAGGACGCCACTCGTCGCGGCCACGGCCGCTGAGCGCCCGAGGCCGGGTGGCTTATCGGCCGTCCCCCTTACGGATGTCGGGAGTCTCCACGGATGTCGGGCCGAGAGGGCGTGCCTAACTCCGGAGCCGTGACAGCCCTGACGCCGTTTTCAGCCGTGTTCCGTGCGACCGCAGCCGTTTCTCCGGAGTTAGGCACACCCCATCGGCGTGACCTATAAGGATGTCGGGCCGGGTGTCGGCGTGTCGTCCGACATCCGGGTTCTCTCCCGACATCCGTGTCTGACGCCGGGCTGTGGGCCGGGGTCAGCGCCAGCGGGCGCGGAGGTACTGCGGCGGCCAGTAGTCGATCTCGGCGCCCAGCTCGTGCGCGGCGCGCAGCCCCAGGTGCGGATCGCGCAGCCACTCGCGCCCGACGAAGACCGCGTCGGCGGAGCCCTCGACGATCACCTGCTCTGCCTGCGCGCCGGTGGTGATGAGGCCGACGGCGCCCGTGGGCACGCGGCCGCTGCGGCGGATGCCGGCGGCGAGCGGCACCTGGTAGCCGGGGCCGACGGCGATCTGCTGGTGGGCGACGAGACCGCCGCTGGAGACGTCGATGAGGTCGGCGCCGCGTGCGATCGCCTCGTCGCTGACGGCGGCCGCCTCCTCGGGGGTGAAGCCGCCCTCGGCGTGATCGGTGGCGGAGATGCGGACGAACAGCGGGGCCTCGCCGGCGACGGCGCGCACTTCCTCGACCACCCGCAGCAGCAGTCGCGCACGGTTCTGGAGCGAGTCGCCGTACTCGTCGGTGCGCCGGTTCGACAGCGGCGAGAGGAACTGGTGCAGCAGGTAGCCGTGGGCGCCGTGGATCTCGAGGACGTCGAAGCCGGCGCCGAGGGCGCGCACGGCGGCGTCACGGAAGCCGGTCACGACGTCGTCGATCCCCGCCGCATCCAGCGCGAGCGGCTCGGCGAGGCCTTCGAACGCGATCGCCGAGGGGGCCACGGTGGTCCAGCCGCCCTCGTCGGCGGCGACCGAGCCGTGCCCGCGCCCGGCGAAGGGCCACCAGGTCGAGGCCTTGCGCCCCGCGTGGGCCAGCTGGATGCCCGCGAGCGCGCCGCGAGAGTGGATCGCCGCGACGATGGGCGCCCAGGCATCCTGCTGCGCCTCGTTCCACAGGCCGGTGTCGTGCGGCGAGATGCGCCCCTCCGGAACGACGGACGTCGCCTCGGCGACGATGAGGCCTGCGCCGCCGGAGGCGAACTGCGCGAGATGGGTGTGGTGCCACTCCTGCGGCACGCCGTTCTGCGCGCTGTACATGCACATGGGAGAGACCCAGAGGCGGTTGCGGAAGGTGGTCTGTCGGATCGTCAGCGGGGAGAAGAGCGCGGTCACGCCTCCGACGCTACCGCCTCGCGGAGGGGTGCGGCGCCGTGGGCGTCACGCCCAGTAGCGTGGAGGCATGAGCGGGCTGCGCAGCTGGGGAAGGGCCGAGACGGCGCGGATGCTGCGGGTGCCCGCGGCATCCGACGACAAGTACTCCCGCGGCGTCGTCGGGCTCCGCACGGGGTCGCCCGCGTACCCGGGGGCGGCGGTGCTCGGCGTGGAGGCGGCGTGGCGCGCCGGAGCGGGCTTCGTGCGCTTCGCCGGCCCTGAGGCGGCGGCCGCGTTGGTGCTCGCGCGGCGTCCGGAGACGGTGATCGATCCCGATCCCGCGGCGCGCGTGGGCGTGTGGGTGATCGGATCCGGGACGGATGCCGCGACCCGCCCGTCGGCCGAGGAGCACGTTCTGCGCCACCTCCTCGCCGGGTCCGTCCCGGTGGTCGTCGACGCCGGCGCCCTCGACCTCGTGCCGGGTGCAGCGGCATCCGTGATCGCGACCCCGCATGCGGGGGAGTTCGTCCGGCTCCGTGCCGCCGGAGGGCTCACCGCCCCGGGCGAGGATCGCGTCGCGGAACTGCGCGAGACGGCGACGATCCTCGGGCAGACGGTGCTGCTGAAGGGAGCGGAGACGCTCGTCGCGGCCCCCGACGGCACGGTGTTCGCCGTGGCGGCACAGACGCATTGGCTCGCCACCGCCGGCACGGGCGACGTTCTCGCCGGCGTCCTCGGCGCGCTCCTCGCCGCGAATCCGCGGGCCACGCCGGCGGAAGCGGGAGCCGCGGCGGCCTGGCTGCACGGCCGTGCGGCGGCGCGGGCGGCCGGCGCCGAGGAGGGCCGTCCCGGTCATCCGATCGTCGCGATGGATGTCGCGGAGGCCCTTCCCGCGGTGATCGCCGAGGTGCTGGCGCAGTGACGTTCGCGCGTACCCGGCTGACGGTGCTGTGGCTGGTCTTCCTGGCTGCGCACGCGTTCGTCGCCTGGCTCGGATGGGTGCTTCCGAACCAGCCGATGGGCGATGTCGTCCTCGTCTACGAGCCGTGGGCGCGCGCTGCGCTCGGCGGCGGGGCGATCGTGGGCCTCACCGAGGCGTGGGTGTACCCGCAGCTGGCGCTGGTGCCGATGCTGCTCGCCTCCCTCCTCGCCTGGCCGCTCTCCCTCCTGGGCGCGAGCGGGGCATACCTCGTGGCCTGGGCGCTGCTGGTCACGCTCCTGGACGTGATCGCCTTCGCCGTTCTCACGGGGCGCCGTCCCACGGGGCCGCGCCGGATCGCCGCCTGGTTCTGGTGCGCCGCGCTCCTCGCTCTCGGCCCGATCGCGATGTACCGCATCGACGCGATCACCGTACCCCTCGCTCTCGTCGCCGGCCTCTGGATCGCGAGGCGGCCGGCCGTCGCCGCGGCCCTCCTCGTGATCGGCGCCTGGGTCAAGATCTGGCCGGGAGCGCTCCTTGCGGCATCCGTCCTCGCGGCGAAGCAGCGCCTGCGCCTGCTGCTGGCCGGTGGCGTCACGATGCTCGCGACAGTCGCGATCCTGTTCCTCCTCGCCCGGGATCACACGCTCTTCGGCTTCCTCGCCGCGCAGACGGGGCGCGGCCTGCAGATCGAGGCCGTCGCGGCGACCCCCTTCCTCTGGTCGGCGGTGGCGGGGCGCGCGCAGATCTCCTACAGCTTCGAGATCCTCACCTTCCAGATCGCAGCTCCCCACGCCGCGCTCGTCGGCGCCCTCACCGTGCCGGCGCTCGTCCTCGCCGTCGGGGTCCTGCTGATCGGCGGCGGGTTCGCCGCGGCGCGCGGTGCCTCGTACCGGCGCCTGTTCCCGCCGCTCGCTCTCGCTCTCGTGACCGCCCTCATCGTCTTCAACAAGGTCGGCTCTCCGCAGTTCATCACGTGGCTTCTCGCGCCGGTCATGCTGTGGATCGTGCTCGACCGCGCCCGTGCCGCCGTCCCGGCCATCCTCACGCTCGTGCTGTGCGGACTGACCTTCGCGGTCTACCCTGTCCTGTACGGTGGGCTTCTCGCCGCGGAGGTGTTTCCGATCGTGGTGCTGAGCGTGCGCAATGCGGTGCTGATCGCGCTGCTGGCCCTGTGCGTCGTCCACCTCGTGCGGGTGCTGCGGCATCCGCACGCCCGCGCCTGATCCCTGGAGGAAAAATGCTCATCGCCTTCTCTGTCGCCCCATCCGGAACCGGTCGCGCCGACGGCTCGGTCCACGATGCGGTCGCCGCCGCCGTGAAGATCGTCCGCGAGTCGGGGCTGCCGCACCGCACCTCCAGCATGTTCACCGAGGTCGAGGGGGAGTGGGACGAGGTCTTCGACGTCGTCCGGCGCGCGACCGAGGCCGTCATGCCCTTCGGCTCCCGCGTATCGCTGGTGCTGAAGGCCGACATCCGCCCGGGGTTCACGGGCGAGATCGACGGCAAGCTCGACCGTCTGGAGAGGGCGCTGGAGGAGTGAGCTCGCCCGCATCCGATGCCGACCTCCCCGTCGCGGCGACCGTCGTGCTCGTGCGCGACAGCGCCCGCGGCCCCGAGGTGCTCCTGCTGCGCCGCCCGGACCGGGGCTCCTTCGCAGGCGCGTGGGTGTTCCCCGGCGGCAAGATCGACGACGCCGATCGCGAGGGCGCCGGAGCGGATGCCGATGAGATCGCCGTCGCCCGGATCGCCGCGGTGCGCGAGACGCGTGAGGAGGTCGGACTCGTCATCGGGGCGAAGAGCCTCGTCACGATCTCGTGCTGGGTGCCGCCGCGCGGGATCCCGCTGCGCATCCGCACCTGGTTCTTCGCCGCCGAGGCGCCCGCGGGAGAGATCGTGCCGCAGGAGGACGAGGTCGAGGAGTATGCGTGGCTGCGCCCGGGGGACGCTCTCGATCGGCACGGGCGCGGCGGGCTGCACCTGTACCCGCCGACCTGGGTGACGCTCCACGGCGTGTCGGATCAGGCGGATGCGGCCGCGGTGCTCGCCGAGGTGCGGCTGGCCGGCATCCGGCGCTTCGAGACCGCGCTGCATCCGGAGCTGCCGTCCACCATGGTCTGGTCGGATGCGCGCCTGGAGACGGCGAGCCTGCCCTGGGTCTTCACGCCTCGAGGAGCCGCCGCAGGTGCGCACCGACCGCGGCCGTCTCGATGAGGAAGCCGTCGTGGCCGAAGTCGCTGGCGAGCACCACGGCCTCGTCGCCGTCGAGCGTGTTCTCGATGCCACGGGCGATGCGGTGCTGGCCGTCGATCGGGAAGAGACGATCGCTGTCGATCCCCAGCACGAGGGTCGTCGCCGATACACGGGCGAGCGCCTCCTCCACGCCGCCGCGGTCACGCCCGATGTCGTGCGAGTTCATCGCCTCGACGAGCGTGAGATAGCTGTTCGCATCGAAGCGGCGAGTGAACTTGTTGCCGTGGAAGTCGAGGTAGCTCTCCACCGCGAAGCGACCACCGTGCCCGTAGGGCGAGACCTCGGACTGCCAGGTGCGCTGGAAGCGCTGATTCAGCTCGATGGGGCTGCGGTAGTTGAGCAGCGCGATGCGTCGGGCCAGGGCGAGGCCGCGATGCGGGCCGTCGCCGTCGTCGGCGTCGTAGTACTCCCCGCCGGCGAAGCGGGGGTCGATCCGCACCGTCTCCAGCTGCACCGTGTTCAGGGCCACCTGGTCCGCGGTGGTCGCCGGGGGCGAGGAGAGCACGGCCAGGCGCGCGACCCGCTCGGGGTGCGTGATCGCCCACTCCAGGGCGTGCATGCCGCCCATCGATCCGCCGATGACCGCGGACCAGGCGTCGATGCCCAGGGCGTCGGCCAGGCGCGCCTGCGCGGCGACCTGGTCGCGCACCGTCAGATAGGGGAAGCGCGAGGCCCACTCGTAGCCGTCGGGGGCGATGCTCGCCGGTCCCGTCGAGCCCTGGCATCCGCCGAGCATGTTGGGGGCGACGACGAACCAGCGCTCGGTGTCGATCGCGGCATCCGGTCCGACGACGTCTCCCCACCAGCCGTCGGTCGGGTGCCCCGGCCCCGCCTCTCCCCGCACGTGACTGTCGCCGGTGAGGGCGTGCGCGATGAGGACGGCGTTGTCGCGCGCCTCGTTGAGCGTGCCCCAGGTCTCATAAGCGATCCGGATGCCGGGCAGCTCCTCCCCGCGCTCGGTGCGGAAGGCGCCCGAGATCGCGAACCGGCGCTCGCCCACGGGGTCGCCGTCCTGCCAGGCTCCGGTCGCCGGAGGGCGCGCACGCAGCAGGCGCACATCGGCTTCCGTCACCGGCGCCGAGGGCACCGTGTCTTCGGAGATCTGCCAGTCCATGCTCCCTATTCTCGCCCGGCCGGACCGCGTCGCCGTCAATATGACGACGGGGCGCGAGCGGGCCTCGCCCGGTGAGCACTCGAACGCCGAGTGAGCACCGGAACCTCGCCGATCCGGTGCTCACTCGGCGTTCGGGCACTCATTCGGCGGCGCGAGAGCGGATGCGGGTCAGGCGGGGCGCGGGGCGGGTCACGCGAAGGGGAGCGTCTCGTAGACGGCGCCGTGCTGACCGGCCAGGGCCAGCGGGCGTCCGTCGACGGATTGCACGAAACGGCCTCCCGTGTGCAGCTCGGCCGGCAGCAGCGCATCGACCGCGGAGAAGTTGCCCCGCCCCTCGTTCGACAGCCACACGACCCGCCGACCGAGCGTGCGCGAGAGTCCTGCCGCCGCCTCGGCGAAGCGCTCGCGGTCCTCGGGCTCGAGGTAGAGCAGCACGGCGGTGTGCAGCAGCACGAGCGTCGCATCCGCCGGAGACTCCGCCGCGACGTCCACGAGGATCTCGCGCAGATCGCCCGGTGTGATCTCCGGAGGATCGGATGCCGCGACCGCCGCCGCCGCGCGCAGCCGCGCCACCCGAGGGTCGTGGTCGGGCCCCGGCCAGATGAGCGTGACGAGCCACTCGAGGGCCTCGGAATCGCGGACGTCGATCGGGTTGAGGTCGATTCCGCGTCGCCAGGCGACCTCGGGAAGGCGGGTGGGAAGCGAGGCGTCCTCGTCGAGACGGCAGGCGAGATCGACCGGGGAGCGGCCGCTGGCCGGATCGATCCGATGCACGCCGGACGGAGCCGTGTAGTCGTAGCCGTAGCGGTCGGGAAAGAGGCAGAGGCCGGCGGAGGTGCCGACCTCCAGGAGAGCGACGGGACCGTCGATGCGCGAGAGCTGCGGGAGGAGGGTCGCGCAGCGGCCCGGTTCGTTCGTCTGCGTGGCGCGGACCGTGGCGGTGGCGACGACCGCATCCCAGTTCTCGAACAGCCATGGACGGAAGTCGGCATAGGGCGCGAGCGGCGCGCCTACCCAGCGGGCCGCGGCGAAGAGGAGGTTCGCCTGCTGCATCCGGGCAGACAGAGCCGCGATGCGGCCTATGAGCTCGGCGTCCTGGGCGATCCCGGCCGCCCACTCCTCGTACAGCGGCGACGTCCCCCGCGCCCAGTGGCGGGCGAAGTCGTCGTAGTAGGCCGCGGTTCCTGCGGCATCCGGAGGCATAGAGGCATCGTATGCCGCTGCTCTTCTCACGTGAAGACAGGCAAAGACGCCAGAACAGGCAGATGTGGTGATTTCAGCCTGTTCCGGCGTCATTGCCTGTTTCGGCGTCTTCCGACGCGGGGGCGAACGGCGAAACGCGGTGACGATCCCGAAGGACGTTACCGCGTTTCGGCTCGGGCTTCGCCCGTGTGTGCGGAGCGGATCAGGCGCGCGCGGCCTCCGCGACGCGGCGTGCGGCGGCCAGCGCCTGCTCGAGGTCGGCCTTGAGGTCGTCGATGTTCTCCAGACCCACCGACAGTCGCACCAGGCCGGGCGTGACGCCGGCCGAGAGCTGCTGCTCGGGGGTGAGCTGCGCGTGCGTCGTCGATGCCGGGTGGATCACGAGCGAGCGCACGTCGCCGATGTTGGCGAGGTGGCTGA
>CAYOTY010000100.1:0-9629 GCA_964406995.1 uncultured Microbacterium sp.
TAACTCCATCCTCGTTTCCAAGATCAGGAGCCTCCATCAAACCCAGAGCGCTTCAGCCTGCCGTGTGCTGCGCGTCACCGACCGCGGCTACCGGGCGTGGCGCGACCGGCCGATGAGCCAGCGCACTATCCGGCACGTGATGCTCGCCGAGACGATCGCGAACATCCACCGTGCCTCCCGCGGCTGCTACGGTGCCCGCCGGGTGCACGCCGAACTCGTGCACGGACTGGGCATCCGCGTCGGCCGCGACCAGGTGGCGCGGGTGATGGCACGCGCGGGACTGCGCGGGCTGGCTGGCACCCGCAAACGGTACGTGAATCGCGAACATCTCGTGACGACCGAGGACCTGGTCAACCGGAACTTCACCGCGACCGCTCCGAACCAGCTGTGGTGCACGGACATCACCGAGCATCCCACCCGCGAAGGGAAGATCTACTGCTGCTGTGTCATCGACGTCTACTCGCGCAAGATCGTCGGCTGGGCGATCGACATGCGCCAGACCACCAACCTCGTCCTGAACGCGCTCGATATGGCAGTGGAAGCACGCAAGCCCAGCCAAACCGTGATTCATTCCGACCACGGCACGCAGTTCACGTCCTGGGCGTTCACGACGCGGATCCGGGACGCCGGCCTCGTCGGCTCGATGGGGACGATCGGGGATGGGTATGACAACGCGATGATCGAATCATTCTGGGGCACGATGCAGGTCGAGCTCCTCAACCGGAAGAAATGGCGCACCCGGCTTGAGTTGGCCAACGCGATCTTCGAGTACATCGAGATCTACTACAACCGGAACCGCCGCCACTCCGCCCTATCCTGGGACAGTCCGGTGGCCTTCGAAGACCGCCGACAAACCGATTCCATCCCCGCCTGATTCTCACAAGACGACGGAACAGAACTCAGTACACGTCACAATCGGAACAGAACCCAGGGCGGTTCAGTCCAGGTCGCGATCTCGGGTTTCTGTGCTCGCACTTCGCTGGACTTCGGGGGCTTGACGGTGCGCTTCTTCTTCGCCGGGTTCACCGTCAGGTGCCCGTCGTCGATCGCAGAGTCGAGGATCGCCCCGAGCACGACATGCACCTTGTGAACCGAGTTCGCAGACAGCCGCTCGCCCTTGCCGTAGGTGTCCTTGCGCCCAGACTTCTCCAAGTCTCGGTAGTGGCGGGCGATCCTCGTGGCGTTGAGCTTGTCGAGCCGGATCGCTCCGAGCTGTGGGCTGATGTGGTTGCGGATGATCTTCTTGTACCCCGTGATCGTGGACGCCGCGAGCCTCACCCGCCTACTCTCGGCCGAACTCGGGGCCGGGCCGCTCGCGCTCGCACGTTCCGGGCGCGCCCACACTGACCGGCTGCTGCTGACGGGCACCGACCTTGCCGTTTCCGAGGTCGCGTTCTCATCCGGGTTCGGGAGCATCCGGCACTTCAACGACACCATCAGAGAAGTGTTCGGCATGACACCGATCGAGCTACGCGCGCGTCGACGAGGCACAGCACCTGTCGCCGGTCTGATCGACCTCGCTCTCCCCGCCCGAGAACCGTTCGACCTGCGCGGGGTCTTCCGCTGGATGACCGATCGAGCGATCCCCGACATGGAGGCCGCCGACGGCACGAGCTTCGCCCGCACACTCGGGCTACCGGGCGGGCCTGCCTGGTTCGAGGTGCGAGAAGATACCGGCAACGCGAGCCGTGTGCGACTGCGGGCGCGAGTGACGGAACTCGCCGACCTCGGCATACTGGTCGCCAGAGTCCGGCGTCTGTTCGACCTCGACGCCGATCCGCTCGCTATCGATGATGCACTCGCCCGGAACCCGGAACTCACACCCCTGGTAGCCCGCACGCCGGGCATCCGGGTTCCCGGCACGGCCGAGCCTCACGAGATGCTGATCCGGGCCATGATCGGGCAACAGGTCTCGGTAGCCTCCGCCCGCACCGCAATTACCGCACTCGTGAACGCGCTCGGGCAGCGGATCGACGCGAACACAGGCGAGCCGCAGCTGCTGTTTCCGGCGATGGCGGCCATCGCAGAACGCAGCCACGAGGTGCTACGCGGGCCAGCAGCACGCACGAGCGCGATCATCCGTACCGCCGCCGCCCTCGCCGATGGGTCGCTGACCCTCAGCACCGCTGACGACGAAGCCGAGCAGCGCGCTGCACTCCTTTCGCGGCCGGGCATCGGCCCGTGGACTGCCGACTACGTTCGCATGAGGGTGCTCAGCGACCCCGACGTGTTCCTGCCGGGCGATAGTACAGTGCGTGCGGGAGCGGGCAAAGCCGGTCTGCCTGTCGAGCCGAAGTCACTCACCGCATGGGCAGCGAACCTCGCACCCTGGCGCAGCTACCTAACCGCCCATCTCTGGAGAACCGCGTATACCCCGAAAAGTGCTAACGAAAGTGCTAAGCAACCTGTAGGTCGGGGTATCGCGATGAAGTTATCCACAGGTCACAGGCCGTAGATCGTTGATTTCATGCGGCTGAACGCTCGATGCCGATTCGCGGCGCGAGGGGGTCGAGGTCAGTTCAAGTCCCCCCTCGCGCACACTGTATTGAGACACGACAAGAGCCGGACCTTCGGGTCCGGCTCTTGTCGTTGGCCGGATCTCAATCGCGCAGGGGCGAGCCGACCACGGTGAAGCGGAAGCCGCCGAACTCGCCGGAGAGCAGGGGCCTCGCCTGGGCGATCGCCGAGCGCACGCTCTCGAGCTGCAGCGAAGCCTGGTGCGCCTCCGCCGACTCCCAGAGCTCGGCGACGAACACGGTGTCGGGCTGCTCGTCGCTCACCCCGACCTCGTAGAGGAGACATCCGGCCTCGGCGAGCTCCGTGCTGCGCCGGGTCAGCAGCGCGACCAGCTCGTCCCGCCTGCCGGGCAGCACGCCGAGGGTCCCCGCGTTCACGAACGTCATACGGTCAGTCTAGGCATCCTCCTGCCACCGTGTCGGGTATCTGCAGGACCTCAGACGCTCCGCAGCGCGGGCTGAGTGTCCGCGATCGCCCCGACGAGGACGGAGAGTGCCATACGGGCCCGCGGAACGGATCCGGGCAGGAGTCAGTGCCGCGGATCGGCGCGGCGCATCTCCTCCGCCAGTGCCGGATTGCTCGCGGCGAGGTGGGCGGTCACGTTGTCGCGCACCTCCTCGGGCTTGTTCTGGCTGAGCTTCGCCCGCGCATCGAAGCGGGTCACCCGCATCCGCAGACCGACCGTCCCCTTGGCCGCACGCCTGGTCGCCGCCTCGTCCTCGGACAGACTCCGTCCGCCCGGACGGTGCTTCTCGAAGTGGTCGGTGAGCCTGCCCAGCATCGCGTAGTTCTCCTCCTCCGAGAGGATCTCCGGCGTGCCGTAGAGGTGGGCGGTGACGTGGTTCCAGGTCGAGACCAGCTGCCCCTCCGGGTACCAGCTCGCCGACACGTAGTCGTGCGGGCCCTGGACGATGACGAGGATCTCGTGCCCGCCGAGCTCGTGGGCGACCTCGTCGGGCCGTCCGAAATGGCTGATGATCACGATGTCGTCCTCGCGCTCGTCGAGGATCACCGGGTAGTGCGAGGCGACCAGACCCGCGGATGCCGGTGAGACGAACGTCGCCCAGGCGTTGCGTCGGATGAGGCGCTTGACCTCCGCGGGATCGGTCATCAGATAGTAGGGCGTATGACGCATCACGGCTCCTTCCGGCTCAGGCGCGCACGCACGGCGAGGGCGGCACAGACGATCACGGCGCTGCCTCCGAGGATAGTGGCCATCCCGATGTGCTCTCCGAGCAGGAGCGCCGCCCAGAGGAAGCTCAGCACGGGCTGGACGAGCTGGACCTGGCTCACCTGCGCCATCGGCCCGATCGAAAGCCCCTGGTACCAGGCGAAGAAGCCGAGGAACATGCTCACGACCCCGAGATAGGCGAACGCCGCCCAATGTACCGGGGCCGCTGTCGGCGGCTGCTGGGCGAGGGACAGCACGGTGAGTCCGAGCATGAGCGGTGCGGCGACCACGAGCGCCCAGGACACCGTCTGCCATGCGCCCAGCTCACGGGAGAGCAGACCCCCTTCGGCATAGCCGATCGCGGCAGCGATCACCGCACCGAACAGGAGCAGATCCGACCAGGTCAGACGTCCCGGTCCTCCGTGCTGGAGCGAGGCGAACAGGAGCGCGGCCACGGCACCGAGAACGGCGAAGGTCCAGAACGAGCGCGAGGGCCGCTCCTTTCCCCTGATGACGACCATCACGGCCGTCGCCGCCGGCAGCAGAGCGATCACCATGGCCCCGTGGCTGGCGGGCGCCGTCTGCAGGGCGTAGGAGGTGAGCAGGGGGAATCCTGCGACAACGCCCGCGGCGACGACCGCGAGGCGCAGCCACTGCGTCCTCGTGGGCCGGGTCTGCCGGGTGATCAGCAGGGCCAGAGCGGCGAGCAGGGCGGCGACGACCGCGCGACCGGCTCCGATGAACAGCGGGGAGAGTCCTTCGAGCGCGAAGCGCGTGAACGGGATCGTGAAGGAGAAGGCCAGGATGCCGAGGAATCCCCATCCCAGCCCGACGACCGGCGATAGCACTTTCTGCCGCGATGGAATAACGCTACTCTTACTATTCATGAATCAGGATAGCACCGAGCGCATCGTCTCCGGACTCCGCGCGTGGATCGCCGCCGCTCCGCCCGGCGCCCGGGTGCCGTCGAATCGTGCGCTCGTCGCCGAGTACGGGGCGAGCCCGGTGACCGTGCAGAAGGCGATGCGCACGCTCTCCGCACTGGGTCTGATCGAGAGCCGGCCGGGCGTCGGCACCTTCGTGCGGACGATCCGCACCGCACAGGCCGCTGACTACAGCTGGCAGACGGCAGCGCTCGGCACCCCGCCCTCGCGGCTGTCCTCCCTCCCGGTCACCCAGCGCACCGCCGATCCCGACGCCATCGCGCTGCACTCGGGCTATCCCGCCCGGGACCTCCTTCCGGAGAGCCTCGTGCGCGCGGCTCTGATCCGGGCGGCTCGGACGGATGCCGCCGTGCAGCGCACCCCGGCCGCCGGACTCCCCGAGCTCCGCGGCTGGTTCGCCCAGCAGCTCGCCGCCGCGACCCCGAGCGGGCTCACTCCGGCATCCGCTCGCGATGCGTTCATCATCGCCGGCAGCCAGAGCGGCCTCAGCTCCATCTTCCGCACCCTCGTGGGTCCCGGCCAGCCGCTGCTGATTGAGTCTCCCACCTACTGGGGAGCGCTCCTTGCCGCCGAACAGGCGGGTGTGGTGCTCGTCCCCGTTCCCACAGGGACCAGCGGACCCGATCCCGAAGAGCTTGCGCGCGCCTTCTCGGAGACCGGGGCGCGCGCCTTCTATGCACAGCCCACCTTCGCCAACCCCACCGGCATCCGCTGGTCCGCGGATCTCGGGCGTGCGGTGATGGACGTCGTGCGAGAGCACGGAGCATTCCTCATCGAAGACGACTGGGCGCACGACCTGGCCATCGACGCCGAGCCTCGGCCACTCGCCGCCTTCGACGAAGACGGACGTGTGATCTACATCCACTCACTGACCAAGAGCGTCTCGCCCGCGCTGCGCGTCGCGGCGGTGATCGCCCGCGGCCCCGCGCGCGACCGCATCCTCGCCGACCGTGCGGCCGAGTCGATGTACGTCAGCGGCATCCTGCAGGCCGCCGCTCTGGACGTGATCACCCAGCCCGGCTGGCGCACGCATCTGAGGCGTGTGCGCGAACAGCTCCGGCTCCGCCGCGACCGGCTGTGGGAGGCGGTGCAGACGCACGTGCCGGAGGCGCAGCTCGATGCCCTCCCCGCGGGAGGCCTGAACCTGTGGCTCCGGTTCCCGGACGGCACCGATTCCGCAGCAGTCGTGCGCGAGTGCGAACGGCGCGGACTCATCATCGTGTCGGGCAGGGAGTGGTTCCCCGCGGAGGCCCCGGCGCCCTTCGTGCGGCTGAACTACGCCGGCGAGGACCCCGGGCGCTTCGACGAGGCCGCGCGGATCCTGGCGGAAGCGCTCAGCGAACAGCTCTGAGCTTTCCCTGACGGTTCGCTTCGGCGCAGAGATCCTTTCGGTCGGATCGCCCTCCCCCGGCGCGCTCGCGGCCGCGTACCGCGAACCGCGCTCCGGGGCCCGGCCAGCAAATTCGCGATCAGAGCGCTCCGACGTCGAAGACGAGGCCGAGCGCGTAGGTGATCGTCGCCGCGCCGAATCCGATCGCGAGCTGCCGCAGGGCGCGCCGGAGGGGCGGACCGCCCGACAGGATGCCGACCAGGGCACCCGTCGACAGCAGCGCGATGCCCACGAGCAGCAGTGCGACAAGGATCGCCGCAAGCCCACTGAGCCCGAAGATCCAGGGCAGCACCGGGATGATCGCCCCGGAGGCGAAGAGCAGGAAGCTCGTGAGCGCCGCCGCCCAGTCGCTGCCCACGACGTCACGGTCGCTTGAGCCTCCTCTTACGCTCAGCGGACCGGTCGTCGTCCTCTCGGCGCCGGCCTTCGCGGCGGCGACGATACGCCTGGCCCGGGTGAGCGACTCTTCGGCGTCCATCCCCCTCGCCCGGTAGACGAGAGCGAGCTCGTTCTCGTCGATGTCGAGGTCGCTCGCCGTATCCGCCGCGCTCTCATTCGCCTCCGTGGCGGCGAGCAGCTCGCGCTGAGAGCGGACGGACACGAACTCCCCCGCGCCCATGGAGAGCGCTCCGGCGAGCAGCCCCGCGATGCCGCTGAACAGCACGAACTCCGACGCCGCTCCCGTCGCGCCGATCGCGAGGACGAGGGCGAGGTTGCTGACGAGCCCGTCGTTCATCCCGAACACCGCCGCACGGAAGGATCCCGAGAGCTTCCTGCGCCCCCTCGCCGCCAGGCCTCGCACGACCTCGTGATGCACCTTCTCATCGGCGCGCATCGCGGCGGTGGCGTACTGCTCGGTGTCGTAGGGCGAGCGGGCCTCCGCGCTCTGCGCGAGGGCGAGCACGAAGATCATGCCGAAGCGGCCCGCCATCCACCCGAGCATGCGGGAGCGAATGCCGACCGCAGGCAGCTTCGCCGGTTCCTCGCCGAGCAGATCCAGCCAGTGCTGCTCGTGGCGCTTCTCCGCCGATGCCAGCTGTAGCAGGATGTCGCGCTCCTCCCCGGTGCGACGTGCGGCGAGCCGTTCGTAGACACGCCCTTCGGCCCGCTCCTCGACGAGGTAGCGGGCCCATCGCTTCCGATCGGCAGCGGTGGGGATTGCGGGTGCGGACATAGATCCTCCGGGTGGGTGACAACCTCCCACGGTAGTGATTCACCGCATCGGACAAGCCGGATTCTGCAGGATTGCCAGCATTTCGGATCCCCGAAGCCCTTCGTCTCGCCGACCGGTTCCTGAGCGAGGATCGGCGCAACCGAACCGAGACGAAGGGCACTCAGGAACCGGGGAACATCCTCAGGACCGCACCCTCTTACGCAGCAGATCGATGCGCGATTGCAGCTGCGCGACGGTGGCCTGAGCCACGGAAGGGCCGCCGCAGAGCCGCCGCAGCTCCGCGTGCACGGCGCCGTGCGGCTCACCCGACTGCCGCGCGTACAGCCCCACGAGGCTGTTCAGCAGCTGCCGCTGCTCGCGCAGGGTGCGATGGAGGGGGGCAGGGAGGGTCGTCGTCGCCTCGGGCCCGCCCTTCGCCTCCCGCGCCGCGCGCAACCGCGACTGCCGCGCCTGGCGTTGCATGAGCAGATCGTGCACGTGCTCGGGTTCGAGGAGCCCGGGGAGTCCGATGAACTCCTCCTCTTCGGGGGTTCCGGGCTCGGCGAGCTGACCGAACTCCTTGCCCTCGAAGACGACGCGGTCGAAGTGCGCGAGCGAGGAGATCGCCTGATAGCTGAACTCCTGCGTGAGCGCATCGGAGACCTCCTCCTCGCGGTTGGCCTCGTCGAGCAACGAGTCGTCGAGGCCGTCGGCGTCCTTCTCACGGAGGTCGAGCGCATGATCGCGCTGCCGCTCCATCTCGTTCGCCAGGCCCAGCAGCACCGGCACGTGCGGCAGGAACACGCTCGCGGCCTCGCCGCGGCGCCGTGCCCGCACGAAGCGCCCGATCGCCTGCGCGAAGAACAGCGGGGTGGAAGCGGATGTCGCATAGACCCCGACCGCGAGCCGCGGCACGTCGACACCCTCCGAGACCATGCGCACGGCGACCATCCACCGGCTCGTGCTCTCGCTGAACTGCTCGATGCGGCGCGATGCCTCCGCCTCGTCCGAGAGCACGACGGTGGGTCGCTCCCCCGTCACGCTGCGCAGGATCGTCGCATAGGCACGGGCCGCGGTCTGATCGGTGGCGATGACCAGGCCCCCGGCGTCCGGAACGTGATGGCGGATCTCGCTCAAACGCCGGTCGGCGGCCGACAGCACCGCCGGCATCCACTCTCCTCCAGGGTCGAGCGCCGTGCGCCAGGCCTGGGAGGTGACGTCTTTGGTGTTGTCCTGCCCGAGATGAGCCTCAAGTTCGTCGCCGGCGCTCGTGCGCCACTGCATCTTGCCCGAGTAGACGTGGAAAAGGACCGGTCGGACGACGCCGTCCTTCAGCGCCCGGCCATAGCCGTAGCGGTAGTCGGTGGACGAGACGCGCGCGCCGCTCTCATCGGGAAGGTACTCGACGAAGGGGATCGGCGCGGTGTCGCTGCGGAAGGGCGTGCCCGACAGCAGCAGTCGGCGCCGTGCGGGGGCGTAGGCCTCTCGGATCGCATCGCCCCAGCTGAGCGCATCGCCGCCGTGGTGGACCTCGTCGAGGATGACCAGCGTGTTCGCCGACTCGGTGAGCACTCGATGCACGGCCGCCTTGGCGGCGACCTGCGCATAGGTCACCACGACCCCGTGGTACTGCCGCGCGGGGAGGTGATGGCTGTTGCGGAAACGCGGGTCGAGGCGGATGTGGACCCGTGCCGCCGCATCCGCCCACTGCGTCTTCAGGTGCTCGGTCGGGGCGACGACGACGATGCGATCGACCTCGCCCTGCTCGAGGAGCTCGTGCGCGAGCGTGAGGGCGAAGGTCGTCTTCCCCGCCCCCGGCGTCGCGGCGACGAGGAAGTCTCGCTGGTCGGCCTGGAAATAGGCCTCCAGCGCTTCCTGCTGCCAGGCGCGGAGCTTGTCGGCCGTTCCCCAGGGGGCGCGCAGCGGGAAGGACGGAGAGAGCATCGGCATCCACGATAGACGCTTCTAGCGACATTCGGCTCACGCGCACCAGCCGGTCGTCTCCGACGGGTAGGCTCGACCTCTGCCGCCATCATCAACCCCGGTGCACGGCGTCGAAGGAGGCTCGGATGACTGATCAGGATTCGTCCCGCACCCCGTACGTTCCGAACGAGACCACGCACCCCTGGCGACGCTTCGTCGCGATCGGCGATTCCTTCACCGAGGGCATCGGCGACCCGGATCCGAACCTCCCGGGCAGCCACCGCGGCTGGGCCGATCGGGTCGCCGAGGTGCTCGCACAGCAGGCCGACGACTTCGCCTACGCGAACCTCGCGGTGCGCGGCAGGCTCATCGCGCAGATCATCGAGGAGCAGCTGAATCCGGCCGTCGAGCTGCACCCCGACCTCGTGTCGATCTGCGCCGGCGGCAACGACGTGATCCGTCCGGGGACCGATCCCGACGATCACCGCCGCTCCGGTGCCGGCCAGGCGAGCGACGGCACCCTCGAACTGC
>CAYOTY010000101.1:0-9287 GCA_964406995.1 uncultured Microbacterium sp.
GCCGGCCTCGCGGAGCCGCTTCAGCACCGAGAGCCCGTCGAGGTCGGGCATCATGACGTCGAGCACGAGGGCATCGGGGTCGAACTCGCGGACGATCTGCAGTGCCTCCAGCCCCGAGTCGGCCGTCTTCACCTCCCAGCCCTCGACGCGCAGCGCCATGGCGAGCAGGTCGGTCAGCATCGGCTCGTCGTCGACGGCGAGGATGCGCAGGGGGGAGCCGTCGGGGCGGCGCAGTTCGGGCTGGGAGTCGCTCATCCCTCTATTCTGCGGAGTCTCCTATGAGGTTTCTATGGAGATCGCTATGCATCTGCTGAGGGCGGGTTCAGCTCCTGGTCCCAGATCGAGCTCATCTCCGACAGTGCGCGATCGGTGATCGCGATCATCGCGGCGGCGGCCTTGTCGGCGTTGCCGGTCTGGATCGCGGTGGCGATGTCGACGTGGCGCTGGAGGGCTTCGGGCGCCGGGTACTGCGGCATGAGGCCGTAGTGCGTGCGGCCGCGCAGGACCTCTTCGATGATGTGGTGCAGCTGGGTGAACATCTCGTTGCCGCTCATCTCGAGGATCAGGCGGTGGAACTGCAGGTCCAGGCGCAGGAACTCGGGGGCGTCGCCCTCGCGTCCGGCCGCCCAGATGCGTCCGGCGAGGCCCACGAGGTCGCTCGCCTGGTTGAGGGGGGCGCGGATGGCCGCCAGCCGGGCCGCGGCGGGCTCGATGGCCCCGCGCAGCTCCGTGAGCGATCGCAGCTGCGCGACACGGCTGGGTCCGGCGAGCCGCCAGCGGACCACCTGCAGGTCGTAGACGTTCCACTGGCTCTGCGGCAGCACGCGCACTCCCACGCGGCGCTTGGGAGTGACCAGGCCCAGTGCCTCCAGCGCGCGCAGCGCCTCGCGCACGACGGGACGAGAGACCTGGAAGCGACCTTCCAGCGACTCGGTGGTGAAGGTGGTCTCGGGCTCGATCATGTGGCCGCAGATCTCGCGACCGAGCGTCTCGAGGACGTATTCGCGGAGATCGCCGGTGATCGGGGCGGGTTCCGGTGCGAAGACCGGGGAGGTGCTCATGCTTCAATCATATCTTTTTAGAAACGAATCTTGATAAGTAATACTTTTGGGCTGTAATGTACCCACTTAGCAGATGTAACGGCGTCTGCGCGAGACCGTGACAAGGGTGCGCGGCTCAGGATGGAGACACAGTGAAGTACGGAAAGAAGTCCGTCCGCGTTCTTGCGGCGGCGACCACTGCGGTTCTCGCGGGAGCGCTTGTCAGCTGCGGTTCCTCGCCTGAGATCGACGAGGACGCGAGCCTGGAGGGCTCGACGATTCGCGTGACGCTCGTCAACCACGTGTGGACCGAGCAGATCAAGGACCTCATCTCCGAGTTCGAGGCCGAGACCGGAGCCAACGTCGAGATCACGCAGATGGCGGAGGACCAGCTCAGCGACCAGTACAACGTCAAGCTGAACGCGGGCACCGACGAGATCGACGTGCTGATGTACCGCCCGCTGCAGGAGACCAAGCTCTTCGCCAGCAACGGATATCTCCTCGACCTCACCGATCTCGTCGAAGACGACGCCGAGTGGGACTGGGACGACTTCCAGCCCGGTCCGCAGTCGCTGACCACCTACGAGGGCGAAGTCGTCGGCGTGCCGATCATCACCGAGCGCACGGTGCTCTACTACCGCAAGGATCTGCTGGAGGCGGCAGGCCTGGAGGTGCCGACCACGCTGGACGAGCTCGAGGCCGCCGCCGCGGCGATCCACGAGCAGAACCCGGATGTCGCCGGCTACATCGGCCGCACCGGCAAGTCCGCCGCGGTCACGCAGTTCAGCGCCTTCCTGTTCAGCCACGGTGGAGAGTGGATCAAGGAAGACGGCACCTCGGGTCTTGACACCCCTGAGGCCCGCGCCGCCTACAAGTACTACGGCGACCTGATCCGCAACCACACCAACGCCACGATCAACCCGGAGATGAGCTGGGCGGAGTCGTTCGCCGTGTTCCAGCAGGGCCAGGCCGCGTTCATCGCGGATGCCGACAGCCTCTACAAGAACATGACCGACCCCACGCAGTCCACGGTCGCCGACAACGTGGGCTTCGCAGCGTTCCCCGCGGGTCCTGCCGGCTCCCGGCCGTACAACGTCGCCGCCTGGGCGCTGGCGATCAACGAGGGCTCGTCCAACCCGAGCGGCGCCTGGCAGTTCATCAAGTGGGCCACCTCCAAGAGCACGACGCTCGAGATGTCGAAGCTGGGCGTCATGGGTGCTCGCGCCTCGGCGTGGGACGACGCCGCGGCTCTGTCGGACTATCCGGCCGAGCTCGTCGAGGCGATCCAGATCAACGGACAGAACGGCATCGGCCAGGACCGTCCGCTGGTGATCCAGGTGCCGCAGGCGCGTGAGATCGTCGGGGACCCGATCGTCATCGCGATCTCCGGCGGCGATGTGGATGCCGCGGTCGACTCGGCACAGGCCGCCTTCGAGGCGTTCCTCATCGAGGACGCCGAGTAACGAGAGTCCAGTTCGCCCGGGGTCCGGCGGCATCGCCGCCGGACCCCGGGGAACCGACTGTGAGGACAATGAGGATGACCGCAATTCAGGCCCCCGAAGGGGTGGGGACGGGTGAGCGTGTCAGTCGCTGGGCCAATAGGCATCGGAAGTGGCTGTTCGCGGGGCCGTCGATGGCGTTTACGGTGCTGCTGCTGGCGGTTCCGTTGGTGTGGACTCTGTTTCTGAGTTTCACGGATTCGAAGCGTTCGGTGAGGCGTGAGTTCGGGTTCATCGGTTTCGAGAACTATGCGACGGCGCTGACGGATGTGGACAGGTTCTGGCCGGCGGTGGGTCGGACGGTCTATTTCACGGCGGGTGCGTTGACGTTCGAGTTGATCTTCGGGATGATCATCGCGCTGCTGCTGTGGAAGCCGTTTAAGGGTCAGGGCGCGATCCGCACGATCGTGCTGCTGCCTCTGGTGGCCACGCCGGTGGCGGTGGGGATGATGTGGCGGCTGCTGTTCGAGCCGAACATCGGTTTCGTGAACGAGATGCTCTCCTGGGTGGGGATTCCTCCGCAGCCGTGGTTGGCGGATCCGTCCACGTCGCTGACGACGTTGATGTTCGTCGATATCTGGCAGTGGACGCCGATGGTCGCGCTGATCCTGCTGGCGGGGCTGACGAGTCTGTCGGAGGAGCCGCAGGAGGCGGCGCGGGTCGATGGCGCCAACGCCTGGCAGCGGTTCTGGTATGTGACGGTGCCGCTGATGCGTTCGGTGATCATCGCGGCGGTGCTGCTGCGGGGGATCGATGCGCTGAAGACCTTCGACATCCTCTATGCCACCAAGGGCAAGGGCGGTGGGGCCTTCCATGATGTGGAGACCCTGAACGTGTATGCCTATGGGCTCAGCTTCGACTACAACCAGTACGGGTTGGCGTCGGCGGTGCTGATCCTGTTCTTCCTGCTCATCCTCGCGGTGATCTGGGTCCTCCAGATGCAGAGAAAGGCCAAGGACTGATGTCGACGGCAAATGACACGCGCGCTCTGCTCGCGCCGGGTACACGCCCCGCACCGGTGCGGCGCAAGAAGAAGCTCAAGTGGGGGCCGGTGGCCCGTTTCGCGGGGCTGGCGGTGATCGTGCTGGCCTTCCTGGGCCCGATCATGTGGATGGTGCTGGCCAGCTTCAAGCACAATGTGCAGATCTACGACACCTCCCAGGCGATCATCTTCACCCCGACGCTGGACAACTACGGCACGGTCTTCGATCCGCGGCGGGGCAACTACCTCGTCTACATCTGGAACTCGTTCTTCGTGGCGTTCATGGCCACAGCGCTCTCGCTGGTCCTGGCGGTGCCCGCCGCCTATGCGATGAGCCGGTTCGTGATGAACAAGTCCTCGATGGTGGTGCTCCTGGCACGCATCATCCCGGGCGTGAGCCTGCTGGTGCCGTGGTACTTCATCTTCGCGCAGCTGCGGATGACCGGTGGCTACGGGCCGCTGATCCTCTCGCACATGTTCGTCTCGCTGCCGCTGATCCTGTACATCATGATGAGCTTCTTCGATCAGATGCCGTTGGAGCTGGAGGAGTCCGCACAGGTCGACGGGCTCACCGCGATCGGCGCGTTCTTCCGGATCACTCTTCCCCTCTCGGTCCCGGGGATCGCGACGGCGACGATCCTGTCGTTCATCTTCTCCTGGAACAACTTCATGTTCGCCCTGGTATTGGCCGGGCAGTCCACGAAGACCCTCCCGGTGGCGATCTTCGACTTCATCGGCTACGCCTCCATCGACTGGGGCGCGCTGATGGCCGCGTCCGTGGTCGTGACCACCCCGATCATGCTGATCGCCCTGTTCACCCAGCGCTACATCGTCTCCGGCCTCACCGCCGGAGCCACCAAGGGCTGACATAGATGGCACAGGGAACAAGCGTCCGGCTCGTGGTCATGGGGGCGCAGGGCACGGGCAAGACCACCATCGGGGGACTGCTCGCCGAGCAGCTGGGGGTCGCCTTCATCGACGGCGACCGGCTGCACACGCCGGAGAACATCGAGCGGATGGCCGCGGGCCTGCCCCTCGGGGATGCCGAGAGGGAGCCCTGGCTGCGCCGGGTCGGCGAGGAGATCGTCGCCCGGCGCGCCGAGGGGGGCGTGGTGATGGCCTGCTCTGCACTCAAACGCAGCTACCGGGACATCCTGCGCGAGTACGAACCGGAGCTGTACATCGTCGAGCCTCACGGCCCGATCGAGCTCGTCGCGGAGCGCGTGAGAACGCGTTCGCACGCGTACATGCCGCCGAGTCTGCTGGAGTCGCAGTTCGACACCCTCGAGCCGCTGCAGGAGGACGAACGCGGCATCCGGGTGAGCATCGAACCGGCCCCGGCCGAGATCGCCCGGACGGTGCTCGCCGACTACCTTCCCCGACTTGCACCCAGCCCGATAGGAGAGACCCGGTGAGCAGGACCGATTCGATCACCCGAGTCGAGAGCTTCCCCGTCGCGCCGCGCTGGCTGTTCGTGCGCATCGAGACCGCAGACGGGATCGTGGGCTGGGGCGAGGCCTCGCTGGAGGGCTACGCGGATGTCGTGCGCGCGGCCGTCGACCAGTTCGCCGGGCACCTCCTCGGCAAGGATCCCAGCCGGATCGAGGATCACTGGCAGGTCCTGACCAAGGGGCAGTTCTACCGCGGCGGGCCGGTGCTCGCCAGCGCGATCGCGGGCGTGGACCAGGCGCTGTGGGACATCCTGGGCAAGAGGCTGGGCGTGCCCGTGCACGTGCTTCTCGGCGGAGCGGTGCGCGACCGGATCCGCGCCTATGGCTGGGTCGGCGGCGACGACCCCGCCCAGGTCGCCGATCACATCTCCGCGCAGCTGGAGGTCGGGCTGACCGCGGTGAAGATGAACGCCTCGGGGAAGATGAGCCGCAACGGCTCCGTCGCCGAGCTCGACGGCGTCGTGGCCCGCGTCGCCAGCGCTCGCGAAGTGCTCGGCCCCGACCGCGATGTCGCGGTGGACTGCCACGGCCGCTTCACCCTGGCCACCGCCCGGCGCCTGGCGCCGCTGCTGGAGCCGCTGCATCCCTTCTTCATCGAAGAGCCGGTCATCCCGGAGAACTCGCACGTCGTGGCCCGCATGGTCGAGGCCACCACGATCCCGATCGCCACGGGGGAACGGCTGTACTCGCGGCAGGAGTTCCTGCCGGTGCTGGAAGCGGGGATCGCCATCGCGCAGCCCGACCTCTCGCACGCCGGAGGAATCAGCGAGACCCGCCGGATCGCGGCCCTGGCCGAGACCTTCGACGTGCTCATCGCCCCGCACTGCCCGCTCGGGCCGCTCGCGCTGGCGAGCTGCCTGCAGGTCGGCTTCGCCACCCCCAACCACCTCATCCAGGAGCAGTCGATCGGCATCCACTACAACAAGGGCGCCGAGGTGCTCGACTACGTCGTCGACACCTCGCCGCTGAAGTTCGTCGGGGGATGCTTCGAGCTGCTCACCGCGCCCGGCCTCGGCATCGAGATCGACGAGAAGGCCGTGCGCGAAGCCGCGGCCCGCTGGGAGACCTGGCAGAACCCCATCTGGCGGCACCCCGACGGCTCCCTGGCCGAGTGGTGACCAACGAAAGGAAAATCGCAGTGATCATCGAAAACGCCGAGGTCATCGTCACGAGCCCGGACCGCAACTTCGTGACCCTCAAGCTCACGACCGACGAGGGGCACACGGGGCTCGGGGATGCGACCCTCAACGGCCGCGAGCTGGCGGTGGTGTCGTATCTGAGCGAGCATGTGGTCCCCTTGCTGCTGGGGCGGGACGCGCATCTGATCGAGGACACCTGGCAGTTCCTGTACCGCAGCGCGTATTGGCGCCGGGGGCCGGTGACGATGGCGGCGATCGCCGCGGTGGACATGGCGCTGTGGGACATCAAGGCCAAGGCGGCGGGGATGCCGTTGTATCAGCTGCTGGGCGGGGCGAGCAGGCGGGGCCTTCTCGCCTACGGGCACGCGAGCGGCCGGGATGTGCCCGAGGTGCTGGACTCGGTGGCCCGTCACCAGGAGCAGGGGTACCGGGCGATCCGCATCCAGACCGCGGTACCGGGGATCAAGGCCGTGTACGGGGTCGCGGCGCAGCCGCAGACCAGCGGGAAGCGTTACGACTACGAGCCCGCCGGGCGCGGCGCCTATCCGGCGGAGGAGGACTGGGACACCCGGGCGTATCTGCGGCACCTGCCCCGCGTGTTCGAAGAGGTCCGCAATGCGGTGGGTCCGGAGCTGCCTCTGCTGCACGACGGGCATCACCGGATGACGCCTCTGCAGGCGGCGAAGCTGGGCAAGGAGCTGGAGCCCTATGACCTGTTCTGGCTGGAGGACTGCACTCCGGCGGAGAACCAGGAGGCGCTGAAGCTCGTGCGCCAGCACACCACGACCCCACTGGCGATCGGGGAGATCTTCAACACGATCTGGGACTTCAAGGATCTCATCCGGGATCAGCTGATCGACTACATGCGGGGCGCGGTCACGCACATGGGCGGGATCACCCCCTTGAAGAAGACCTGCGACTACGCGGCGATCTACCAGGTCAAGTCCGGTTTCCACGGCCCGACCGACATCTCTCCGGTCGGGATGGCTGCGCAGATGCATCTGGGGCTGGCGATCCACAACTTCGGGATCCAGGAGTATATGCAGCACGGCCAGCTGAGCAACCAGGTCTTCCAGCAGTCCTTCTCCTGGACCGAGGGTCTCCTCCACCCCGGCGACAAGCCCGGCATCGGCGTCGACCTCGACCTCGACGAGGCGGGCAAGTACCCGTACCAGACCGCCTACCTGCCCTACAACCGCCTCGCCGACGGCACCGTCCACGACTGGTGAACGGCGCGATGACACAGGAGATGATGCCCGCCGTCATCAAGCGGGCCGAAGGCGTCGAAGGGATCGAGATCGGCGCGGTGCCGGTGCCCGTCGCGGGGCCGGGACAGGTCGTGCTGGAGGTGCTCGCCACGGGCATCTGCGGCACGGATGTGCACATCGCGCACGACGAGTTCCCCTACGCCCCGCCCGTGGTGATGGGGCACGAGGTGCTCGGACGGGTGATCTCGGCGGGCTCTGCCGAGGACGAGCACTGGGTGGGCGCGAAGGTCGCTGTCGAGACCTACTTCTCGGCGTGCGAGGTGTGCGCGATGTGTCGCGCGGGCCGTCGCAACCTCTGCCGCGACCGCCGCTCGATCGGCACCTTCCGCAACGGCGGCTTCGCCTCGCACATGCTGCTGCCGGTGCTGAACCTCCACCGCCTCCCCGACACCCCGGGCGAGCTCGACGGCGTGCTCAGCGAGCCGCTCGCGTGCGTCGCGCAGTGCTTGATGGATCCGCCGGTCGTCCAGCCGGGCGATCGCGTCCTGGTCACCGGGCCCGGTGCGATGGGCCAGCTCTCCGCGCAGGTCGCGAAGGCCGCCGGCGGCGTCGTGACCCTCGCAGGCCTTCCCAGCGACGCCGAGCGGCTGGCTGTGGCCGCATCCCTCGGCATAGCCGTGGAGACCGGCACGCCCGAGGAGGACTCCTTCGACGTCGTCATCGAGTGCTCGGGGGCCGCGCCCGCCGCGGCGAACGCGCTGCGCGCCGCGCGCCGCGGTGCCCGCTATGTGCAGGTCGGCATCTTCGGCAAGGACGTCGCCCTCCCGATCGACCTCGTGCTCTACAAGGAGCTCACGATCACGAGCGGCTTCGCCTCCACACCGAACTCGTGGCGTGCCGCCATGCGACTCATCGAGCAGGGCGATGTGGTGCTGACGCCTCTGATCACCAAGCGGGTGGGCCTGGACGAGTTCTTCGTCGCCCTGGACGCCGCCTCGCGTGGCGAGGGTCTGAAGACCGTCGTCGTCCCCTGATCACCGCCGAGATCTGGCGGGGGAGAGCAGGAACGCCAGCAGGAGCATGAGCAGCATCCCGAGCACGGCGCCGGTCGTGTTGGCGAGAAGGTCGCGGACGTCGGCGACGCGGGTGTCGAGGAACTGCCACTGCACGAACTCGATGCCCGCGCTCAGCAGCAGGCCCAGGATCGGCGCCAGCCACCAGCCGCGCACCCCGAACCACAGCACGACGAAGACGCCGAAGGGCACGAACATCGCCACGTTCGCGGCGAACTCCACCCGGTCGAAGGTGATCCACGCCGTCGAGTCCCGCTCGGCGAACCAGGCGAGCAGGCGATTCAGCGCACGCGAGAGATCGCTCCCGTAGGGCGCCGTGCGCAGGGTCATCCACCCGACCGCCCAGAGATAGGCCGCGCTGAGCAGGGCGAGCACCACCCTCGCCGCCACGCGGTGCACGCGCAGCGAGAGCGGGGTCTCCTCCGGCGCGCTCAGTGGGTGTCTTCGGCTTCGATCTCGGTGCGGTCGCCCGACCACTGCGTGTGGAAGGTGCCCTCGCGGTCGATGCGCCTGTAGGTGTGCGCGCCGAAGAAGTCGCGCTGACCCTGCACGAGGGCGGCGGGCAGGCGGTCGGCGCGGATGCCGTCGTAGTACGACAGCGAGGAGCTGAAGGCGGGGGCGGGGATGCCGGCCTCGGCGGCGGCGACGACCACGCGGCGCCACGCCTCCTGCGCACGGCCGAAGACCTCGGCGAAGTAGGGCGCGGTCATCAGCAGCGGCAGCTCGGGGCTCTCGTCGTAGGCCTCGGCGATGCGGTTGAGGAACTGGGCGCGGATGATGCATCCGCCGCGCCAGATCTTCGACACCGCGCCCAGGTCGATGTTCCAGTCGTACTCGGCCGCTCCTGCGCGGATCTCATCGAAGCCCTGCGAGTAGGCCACGATCTTGGAGGCGT
>CAYOTY010000101.1:9297-9593 GCA_964406995.1 uncultured Microbacterium sp.
GGCGTACAGGGCCAGGCGGACATCCTCGATGAAGGCGTCCGCGTTCTCGACCGTGAAAGTACCGGTTCCTGAGCCTGTCGAAGGACCGGGCAGGGCGGATGCCGCCGCCCGCTGCTCGGGCCGCGAGGACAGCGAGCGGGCGAAGGTGGCCTCGGCGATGCCCGAGACCGGGACGCCCAGGGAGAGCGCTGTCTGCACGGTCCATGCGCCCGTGCCCTTGGCTCCGGCCTGGTCGAGGATGACGTCCACGAGCGGCTCGCCGGTGGCGGCGTCCGTCTGGCGCAGCACCTCGGCGG
>CAYOTY010000102.1:0-9540 GCA_964406995.1 uncultured Microbacterium sp.
ACCTCCGGCGGCCGCCCGCCGAACAGCCGCCGCACGATCTCCGCCCGCGTGTCGGCATCCGCCGTCGCCGTCAGCGCCACCGTCTGGACGCCGCCGAGCGCCGTGCGCAGCTCGCCGATCTTCAGGTAGTCGGGCCGGAAGTCGTGCCCCCACTGGCTCACGCAGTGCGCCTCGTCGATCGCGATCACGCTCAGCCGGCCGCGCTGGAGCAGTGCCGTCGTCTGCGGCGAGGACAGCCGCTCGGGGGCGACGTAGATCAGATCGAGCTCGCCCGCCAGATAGGCGCGCTCGACCTCGGCGCGCTCCTGCGCCTGCTGCGTCGAGTTCAGATACGCCGCACGGACGCCGTTGGCCCGGAGCGCATCGACCTGATCGTGCATGAGCGCGATGAGAGGGCTCACCACGAGTCCCGTGCCCTCGCGCACGATCGCCGGCACCTGGTAGGTGATGCTCTTGCCGCCACCGGTCGGCATGAGCACGACGGCGTCTCCCCCGGCGATCACATGCTCGACGATCGCCGCCTGATCCCCGCGGAAGGCGTCGTAGCCGAACACCTCGCGAAGGACGTCGAGCGGATTCTGCGGCATCCTGCCAGCGTATCGGCGCCCCGCGACATCCGCCCTCGCCTGTGGAGACCGAGTCCCACTCGAGGCGCAAGACAGAGGGGATCTCCCTCTCATATTTTAGTTGCTAAACTAATTGGATGACCACGATCGCACTGTTCGGCGGCACCGGCAAGACCGGTCGCCGCGTCCTCGAGCGCGCCCTCGCGGCGGGCCACGACGTCCGCGCGCTGGTACGCGACCCCGCGAGGATCGCCCTCGCCTCCGATCGGCTCACCGTCATCACGGGAGACGTCCTGGATCCCGCGTCCGTCGAGGAGACCGTCACGGGATCGGATGCCGTGCTCGCCGTCTTCGGGCAGGTCAAGGGGTCGCCGCGCACCCTGCAGACCGACGGCACGAGGCTGATCGTCGAGGCGATGCGCACGCATGCCGTGAGACGCATCGTGACGCTTTCCGGCGGCGGTCTGCGCGCTGAGGGCTTCGACCGGCCCAAGCCGGCCGACAAGGTCATCCGTCTCCTGCTGAGGGCACTGTCCGGTCACGTGCTCGAGGACGCCGAGCATCACCTCGCCGTGCTGCAGGAGTCGGGGCTGGACTGGACCGTCGTCCGCGGGCCGCGCCTGACCGAGAACCCGGGGAAGGGCACCTACCGGGTGGGCTGGGTCGGCGTGAACGCGAGCACGCAGATCAGCCGAGACGATCTCGCCGACTTCATCCTCACACAAGTCGACGATCGCTCCTTCGTCGGACAGCTGCCCTTCGTCAGCGACTGACATGGAGCAGCCGCGTGCCGACATCGTCGCCTCCGTGCTCACGCAGATCGCGGACATCGGCCGGGATCTCGCGGCGACGCGGGCACGACCGTTCGGCGAGATCCGACTGACCCGCAACCAGCTCGATGCACTCTTCGTACTGGCTCATGCCGCGGCACCGGTGACTCCGGGAGCGCTGGCGACGGCGCTGACGGTGACACCCGGCGCAGTCACACAGCTCGTCGATGCGCTGCGCGGACACGGCCTGGTCGAGACCGCGCCGCACCCGGATGACGGCCGAGCGCGCATCGTCCGGCTCACCGACGCGGCCAGAGAGCAGGTGGAGAGCTTCGAACGCACCGCCGCAGACCGTGTGGCTCCGCGATTCGCGGCGCTGAGCACCGCACAGCTCGCGCGGCTGCGCGACCTCCTCGAAGCCGCACAGCCCGGGCCGGTGCCGATCGACGCAAAGGGGCGTAGCGTGGAGGCACGAGCGAAGGAGCAGCCATGAGCGATGTCACCGTCACCCGCAACGAAGACGCCTCGCGCTACGAGATCCACTCCGGCGAGACCCTCGCCGGGTTCGTGCGCTTCGACCGACGCCCCGGCACGATCCGCTTCACCCATACCGAGGTCGATCCCGCCTTCCAGGGAGCGGGGATCGCCGGGCGGCTGGCCGAGGAGGCGCTGAAGGATGCTGCGGCATCCGGAGACACCATCATCCCCCTCTGCCCGTACATCGAGAAGTACCTGCGCAGCCATGAGATCCCCGGTGCCGTGATCTCGTGGCCCGAGCGCCCCGGGAGCTGAGGTGCACGGACCGCGCTCGATCACCCTCGAACCCCGCGAAGTGCCGCTGGGCGGCGTGCGCAACATGAACGTCCTGCGCACGCTGCCGGCCCGCGATCTTCCCACGATCGGCGCCTGGTGCTTCCTGGATCGCTTCGGCCCCGGTCCGGTGACGATGCGCGTGGAGCCGCATCCGCACATCGGGCTGCAGACGGTCACCTGGCCGCTCGTCGGAGAGGTGCGCCACCGCGACTCGGTCGGAAGCGACGTGGTGCTGCGGCGCGGGCAGCTGAACCTCATGACCGCCGGGAACGGCATCTCCCACTCGGAGTACTCGGTGGGCGAGGAGCCGGTGCCGATGGATGCGCTGCAGTTCTGGGTGGCGCTGCCGGAGAGCGCCCGGCACGGACGGGGCTGCTTCGAGCAGCATCAGGATCTCCCGACGCTGACGATCCCCGCGACGGAGGGGCCGGATGCCGCCGTCACGGTCGTCCTCGGAGAATACGCGGGGGTGCGCTCGCCGGCATCCGCCTTCACTCCGATCGTGGGGGCGGAGATCGCGCTCGAGCCGGGTGCGCGGGTGTCGCTGCCCCTGACGGAGGCCTGGGAGCACGCGATCCTGCTCGTCGAGGGGGACGTGCGGGTGGGGGACGCGACGACCGGAGACGTGGCGCTGGAACGCGGGGAGCTGCAGTTCCTGGGCGACGGGCGCGAGGCCGTCGAGGTCGCGAGCGCGTCGGGCGCGCTGCTGTTCCTGCTGGGCGGAGAGCCCTTCACCGAGGATCTGGTCATGTGGTGGAACTTCGCCGGGCGCAGTCACGCGGAGATCGAGCGGGCGCGCGCGGACTGGGAGGCGGGGTCCGCGCGGTTCGGGCATGTCGTGACGCACGGAGGCGAACGGATACCGGCTCCGCCCATCCCGCCCGTGCGGCTGATGCCGCGGCGGAGGCGGGTGTAGTAGTCCTGCTCCCCTGGGCGTCTTGCCTGTTCTGCTCGCTCTGGGGTCTTCTTCGTGGGTGTTCTTCTGCACAGGGTTGCGCGAAACTGACTTACTCACAGTTCGTATATTTGTTCGAAAGTCTATGGCAGTCTTGAGGCATGACCACTCCCGCAGCCTCCTCCCCCGATGACTTCCAGGTCGCCTTGAGCGGGCTGGTGGAGGAGTGGATCGAGGTGCGCGCCAGGATCAACCGACTCAAGGCGCAGGAGGCGGAGCTGTTGGCGGCCGGGGCAGATCTGGCGATGGAGGAGATGGCGACGCTGACGGGCATGTCCGCCGAACGCGAGATCCCCTTGCGCACGACGGTCGCGGAGTTCGCCGCGGCGGGGCGGATGCCGCACCGCACCGTCGAGGCGGCGCTCTTCGATGCGCAGCACCTCGTGCAGCGGCTCCCCCGGACCCACGCGGCGCTGGCAGCGGGCGAGATCAGCGAGCAGCATGTCCGGGCGATCGCGGCCGGGCCGGTGCCGGCGATCGCGCCCGCCTCGGCAGTGGCCGAATATGAGAGACGTGTGCTCGAGCGTGCGCGGGTCGAGACGGCGGCACGCACTCGGCCTCTTGCGCGGTCGCTGTCCAAGAAGTTGTTCCCGCGCGACAGCAGCACCGATCACAGAGCGGCGCGGTCGCTGCGCTCGGTGCGGGTCGTCGAACTCGACGACAGCATGGCCGATCTCATCTGCACCATGCCCGCGGTGCATGCCTTCGCGATCCGCGATCGTCTGACGCGGCTTGCGAAGGTGGGCGGACAGGCAGGCTCCACAGCGGATGGCGCGGTGCCGACGAACGTTGCTCCCGACGAGGATGCGGCCTCTGTCCTTACCCTTGCCTCAGCCGCAGACGCAGACGCAGGACGAGCGAACGAAGATCCGCGCTCGATCGACCAGAAACGGGCTGACATCCTCACCGACATCCTCTTGACCGGCGATCCCACCCTGGCCGCCGAGACGGGAATCGAGGCGATCCGCGCGCAGGTGCAGGTCACGATCCCGGTGACGGCCCTCGTCGGTATCGACGAGCAGGGAGCCGAGCTTGCCGGATTCGGTGCCGTCGACCCCGCGCTGATCCGCGAACTCGCCGGGCTCGCGGCCGGGTGGGATCGCCTCTTCATCGACCCGGCCACAGAGACGGTCGTGCGCACCGACCGTTATCGACCCACCGACAGCATGCGCCGGTTCCTGCGCGCACGGGATCAGCGATGTCGCTTCCCCGGATGCCGGGCTTCCGCCCTGCGCTGCGATGTCGATCACACGACCGAGTACTGCAACGGCGGCGACACCTCCGTGTGCAACCTCGCGCACCTGTGTCGGGGGCACCACTCGCTCAAGCATCCCGACGTTCCCGACCCGTACCGCTGGAGCGTGCGGCAGCGAGAACCAGGAGTCCTGGTGTGGACGAGTCCCACCGGCCGCACCTACGTCGACCGGCCACCGCCGCGGGTGGAGTTCAGCGATGCGGGGCGCAGCACGATCCCTTCTGCGCGGGAGACGGACTCCGAGAGCGATGCCGCGCCGCCCTGGGCGAGGTCGACATGAGCGGGGGCAAGACAGGCGCGAGCCTGGATGAGCTCCGCGCTCCGCACGTCTTCACGCCCTTATGTCCGTCACGACTTCGTGTCCGTCACGACTTCGTGTCCGTCACGACTTCGTGTCCAGCACGGTCTCACATCGGCAAGATCTCACACCCGATCAGGGGTGTGCAGGCGCGCCAGGAATCGGTCGGTGCGCGGCGGTACTCCCCGATGATCCAGCAGAGACACGACCACAGAGGTGGCGGTCGCCAGCGGAATCACCCAGGCAGCCGGCTGCGCGAGGAGCGGCGCCGCCAGCCCCACCCCGTCGACGGCGGCGTAGACGAGCACCGCCAGCCCGCACGAGACTCCGCCGACGACCATCCCCGAGATCGCTCCGCGCGCCGTGAGTCCTCGCCACCACACCCCCAGCAGCACCACCGGAGACAGCGTCGACGCCGCCACGACGAACACCATCCCGACGCTGGAGACGAGTCCCGCCGGCGCCGTGAGCAGCGCGACCCCGAGCGGCACCACGCTGCACAGCACCGCCGAGAGACGGAAGGAGCGCACCGAGCCCGAGAAGACGTCCTGGCTGATCACTCCCGCCAGCGACACCACCAGGCCCGCCGAGGTCGCGAGGAACGCCGCGAAGGCCCCCGCGACGATCAGAGCGGTCAGCAGCTCGCCGCCGACCCCCGGGATCACCCGCGAGGGGAGCACCAGCGCCACCGTGTCGGCCACCCCGGGTTCGGCCAGGTCGGGCGCGGCGATCCGCCCCAGCAGCCCCATCCCGCTGGAGACCGCGTAGAACACGCTCACCATCGCGATGACGAGCACCGTCGTCCACCGCGCAGAGACCCCCGTCGGACTCGTGTAGAAGCGCACCAGCACATGCGGCAGGCCCATCGTCCCCAGCAGCAGTGCCAGCAGCAGCGACGCCGAGGCATAGGCGTCGAAGCCCGCCGGCCCCGCCTCCTGGGGGAACACCAGGGCGGGGTCGAAGTCATGCGGCCCCGTGCCGAGCGTGAAGGCGATGAACACCACCGGCACCAGCAGCGCCGTCAGCTTCAGCCAGTACTGGAACGCCTGCACGAAGGTGATCGCGCGCATCCCGCCCGCGGCCACCGCGACGGCGACGATCACCGCCACCGTCACCGCCCCCACCCACTCGGGAAGCCCCGCGACCACCACCAGCGTGATCCCCGCGCCATGCAGCTGCGGAACGATGTACAGCCACCCGATCACCAGCACCGCGGCGCTGGTGACACGGCGAGCGGATGCCGACTCCAGCCGTGCCTCGACGAAGTCGGGGATCGTGTACGCACCGCTCCGCCGCAGCGGCGCCGCCACGAACACCAGCACCAGCAGATACCCCGCCGCATAGCCGATCGGGAACCAGAACCCGCGCGCGCCGTCGAGCAGCACGAGCCCCGAGAGTCCCAGGAACGTCCCGGCCGACAAGTACTCCCCGCTGATCGCCGAGGCGTTCCACACGGGCCTGACCGTGCGCGAAGCGACGAAGAAGTCGCTGGTCGTCCGCGAGATCCGAAGACCGTAGGCGCCGATCAGCAGCGTCGCCAGGACGATGAGGGCGACGCCTGTCAGATCCAGCGCCGGGTTCATTCGCGCTCCCGGAGCGCACGATACCGCGCCTCGTTGCGGGCCGCCCCGCGCGCATACAGCACGGCGAAGAGGAGGATCACCGGGTAGAAGGCGAACGCCTGCAGCAGCCACGACAGCGGGATCCCCGCCAGGATGATCTCGTCGATCACCGGGATCAGGGCGATCACCGCCGCCAGCGCGACCATGACGATCACGAAGCCCGCGACCGTGCCCAGCGCCAGACGCAGCTGCGTGCGCATCAGCGCTCGCGCGTACACGGCATCGGCCTCATCGACCGCAGAGCCCGGGAGGGCGATCCCCCGCGTCACGGGAGCGCCCCGCCCGGTGGTCCCGCCCCGGCCCGATGCCACCGCACGACGTGCACCGGCATCGGCGGTGACCCGCACGCGCTTGGGCGCCTCACTCATGGAAGCTCACCGCGCACCTCGGGTCTCGCCCCGCACCAGCGCCTCACGCACCGCCGGCAGCAGCCGCCTGCTCACCGGAAGGACGATCTCCCCGACGCTCACCGACGGCTCCGAGCCGCTCAGCCGCACCTCCGTCACCGCGTCCACGCGGGCCAGATACGAACGATGCACACGCACGTATCCGGCATCCGCCCAGCGCTGCTCCAGCTCCGAGATCGGAATCCGCACGAGATGGCCGAGCCCCTCCGCCGTGTGCAGGCGAGAGTAGTCGCCCTGCGCCTGCACCCAGTGCACCTCACGGCGGCGCACGAAGCGCACCGCCTGCCCGACGGTCACCGACAGCACCTCGTCGTCGGCGCCCGACCCGTCCCCGGCGGGCGCATCACCCCGCTCGAGCACCCGATCGACGGCCTCACGCAGACGCCCCGCACGCACGGGCTTGAGCAGATAGTCGGCGGCCCGCAGCTCGAACGCCTCCACAGCCCGCGCCTCATCGGCGGTGACGAACACGACCGCCGGCGGCTCCGCCAGTGTCAGCAGCGTCCGCGCGAGCTCCGTGCCGCTGAGCCCCGGCATATGGATGTCCAGGAACGCGATCGTCACCGCGCTCTCCGACAGCTGCCGCAGCGCGTCCGCCCCCGAGCCCGCCGTGCGGATCTCCCCGATCCGCGCATCGGCGCGCAGCAGATGCACGAGCTCGTCCAGAGCCGGACGCTCGTCATCGGCGACGAGAACATCGACCATGCCCGCACTCACCTCCCCAGACCCGCCTCACCGCGTTCCGGATCGTTCAACGGCTGCGACTTGGGCACCCGCATCCGCACCAGGGTACCGGCGCCGGTGTTCGTCTCCACCACCAGTCCGCCCTCGGCGCCGTACAGCTGCCGCAGACGCGTGTCGACGTTGCGCAGCCCGATGTGGGCACCGTCGTCGTCCGACACCAGCAGCTCCCGCAGCGACACCGGATCCATCCCCACCCCGTCGTCCTCGACGGTGATCTCCGTGTGGGTCATGTCGTCGCGCGACTCGATGCGGATCGTCCCGCCGCGCTCCCCCGGCTCCAGGCCGTGCCGCACCGCATTCTCCACCAGCGGCTGCACCGAGAGGAAGGGGATCACCGTCGCCAGCGTCTCGGGCGAGATCCGCAGCGTCACCTGCAGGCGGTCGCCGAACCGTGCGCGCTCCAGCTCCAGATAGGAGTGGATGCTGCGCAGCTCCTCCGCCAGCGTCGTGAACTCTCCCTGCCTGCGGAAGGAGTAGCGGGTGAAGTCGGCGAACTCCAGCACGAGCTCGCGCGCCCGGGCGGGATCCGCGTGGACGAAGGAGGCGATCGCCGTCAGCGCGTTGTAGATGAAGTGCGGGGAGATCTGCGCCCGCAGAGACCGCAGCTCCGCCTCGGCGAGGGCGGTCCGCGAGGCGTCCAGCCCTCCCAGCGCCGCCTGCGCCGCACACCAGTCGGCGACCTCTTCGGCGGCGCGCACCAGCGCCGCCCGCACCGGCGATGCGAAGGCCACGACCACTGCGAGCACCTCGCCGTCCACCGCGATCGGCGCACCCACCGCCTCCAGCCCGCCAGGGCCCTCTCCGCGGGGGAAGACCTGGCGCCGCCCCGACTCGCGCACCCGGGCGGCGATGCGCACGGCGGCGGTCTCCAGCCCTTCCACAGGGCCGTCGGAGGAGACGGCATCGTCCTCGCCGACGATGGCCACCGCAGCGCTCCCCAGCAGCACCCGCAGGTGCCGGGCGGCTCGGCCCACATCGGGCGACGACAGGCCGCCGCGCAGATGCGGCGCCGCCAGACTCGCATGGTGCAGCGCCCTGTACGCCGCCTGCTCGGCATCGCTTCCGAGATCGCCCGCACCCCGCGCGTAGCGGCGCGCGAGCACCAGCAGCAGGGTCAGCGCGATCCCCCCGATCACGCCGAGCACCGCCGCCAGGACGACATCCGTCATGGCATCAGCCTACGGCGGGGCGCGATCCCCCCGATCACGCCGAGCACCGCCGCCAGGACGACATCCGTCATGGCATCAGCCTACGGCGGGGCGCCATCCCCCCTGCGCCCCGCCCAGGCTGCACCGGGCAGAAGGAGCTTCTCGCACATGGGCGCGACCCCGACGCATCCTGCCCGGGACCTCGCTCAGCAGCAGCGCGCACCGGGATTGCGATCCTGGTCGTCCATCTTCTGCCGCCAGAACTGCTTCTCGCTCAGCGGCTCCTCGCCGGGGTGCGTCCGTCGATGGTGGGCGACATAGGTCGCATAGGCGCTGTCGCCCATCAGCGTGCCGAAGTACCAGCGGATGCCGCGACAGACCCTCCGCACGTGCGCCAGAAGCGCACGCACGGGACCTGCCGCGACATCCGTGTGGTTCGTCATGAGCGGGATCCTCAGTGGTGAGCGGCCTTGCGCTCATCGGCGAGGATCGGCTCCCACTCCTTCTCCAGCGCCCGCTCGGAGGGCGTCGGGATGAGTCCGGCCGGAGCGTAGCGCCGCGAGGGCACCGGGGCGTCCTCGGTGTCCTCGCCACCGCCGGCCCGGATCGCCTTGACGGCGACCGCCACGGCGGCGACGATCACGATGATCGCCAGCACCACGAACACCACCGAGAGCGTCCCCTGCACACCCGTGTTGCGGACGACCGCGGCCATGACCTCGGGGGTCCCGAGCGTCGTGTCGCCGGCGGCCAGCGCATCGCGGTAGCGGAAGTGGTTCGACCAGTATCCGATCGCCGGGTTCGGCGAGAGGATCTTGTACAGCGACGCCGTGATGGTCACCACCGCCGTGAAGGCGAGCGGCAGGGCGACGATCCACAGCCACTTCACATAGCGCGGACCGCGCTTGGCGACGATCGCCAGCACCACGGCGAGCGCGATGGCCGCCAGCAGCTGGTTGGCG
>CAYOTY010000103.1:0-6445 GCA_964406995.1 uncultured Microbacterium sp.
CGAGCTGTACCTGAAGCGGGCGGTGGTCGGCGGCCTCGAGCGGGTGTTCGAGATCAACCGCAACTTCCGCAACGAGGGCGCCGACTCCACGCACAGCCCCGAGTTCGCGATGCTGGAGTTCTATCAGGCGTACACCGACTACAACGGCGTCGCCGACCTCACGCAGGAACTCGTGCAGAACGCCGCGATCGCGGTGGCGGGCTCGACGAAGGTCACCTGGGCCGACGGCACCGAGTACGACCTCGGCGGCCAGTGGGATCGCCTCTCGATGTACGGCTCGCTGTCGGAGGCCGCCGGGCGGGAGTTCACCCCTCAGGATGCGGTGGAGGATCTCATCGCCTTCGCCGAGCGGAACGGCGTGGAGGTTCCCGACCATGCCACCCACGGCAAGCTCATCGAGGAGCTCTGGGAGCACTTCGTCAAGCCCTCCCTGGAGCGGCCGACCTTCGTGATGGACTTCCCCGTCGACACGAGCCCACTCGTGCGCGAGCACCGCCAGGTTCCGGGCGTCGTGGAGAAGTGGGATCTGTACGTCCGCGGCTTCGAGCTGGCCACCGGCTACTCCGAGCTCGTCGATCCGGTGATCCAGCGCGAGCGCTTCGTGGAGCAGGCGAAGCTGGCGGCGGGGGGCGACCCCGAGGCGATGCGCATCGACGAGGAGTTCCTGCGCGCTCTCGAGCACGGCATGCCTCCGACGGGCGGTCAGGGCATGGGCATCGACCGCCTGCTCATGGCGATCACCGGCCTCGGCATCCGCGAGACGATCCTCTTCCCCCTCGTCAAGTAGCCTCCGCGCGGGGCGTGAAGGCCCAGTCGGGCAGGATCGCCGCCTCCACCAGCGTCCGGACCAGGTGCGCCATGGAGTGCTCGGGATCGATCGACAGCGCTTCGTCGAGGTAGGCGGCGGCGTGCGTGGAGCGACCGTGCGCCCAGGCCAGCCACGCGGCGGCGACGAGAGGCCCCACCCGTGCGGTCTCGGGAACGCGGGCGGCGACCCCGCGCGCGAGGGTGAGCGCGATGGCCAGGCGATCTGGGTCGGGACGGCGGCCCCCGCCCAGGAGGACGCGCGCGAGAGAATCGGGTACGGGCGCGTCCTGATCGACGAAGGCGATCTGCGCCCCGAGGGCGAGCGCCCCCTGCTTCCGGCTGCGGGCCCACTGCACGAGCGCGACATCACGCAGGAGCGGCCGGTTCAGGCACCAGGCCAGGGCCGCGGTCTCGAAGGGCTCGGGGCTCTCGGGCCTCTCGAGCAGCTGCTCGAAGAAGGCCGGCAGATCGTCGAGGTGCGCGAGAGCCTCGAGTGCCTGCGGATGCATGCGCTCCTCGGGCGTCTCTCCCGCCCCCTCTTCGAGCACTCGGTCCAGTGCGGCGACGGCCTGGGCGACGCCTTCGCGCTCGCGCTCGTCGATCTCCGGCAGCGCCGCACCGGACTCCTGATCGCCGATGACATCGCCCATCCCCGGAACCTCCGCCACGACGATCTCCGACAGCGGACGGCGCTGCGCGGCGTCGCCCCGGAGGTCCGCCCAGGCATCCGAGCCGATGCACAGCGCCGCGACGATGCCGAGCCCGCAGGCCTCGGCGCGGTCCTGCAGCGCCTCTATGAGCGTCGAGAACGGCGGGGTCCCGGTGAGCGCCTCGTCGGTGTACACGGCGACGGCGAGCCCGTCGGCGGCCGGGATCCGGCACACGAGGCCGATGAGCTCCGCGACGTAGACGTCCAGGTCGGTGTCGTCTCCGGGAAGGTCCACCCGCACGGCGCCGTGGGTGCGCGAACCCTCGAAGGGCAGCAGCACGAGGCTCTGTCGGGGAGTGTAGCCCGCGAGGGCGGGGATGAGTCCGAGCAGTTCGTCGGAACGGGTGGCGTGAACGATGGTTGTCATGCCGTCGAGGATCGCGGATGCGGCATCCGTCCGGGACTCCCGGTTCGCAGGAGGGCACGACCTCCGTGCGCAACTCTCCTCTGGGCCCGACCTGTGCAGAAGGGGACGGTGGAGACCGTGGCGGCGACCGGGAGGACGCTCCACAGGAACACCGCGTACCATGGAGGGCATGGACAACTTCTGGGTCGCTGTCGCGTGGGGCATCATCCCCACGATCGTGGTGTTCTCGCTGTTCGTCATGATCCTCCGCGGCATCCTCCGCTTCGACCGCACCGAGCGCCGCGTCTACGCCGAGATCGAGGCCGAGGAGCGCGCCCGCCGCGGCATGCCGCCCCGCTCCTCCTGACCCCGCGGCGCGGCCTGCCCTCCCGCTAAGGTGGGGGAAGGCGCGCGAGAGCGCACGCGATCGGGGGTTGCATGTTCGGTGACGGCCTGACGGGATGGATCGCCATCGCCGTCCTGGTGGTCGACATCGCCATCCGTGTGGCTGCGATCATCATCGTGCCCCGTAATCGCCGCCCCACCTCGGCGATGGCATGGCTGCTGGCGATCTTCTTCATCCCCTTCCTCGGGGTCTTCCTCTTCCTGCTGATCGGGAACCCGCGTCTGCCCCGCGCCCGTCGCCGCAAGCAGGATCTGATCAACCAGAACATCGCCGCCATCAGCGAGAGCCTGCACTTCGGCACCCTCCGCCCGAACGCGGCGCCCTGGTTCCAGTCGCTGGTCGGGATGAATCAGCACCTGGGAGCGATGCCGCTCTCGGGAGACAACGGCGCCCGCCTCATCTCGGACTACCAGGAGTCGCTGGACACGATGGCGGACGCCATCCGCGAGGCCGAGGACTTCGTGCACGTCGAGTTCTACATCCTGCAGTCGGACGCCGCCACCGACAACTTCTTCCGGGCGATGGCCGAGGCCGCCGCTCGCGGGGTGACCGTCCGGGTGCTTCTGGACTACTGGGCGAACCGCTGGAAGCCGCGCTACTCGCACACCGTGCAGCGGCTGGACGCGATGGGCGTGGACTGGTGCCACATGCTGCCGGTGCAGCCGCTGAAGGGCAAGATGCAGCGCCCCGACCTGCGCAATCACCGCAAGCTCCTCGTCGTCGACGGCAGGGTCGCCTTCCTCGGCTCGCAGAACATCACCGACTCCAGCTACAACCTGCCCAAGAACATCAAGCGCGGCCTGCACTGGGTCGATCTCATGGTGCGGCTGGACGGACCGGTCGTCGCCAGCGTCAACGCCGTGTTCGCCTCGGACTGGTACAGCGAGACCGACGAGGTGCTCGACAACACCGCCGAGCGCCTCGCGATCGAAGCCGGATCGGGCGACCTGGACTGCCAGATCGTTCCCTCCGGCCCCGGGTTCGAGGTCGAGAACAACCTGCGTCTGTTCCTCACCCTGCTCTACGCCGCCCAGCACAAGATCATGATGGTGAGCCCTTACTTCGTCCCCGACGAAGCACTGCTGCTGGCTGTCGTCTCCGCCTGCGATCGCGGGGTGCAGGTCGAGCTCTTCGTCTCCGAGGAGGGCGACCAGGCGATGGTCTATCACGCGCAGCGCAGCTATTATGAGGCGCTCCTGAAGGCCGGCGTGCGCATCTGGCTGTACGAGCGCCCCTACATCCTGCACACCAAGAGCCTCACGATCGACGACGAGATCGCGGTGATCGGCTCCAGCAACATGGACATGCGCTCCTTCGGCCTGAATCTGGAGGTCTCGATGCTCGTGCGCGGAGCGGAGTTCGTCAGCGAGCTGCGCACCGTCGAGGACGAGTACCGGGCCAGCAGCCGCGAGCTCACCCTCGAGGAGTGGCGGCAGCAGCCCCTGCGCTCCACGGTGCTCGACAACCTCGCCCGTCTCACCTCGGCGCTCCAGTAGCCCTCCACAGCGATTGTGCGGCGAAATCATGGTGTGCTCGCAGGGATACGCCTATATCCTGAGGTCATGACGACACGCATGGGTTTCGCGGCGGCGCTGGCCGCTTCCGCTCTCCTCATCGCCGGCTGCGCCGCCGGCCCGGGTTCCGACCCCTCGAGCACCGCCGAGCCGCCGCCCGTCGAGCAGCCCGATGCCGAGTACGAGCTCGGGGCCGCCTGGCTCGACGACGGCCGCATGTTCGCGGTCGTCACCTGGGGAAGCTCCACGTGCGTCCCCGTGGTCGAGACCGTCGAGGCGGATGGTCAGCGGGTGACCGTGACCTTCGCCGAAGACGAGGAGGTGCGCGCCTGCACCATGGACTACGTGCCGCGCGCGAGCGTCGCCGGGCTCCCCGAGGGCGTCGACCCGACCGAGGACGTGCACATCACCCTCGTCGACCCCATCGCCCCCGACGCCACCCCGAGCATCGAGCTCGACGGCAACGACGACCTCGGCGGCCGGGGCGGCCAGCCGACCGACTACGAGCCCAGTGCCGGCTGGTTCGGCGACAACGGCGTCGTGCTGCTGACCTGGGGCTCGTCGAGCTGCCCGCCGGTCATCGAGGACATCGCCTCGGGCGACGACGGCCCTGTGATCACCATCAAGGACGAGACCGGAGCCTGCACCGCCGACATGGCTCCGCGTCTGACGATCGTGGGCTTCGACGGCTCGCCCGATGACGACACCGTCCTCACGCTCAACGGCGGCGGCTTCGACGGCGCGCGCGTCCCGGTCCTCGAGAACTGAGGTCTCAGGTCCCGCCGAGGTCGTGCCCCGGCGGGACGACAATCGTCAGGCCGCCTTCCTGGATCCAGCAACGGATGCCGGTGGCCTCGCCGTACCCGTCCCCGTCGAGCTCGATCGGCACCGCCCGAGGGCTCGCCGCCTCCACGGAGCGGCCGCTGAGGTAGCGGACCGAGGCATCCGACTTGCGGTTCTCCAGCACCAGCCTGCCTGTGCGGAACCGGCGCAGGACGGAGTTGTCCCACCAGACCTTCCGCCAGACGCTGAACCAGCCAAACAGCCCCGAGGGCTGGATGAGCGCGAGATCGAGCGCGCCGTCCTGGAGCGAGGCGTCGGGGATGAGGGAGATGCCGCCGGGGAGGGCGCCGCAGTTGGCGAAGAGCATGCTGTGCACCTTCTCCGCGTGCAGGCGTCCCTCGTCGACCTGGTACGCGACGCGGAAGGGCTCGGAGGAGGGGAGGGCGCGCGCGGCGCCCTCGATGTAGGCGACCCAGCCGACCGAGCGCTTGAGGTCCGCCCGGGTGTTGGCGATCATGTGGGCGTCCAGGCCCATGCCGGCGAGCACAACGAAGGCATGGCGTTCGGTGGCTCCGCCCGGGCGGGTGAGCTCGGCCCAGCCGACGTCGATCGCCCGCGTCTCGCCCTCGAAGACCGCGCGGATCATCGTCTCCGGCTCGGTCAGCGGCAGCCGGAGGTTGCGGGCGAGGAGATTGCCCGTGCCGCTGGGGACGATCGCCAGGGGCACCCCGGTGCCCGCCATGACCTCGGATACCGCGCGCACGGTGCCGTCGCCGCCGGCGACCAGGACGACGTCGACCTTGCGCTCCAGCGCTCGCCGGGTGGCGCCCTGTCCCGGATCGTGCACCGTGGTGGGGTGGAAGCCGGGTCGCGCCCATCCGGCCTGCTTCGACAGCGCCAGCACCTGTGCGCGCAGCTTCCGCTCGTCCACCTTGACCGGGTTGTACACGAGGGCCGCACGGAGCGTGTCTCGAGGGCGGAGGGGCATGGCGCCAGCTTATGCCCGAACGGGCTCCGCCGAGCCGACCCGTAGACTTGACAGATGATCGATCTTGCCCTTCTCCGCGAGGATCCCGACGCCGTCAAGCGCTCGCAGATCGCCCGTGGCAATGCTCCCGAGACCGTCGATGCGGCCCTCGAGGCCGACCGCTCCCGTCGCGCGGCGATCAGCGCGTTCGAGGAGCTGCGCGCCGAGCAGAACGCCTTCGGCAAGCAGGTCGCGCAGGCTCCCAAGGAGGAGAAGGCCGCGCTGGTCGCCCAGGTCAAGGAGCTCGCGGAGCGGGTCAAGGCCGCGCAGCAGTTGGCGAACGAGGCATCGGATGCCGCAGAGGCCGCCCTCGCGCGCATCGAGAACGTCATCATCGACGGCGTGCCCGCCGGCGGCGAGGACGACTTCGTGGAGATGCGCCGCGTCGGTGCCGTGCCCGTCTTCGACTTCGAGCCCCGCGATCATCTCGCGCTCGGCGAGGCGCTGGGGGCGATCGACATGGAGCGCGGGGCGAAGGTCTCCGGTGCCCGCTTCTACTTCCTCAAGGGCGTCGGCGCACGCCTGGAGATCGCGCTGATGAACCTCGCGCTGGCCAAGGCGCTCGAGAACGGCTTCACGCCGCTCATCACGCCGACGCTCGTGCGGCCGGAGATCATGCAGGGCACCGGCTTCCTCGGCGAGCATTCCGCCGAGGTCTATCACCTCGACGACGACGACCTGTACCTGGTGGGCACGAGCGAGGTCGCCCTGGCCGGCTACCACAAGGACGAGATCCTCGACCTCGCCGGCGGCCCGCTCCGCTACGCCGGATGGTCCACGTGCTACCGCCGCGAGGCGGGCTCGCACGGCAAGGACACCCGCGGCATCATCCGGGTGCACCAGTTCGACAAGC
>CAYOTY010000103.1:6455-9352 GCA_964406995.1 uncultured Microbacterium sp.
CGGAGGCCGAGCACCTGCGCCTGGTCGCGCTGCAGGAGGAGATGCTCACCGCCCTCGGGCTGTCGTACCGGGTGATCGACATCGCCGCCGGCGACCTGGGCTCCAGCGCCGCCCGCAAGTACGACATCGAGGCCTGGGTGCCCACCCAGGGCGCCTACCGGGAGCTCACCTCCACCTCGAACTGCACGACCTATCAGGCGCGTCGCCTGGACGTGCGCCACCGCCCGGACGGCGGCAGGACCCAGCCGGTGGCGACCCTGAACGGCACACTGGCCACGACCCGCTGGATCGTCGCGCTGCTGGAGACGCATCAGCAGGCCGACGGCTCGGTGGTCGTTCCCGAGGTGCTGCGCCCCTACCTCGGCGGACTCTCCCTCCTGGAGCCGCTGTCGTGACAGATCACTGGCTGGTCGGCCTCGACGTCGACGGCACGATCCTCCTGCCCGACGACAGCTTCAGCCCCGGGGCGGATGCGGCCATCGCGCGCCTGAAGGAGGCCGGCCACGAGGTGACCCTCGCCACGGGTCGCAGCTGGAACGCCACGCGGCCGATCATCGAGCGCCTCGGCATCCGCCCGGAGTTCGTCGTCTGCTCCAACGGCGCCGTCATCATGCGCCGGACGGATGCCGGTGACTACCTCCGCGACCACGTCGAGACCTTCGACCCGAGCGTGGTGCTGGGGCTCCTGGAAGAGCACCTGCCGGTGGCGCGCTACATGGTCGAGCTCGGCGACGGGACGCGCCTGTACACCGACAGCATGGACGAGTGGAATCTCGAGAGCGGCCGCAGGGTGGAGTTCTCCGACCTCTCCCGCCAGCCGGTCTCGCGCGTCGTGGTGATCTCGCCCGGGCACGACGAGGAGGACTTCCACCGTCTCGTCGCCGCGGCCGGCCTCAACGACGTCTCCTATGCGATCGGGTGGACCGCCTGGCTCGACATCGCCCCCAAGGGCGTCGACAAGGGCACCGCGATGGAGCGGGTGCGCGCCCACTTCGATCAGCCGGGCGAGCGCGTGCTCGTCGCCGGCGACGGCCGCAACGACGTCGGTATGTTCGAGTGGGCGGTGCGCATCGGCGGTCGTGCCGCGGCGATGGGGCAGGCGCCCGACGAGGTCAAGGCCGTCGCATCCGAGGTCACCGGAGACATGGACGAGGGCGGACTGGCGCCCGTGCTCGGCAGCATCCTCACGGCTGCTGCTCGCTGACCGTCCAGGCTGTGCCCAGGCGGAGGCGACACAATGGAGAAGGTCGTGCCGAGTCAACTCGGCTAGAATCGACGCCTGACGGACGCATGCGCCGGTCAGGAGAGTTGTCCGAGCGGCCGATGGAGCTGGTCTTGAAAACCAGTGGGCAGAAATGTCTCGTGGGTTCGAATCCCACACTCTCCGCAGAGAAAGGCACCGAGTGAGCGAATCGAACGTGGGCCGACGCCCGGTGGCGCGTCACGGCCAGCTGCGCTCGCCCAGCGCCTTCGGTCAGCTGATGAAGATCATCGGAATCGCGGTCGCCGTCGTGCTCGTCAGCAGCGTGGGCGTCGCCGCCGCGGTGCTCTACGACATGACCAGCGACTACATCGCCGACAGCGTCGAGATCGAAGGTCAGCGGGACGTGCCGCCGGACATCGCGGCCTTCGAAGGCGGGTTCAACCTGCTGCTCGTCGGCGTCGACACCTGCGAGGACGAGATCGCCGAGATGTTCGGCGATCGCTGCAAGGGCGCGGCCGCCAGCGGAACGCTCAACGACGTGAACATCCTCATGCACGTCTCCGACGAGCCGCGGAAGGTGACGGCGATCAGCTTCCCGCGCGATCTGCTCATCCCGATCCCGGCGTGCACCACCCAGAGCGGCGGGCGCAACGGCGCGATGAGCGCTCAGCCGATCAACGTGGCGTGGCACCATGGCGGAGGCAACGGGCTCAACTGCGTCGTGCAGACCGTCCAGGAGCTCAGCGGGATGCCCATCGACTTCGCCGCCGCGGTCACCTTCGGCGGGGTGATGAAGATCACCGATGCGATCGGCGGCGTCGAGATCTGCGTGGAGAACCGCATCCGCGATCACCACACCGGGCTCGACCTGGGGCCGGGCACGCATGAGGTCCAGGGGTACTGGGCGCTGCAGTTCCTGCGCACCCGACACGGCGTCGGAGACGGCAGCGACCTCGGACGCATCGGCAACCAGCAGCAGTACATGACGAACCTCGTGCGCAAGCTGGTCAGCGAAGAGGTGCTCACCGACCCGCGCACGCTGCTGAATCTCGCCCGCACGGGCCTGGACAACGTCACGCCGAGCACGACGCTGACCAACCCGGTGCTCGTCGGCCAGATCGCGCTCGTGATGAAGGACGTGCCCTTTGAGGACATCGTCTTCGTGCAGTATCCGGTCAACGGAGCGCCGCAGGACCCGAACAAGGTCGTTCCGAACCACCGGCTCGCCAATGAGATCTGGGCGGCGCTCGCGGAGAACAAGTCGCTGGCGATCACTCACGAGCCGGGCAAGAACGATGGCATCGTGTTCAAGGAAGACGGCCAGGAGCCGATCGAGGCGGGCGAGGGAGAAGATCCCGACGCCACTGCGGCTCCCAGGGAGGATGTCGTGCAGCTCTCCTCGGGGATCCGTGGCAACTCGGCGGCACAGCAGACCTGCTCGAACGGCAGCTCGCGCGGCTGATCGGAAGGCTCGCCCGGTTAGATCCTGCCAGCCCGAGCGGTTATGATTGCAGGACGCATCCACACCGTTCGGTGCCGGATGCATGGAGACGTCGCATAGTCAGGCCTAGTGCACCACCCTGCTAAGGTGGAGTCCCCTCACGGGGACCGAGGGTTCAAATCCCTCCGTCTCCGCCATGTGATGTCTCAGGACATCGCGGACAGCTGAACCCACGGAGACGTGGGTTCAGCT
>CAYOTY010000104.1:0-5274 GCA_964406995.1 uncultured Microbacterium sp.
CCTGCGGGTCGAGGAGTTCGGACTTGGGCATGACGTCGACGACGATGGTGGGCATGAGTGGCTCCGGGAGTCGCGGGAGGGGTGCTCGCCCATCCTACCGCTCACCGTGCGAGCCTCCCGGCCGGGCGAAGCGGTGCGGTGGCGCTCAGGAGGAGAAGACCGTGTGCAGCTCGCCGACGACCTCGCGCCCGCCGAGGTCTGCGATCTCGAAGAGCACGGCGATGCCGGCGACGGAGCCGCCGAGCTGCTCGATGAGCCGCCGGCCCGCGGCGAGCGTGCCGCCCGTGGCCAGCACGTCGTCGATCAGGAGCACCCGGGAACCGCGAGGCAGATCATCGTGCATCTCGACGGTGGCGGTGCCGTACTCGAGGGCGTAGTCGACGGATGCCGCGGGCCGCGGGAGCTTTCCGGCCTTGCGGATCGGCACGAGACCGACGTCGGCCGCGATCGCCGCGGCGCCCGCGAGGAGGAAGCCGCGCGCCTCGATCCCCGCGACCACGTCGAACCGTCCGGCGAAGGGGGCGATGAGGGCCTCGGTCGTGGCCTTCAGGGCAGCGGCATCCGCCAGCAGCGGTGTGATGTCGCGGAACAGGATGCCCGGGGCGGGGTAGTCCGGGATGCTGCGGATGAGGGTTTCGGCGCGGGCGAGTTCGGGTGAGTCCACCGGCCCAGCGTACCCGCGCTCCTCTCGCGGGTGCTCCCCGGCCTTCGGGGGCACGGGCCAGCCGGCCTCGAAGATCCCGGATCGGAGGGGCAGGAGAGGAGAGAGGGTTGACATCGTGGGAGCGCTCTCATACAGTTGCTCGCACGTCGTGAGAGCGCTCCCACAGTTGCTCTCGCACGACCCGCCTGACACCGCACGACCCGCACACACAAAGGAGTGACCCGTGAAAACACGTGCCCTGCGCCGGGTGCTGACGGCAACCGCCATCGCATCCGTCTCCGCCCTCACCCTCGCCGCCTGCAACGGCGGCGGCACCGGTGACGATGGGAACGGCGCCGCCGATCCCGACGAGAAGATCGCCCTCACCATCGCGACGTTCAACGACTTCGGGTATACCGACGAGCTGCTGGCCGAGTACACCGCCCAGAACCCGAACGTCACGATCACGCACAACCGCGCCGCCGAGTCCGGCGATGCCCGCGCGAACTTCTTCCAGAAGCTCGGCAGCGGCGGCCTCGCCGACATCGAAGCCGTCGAGATCGACTGGTTCGCCGAGATGATGCAGTACTCGGACCTCCTCGCCCCGGTGCAGGACGAGCTCAAGGGCCGCTGGCTGGACTGGAAGGAGGCCGCGGCGACGGACGCCGACGGCAACCTGGTCGCCTACGGCACCGACATCGGCCCGCAGGGGATCTGCTACCGTGCCGACCTCTTCGAGGCGGCGGGCCTTCCCACGGACCGCGACGAGGTCGCCGCGCTCTTCCCGACCTGGGACGCCTTCTTCCAGGTGGGCGCCGACTACGTCGCGCAGACCGGGACCCCCTTCATCGACGCCGCGAACTCCGTGCTCCAGGGCATCGTGAACCAGATCGAGTACACCTACGAGCAGCCCGACGGCACGATCATCGCCACGAGCAATCCCGAGATCCGCGCCGCCTACGACACGGTCGTCGACAAGGCCATCCCGATCTCGGCGTTCTCCGGCCAATGGTCCGAGGACTGGTTCGCCTCCATGGCCAACGGCGAGTACGCCGCCATGCTCTGCCCGCCGTGGATGCACGGCATCATCTCCGGCACCGCGCCCGACATCGACGGTTGGGACGTCGCCAACGCCTTCCCCGGCGGCGGGGGCAACTGGGGCGGCTCGTACCTGACCATCCCGGCGAACGGCAGCAACGTCGAAGAGGCGAAGAAGCTGGCCGCATGGCTCACCTCGCCCGAGGTGCAGCTGAAGGCCTTCGTCAACGTCGGCACCTTCCCCAGCCAGCTGGAGGCGCAGGGCAGCAGCGACCTGACCGACTACACGAACGCCTACTTCAACGACGCCCCCACCGGACAGATCGGCATCGACCGCGCCAACGCGATCAGCGTCTCGCCGTACAAGGGACCGCAGTACTTCCAGTTCCACGATGCCCTCCAGGATGCGGTCAACCGCGTCTTCGACGGCCTGGAGGACAAGGAGTCCTCCTGGAACAGCTGGATCGCCCAGGTCGAGGCCTTCTAGCAGGACCGTCTGCGGGGTGGGCGGCGGCCGGCTCGCCGCCCACCCCCCTATGTCGATCGGAGGGTCCTCGTGACCGATCTCGATACCCGCACCGCGCGGCAGGCCCCGAGCGCCGCACGCCCGGCCCGGGTGATCTCCTTCTCCCACCGCCTCAGCCGCTGGGACGTCAAGCTCTCGCCGTATCTGTACGTCTCGCCGTTCTTCATCATGTTCGCCGTCGTGGGGCTCTTCCCCATCGGGTACACCGCCGTGATCTCCTTCATGGACTGGGACCTCATCCGCGGCGAGGGCACGTTCATCGGCTTCGACCAGTACGTCTGGGTGCTCACGCAGCCGGCGTTCTGGGTGGCGCTGCGCAACACCTTCAGCATCTTCCTGCTCTCGGCCGTCCCGCAGCTGCTCGCCGCGATCTTCATCGCCGCGATGCTCGACCGCAACCTCCGCGCCAAGACCTTCTGGCGGATGGGTGTGCTGCTTCCCTATGTGGTGGCGCCGGTGGCGGTGGCCCTCATCTTCAGCAACATCTTCGCCGACCGCTTCGGCCTCATCAACACGATCCTCGGGAACTGGGGGATGCCGGCGATCCCCTGGCACGTCGAGCCCTTCTGGAGCCATGTCGCCATCGCGACGATGGTGAACTTCCGCTGGACCGGCTACAACACCCTGATCCTGCTGGCGGCGATGCAGGCGGTCAACCGCGACTACTACGAGGCGGCCACCGTCGACGGCGCGGGCGCCTTCCGTCAGTTCACGAGCATCACCCTGCCGTCGCTGAAGCCGACCCTCATCTTCGTGATCATCACAGCCACGATCGGGGGCCTCCAGATCTTCGACGAGCCCCGCATGTTCGACAACACCGGGCGCGGGGGATCGGCGCAGCAGTGGCTGACGATCACCCTGTACCTCTACAACATCGGCTGGGGGCAGTGGAACTTCGGCCGCGCCGCGGCGCTGGCGTGGATCCTCTTCCTCATCATCCTGCTCATCGGCCTCATCAACCTCGCGGTCACCCGCGGGCTCGTACGAGGGGAGGGAAGGCGATGACCGCGACAGAGACGCTCACCGTCCCGGAGGAGCGGAGAAGGGGCCGCCGAGCGGGCGTCACCCGCCGCATCCGCGGCTACCGTCCGAGCTTCTGGGTCTATCTCGGCCTCGGGGTGGTGCTGGCGGCATCCGCCTTCCCCTTCTACTGGGCCTTCCTCGTGGGATCCGGCGACGCCGCGACCCTGCGCAACCCGGAGATCAGCTGGATCCCGGGCGGCAACTTCCTGTCCAACGCGATGAAGGTCGTGAACGACCCCGCGGTGAACTTCTGGGCGGCGCTGTGGAACTCGATCTACAGCTCCTTCCTCATCGCCGCGGCCGTCGTGCTGACCTCGACCCTGGCCGGGTGGGCCTTCTCCAAGCTGCGCTTCGCGGGCGGCAACGGCCTGCTCGTCTTCGTCGTGGCGACGATGGCGGTGCCCGCGCAGCTGGGCGTCGTTCCGCTCTACATCCTGTTCGCCGAGTTCGGCTGGACCGGCACGATCGGCGCGATCATCATTCCCGCCCTGACCAGCGCCTTCGGGGTGTTCTGGATGACGCAGTACCTGCGCCAGGCGGTGCCGAACGAGCTGATCGAGGCGGCCCGCGTGGACGGAGCCTCGATGATCCGCACGTTCTGGACGGTCGGGATGCCGGCGGCGCGGCCCGCGGCGGCGATGCTGTTCCTGTTCACCTTCGTGGGGGCCTGGAACAACTTCTTCTGGCCGTTCATCGTGCTCGGCCCGGAGAACCCGACTCTGCCGGTGGCGCTGTCGCTCCTGCAGGCGAACTACTTCGTGGACTGGTCGATCGTCCTGGCGGGGGTGCTCCTTGCCACCGTCCCCCTGCTGCTGCTGTTCGTCTTCGCCGGCAAGCAGCTCGTCAGCGGCATCATGGCCGGCGCTGTGAAAGGCTGACGATGAAACACTTCGATGCACAGGAGGTCGCTCCCATGTCGCAGAGCACACCGCGTCCCTTCCCCGAGCACTTCCTCTTCGGGGGTGCCACCGCCGCCTTCCAGATCGAGGGCGCGGCGTTCGAGGACGGGCGCACCGCCTCGATCTGGGACGCCTTCTGCCGGGTGCCGGGCGCGGTGATCAACGCCGACAACGGCGATGTCGCCTGCGACCACTATCACCGCTATCGGGACGACGTCGCCCTGATGAAGAGGATCGGCCTGCAGACCTACCGGTTCTCGACGTCGTGGTCCCGCGTGCGGCCGGATGCCGGCGCCGTCAACTCTGCGGGGGTGGACTTCTATCAGCGCCTGGTCGATGAGCTGCTGGCGGCCGACATCGTCCCCTGGCTGACCCTCTACCACTGGGACATGCCGCAGGCGCAGGAGGAGCGCGGCGGCTGGACGGTGCGCGAGACCGTCGACCGCTTCACCGAGTACGCCCTGACCATGCACGACGCCCTCGGCGACCGGGTGCATCACTGGACGACGCTGAACGAGCCCTGGTGCTCGTCCTTCCTCTCCTACACGGCCGGCGTCCACGCGCCGGGCCGGTTCGACGTCGGCGACGGGATGCTCGCGGCCCATCACCTCCTGCTCGCCCACGGGCGGACCGTGCGCGAGCTGCGCGAGCGCGATGCGAGCCTGTCCCTGGGCGTGACCCTGAACCTCACCGTCGCCGACCCCGCGGATCCGGCGGAGCCGGCCGACGTCGACGCCGCCCGCCGCATCGACGGACAGTTCAATCGCTGGTTCCTCGATCCCGTCTTCCGAGGCTCGTATCCGGCCGACATCGTCGAGGACTTCCGGACGGTGGACGCCGCGGCGGTGGCGCGCTGGGAGGAGGCGGTGGCGGCATCCGACCTCGAGACCATCAGCGCGCCCCTCGACGCCTTCGGCGTCAACTACTATCACGGCGAGCTCGTCAGCGGTCTGCCGGCCGCGATCTCGCGCGACGGAGGCCAGGCCCCGACCGACCGCGAGACGGCATCGCCCTTCCCCGCGGACGCGGGAATCTCCTGGGTCGACCGCGGTCTTCCCGAGACCTCGATGGGCTGGGAGGTGCAGCCCGAGGGCCTGACCCGGCTGCTCGTACGGCTGAAGGACGAGTATGCGGGCGATGTGCGC
>CAYOTY010000104.1:5284-9280 GCA_964406995.1 uncultured Microbacterium sp.
GCCGCCTACGACGACGTCGTCGTAGGCGGCGCCGTGCACGATCCGGATCGGGTCGACTACCTTCGCGCGCATCTCGAGGCCACGCTCGACGCCATCGATCAGGGGGCGGACGTCGGCGGCTACTTCTACTGGTCGCTCCTGGACAACTTCGAGTGGGCCTGGGGCTACGAGAAGCGCTTCGGGATCGTCCACGTCGACTACGCCACGCAGGAGCGGATCGTGAAGGACTCCGGGCGCGAGTACGCTCGCATCATCGGAGCACGCGCGATCTGAGTCTTCGACAGGCTGCTGAGCCTGTCGAAGCACAGGGGTCGCGGGCGACGCGACGAGGGAGAGGAGCACGGTGTCACGCGCCACGATCGAAGAGGTCGCCGCCGCGGCGGGCGTCTCGCGCTCCACGGTGTCGCGGGTCGTCAACGGCTCGAGCCGGGTGAGCCCCGAGGCCGTGCAGGCCGTGCAGGCCGCCATCGCCGAGCTCGACTACGTGCCCAACCGTGCGGCGCGGTCGCTGGCGAGCAGGCAGACCCACGCGATCGCCCTCGTCGTGCCCGAGGACACCACGCGCTTCTTCGGCGACCCCTTCTTCGCCGCGATCGCCTCGGGCATCTCGGCGCGGCTGAGCCAGTCCGACTACATCCTGAACCTGCTGATCGCCAGCGACGACCCCGGAAACAAGATGACGAGCTTCGTGCGCGACGGCGGCGTCGACGGCGCGATCATCGTCTCGCACCACACGAGCGACACGTTCATCGATCAGATCGCCTCGAGCGTGCCCGTGGTCTTCGGCGGTCGTCCGATGCAGCCGCGTCCGACCCACTACATCGTCGACACCGACAACGTCGAGGGCGGCCGGCGCGCCACCGAGCACCTCATCGGCATTGGCCGCCGCCGCATCGCGACCATCGCCGGTCCCGAGAACATGACCGCCGGCATCGACCGGCGCGACGGCTATCGGCAGGCGCTCGCGGCGGCGGGGCTGGCCTCCGCCGGCGAGTACGACGGCGGATTCGCCGAGGCGGCCGCGGTGGAGGCGGCCCAGCGGATGCTGGGGGCCGCATCCGATCTCCCCGATGCCCTCTTCGTCGCCAGCGACCTCATGGCCCGGGGCGTTCTCTCGGTTCTGCGCGGCGCGGGCGTACGCGTGCCGGAGGACATCGCCATCGTCGGCTTCGACGACTCGCATGTGGCCACGAGCGTGGACCCGCCCCTGACGACCATCCGTCAGCCGATGTTCGCGCAGGGTCAGAAGATGGCCGACGTGCTGCTGGACATCCTCGCCGGCCGCGAGCCCGAGCACGTCACGATCCTGCCCAGCGAGCTGGTGGTCCGCGCCTCGGCATGATCCCCGGCTACCCCTCTCGGGGGACGGGGCGCTGTCGCACGCCGCAGGTCACGCCACCGTCGCGAGCAGCGTGTTGTTCCACGGGTCGGCGAACGTCAGCGTCCTCCCGTCGTCGGCCACCGGCATCCGGAAGTGCGCGAGGCGCTCGCCCAGCTCGCCGAGGGCGTCGGCGTCGGGGAGGGCGAGGTCGACCCGGCCGAGGCCGAGGGCCGGCATCCGGGGTCCTGCTCCGCGGGACGCCCAGGTGTTCATCGCCATGTGGTGGTGATAGCCGCCGGCGCTGACGAAAAGGGCGCTGTCGCGGAACGCGGCGGTCGCGTCGAAGCCGAGCCGGTCGACGTAGAAGTCGCGGGCGGTGCCCACGTCGCCGACGGAGAGGTGGACGTGGCCGATGGATGCGGCATCCGCCTGCGTCGTCCCCGACGCCGCAGCCTCGGTGAGGTGCTCGCGCAGGAACTGGTTGGGATCGAGGTAGAGCGTCGCCATCTCGACCTGGCCGTGGGTCCAGGACCACTCTGTGCGGTCGCGGTCCCAGTACAGCTCGATGCCGTTGCCCTCGGGGTCGTCGAGGTAGAACGCCTGGCTGACGAGGTGGTCGGAGCTCCCGGTGAACAGCTGCGGGGCGTGCTGGGCGACCGAGTAGACGACCGCGGCCAGGGCCTCGCGGGACTCGAACAGGATCGCGGTGTGGAAGAGACCCGCCGATCCCGCGGCGGCGTGCCTGAGTGCCGGATCGTGCCGGAGGATCACGAGCTCTTCGCCGCCGCGGCCGAGGGCCACGACATCGCCCTCCGCGCGCAGCACCCGGAGGTTGATCACGTCGCGGTAGAAGCGCGTCATCGCGTCGAGGTCGCCGACGAGCAGCGTGACCGCTCCCATCTTCGTGGCCGGGGCGAGTTTGGTGTCCATGTCGGATGCAACCCCGATGCCCTCCGTGCTGTTCCCTCCGCCAGGCCCCGGTCGCGCGCTGCCCAGGCTCCGTCGGGATCACTCGGGCAGCAGCGGCCGCAGGGCCTCCTGGAGCACCACGGCATGGTTGTGCTCGGTGTCGTGGGCCGCGTAGACGAGGGTGACGACCGGATGCCGCCGCAGCTCGGCGGCCAGTGCCGCCAGCGCGGGCGCGGTCTCGCCGGCGAGCTCTGCGCGATAGCGGTCGGCATAGCTGCCCCACTCCTCTGCGGGGGCGGCATGCCAGGCGCGGCGGAGGTCGGGGCTCGGGGCGGTGTCCTTGGCCCAGAGGTCGATGGCGGCCCGCTCCTTCGAGACGCCTCGCGGCCAGAGCCGATCGACGAGCACCCGGAACCCGTCGCCGGGTTCGGCCGTGTCGTAGGCTCGCTTCACACGCAGTTCCATGACCCCAGCAAACACCAGGTGTGCCATCGATTCCAGGGTGGCACTGGGAGTCATATACGCTGAGACTCGGTTGCAGGTTGTTCAAAGGAGAATCGCATGCAGGTTTCCGGAGCAGGAGCCCTCATCACCGGTGGTGCCTCCGGTCTCGGGCTCGCCACCGCCCAGCTGCTCGCCGAGGCGGGCGCCCACGTCACCCTCCTCGACCTTCCGAGCTCGTCCGGCGCCGAGCGCGCCGAGGAGATCGGCGGCGCCTTCGTCGCGGGTGACGTGACCAGCGCGACGGATGCCGCATCCGCCGTCCAGGCCGCGAACCAGAGCGCCCCGCTGCGCATCGTCGTCAACTGCGCGGGCATCGCCCCGCCCGCCAAGGTGCTCGACCGAGACGGCGGCCCTTCGGCGCTGGAGGACTTCGAACGCGTCATCCGCATCAATCTCATCGGCACCTTCAACGTCACCCAGCAGGCCGCCGCCGTCATCGCGAAGAACGATCCGGATGTCTCGGGCGATCGCGGCGTCGTCGTGAACACCGCCAGCGTGGCGGCCTTCGACGGCCAGATCGGCCAGCCCGCCTACTCCGCCTCTAAGGGCGGGGTGCACGCGATGACGCTGCCGATCGCGCGGGAGCTGGCCCGCTACGGCATCCGGGTGTGCACGATCGCCCCGGGCATCATGGAGACGCCCATGCTCAAGGGCCTCCCCGAGGCTGCCCAGGAGTCTCTGGGCCAGCAGGTTCCCTACCCCTCCCGTCTCGGCCGTCCGGGCGAGTACGCCGAGCTCGTCAAGCACATCGCCGAGAACGGCTACCTCAACGGCGAGACGATCCGCCTCGACGGCGCCATCCGCATGGCGCCGAAGTGACCCCTGACCCACGCATGAAGGAGCGACGATGACCGAGAAGAAACTGGCCGGCAGGACCATCCTCATGTCCGGCGGAAGCCGCGGCATCGGCCTGGCGATCGCGCTGCGCGCGGCCGCCGACGGCGCCAACATCGCGCTGATGGCCAAGACCGACACCCCGCATCCGAAGCTCGAAGGAACCGTGCACTCGGCGGCCGAGGCGATCCGCGCTGCCGGAGGTCAGGCGCTGCCGATCGTCGGCGACGTGCGCAGCGACGACGACATCACCGAGGCCGTCCTCAAGACGCAGGGAGAGTTCGACGGCATCGACATCGTCATCAACAACGCGAGCGTCATCGACCTCGCAGGCTCGCTCGATCTGGCCGCGAAGAAGTACGACCTCATGCAGGACGTCAACGTGCGCGGCACCTTCATGCTCTCGCGCGCGGCCGTCCCGATCCTGC
>CAYOTY010000105.1:0-9248 GCA_964406995.1 uncultured Microbacterium sp.
CTCGGCGGCGGCTCGATTCGCATCCACCGCGAAGACGTCCAGAAGCGCGTCTTCGCCGTGATGGGCCTGTCGGAGGAGGACGCGCAGGAGAAGTTCGGCTTCCTGCTCGACGCCTTCCGCTTCGGCGCCCCGCCCCACGGCGGCATCGCGCTGGGCATGGATCGGGTGCTGCAGCACCTGAGCAAGGCGGAGTCGATCCGCGAGGTGATCGCCTTCCCGAAGTCCGGCGGCGGCTTCGACCCGCTCACCGAGGCTCCGGCCCCGATCACCCCCGAGCAGCGCGCCGAGGCCGGCGTCGACTTCGACCCGGATGCCGAGGACTGATCCCCCTCGAATCTCCCTCATGCAGAGATTCGTCGAGAGATGAAACGGCTGAATCTACAAATTTAGGTAGATTTTCTCGCACGGATCAAAGAGAATCTACATATTGAGGTAGATTTTTGGGGTGTGATGACGGAGAAGAACCACGTTCGAATAGGGCAGCTTGCCGATGAGCTCGGCATCTCCGTCCGTCGACTGCGCGCGCTCGCCGATCGCGAGAAGATTCCGTCCTTTCGCTCCCCTGGCGGCCATCGCCTGTTCGACATCTCCACGGTGCGTGCCGCACTGTCCGGTTCCGACGAGCAGTCCGCGATCCTTCCTCCGGAAGGCGCCGACTGGAGCGACACCGTGGCCCTGCGCGAGGTGGACGAGGCAGAAGTATGGGCGCGCGCCGCGTCGGACCTTGCGCTCGATCTGGGCGATGAGTCGGGAAAGATCGCGTCCTATGCCTTCACTGAGATGCTGAACAACGCCATCGATCACAGCGGAGGCGAAAAGGCGCGCATCGAACTATGGGCAGACCCGCAGGGCCTCTCGTTCCGGATCGCCGACGACGGACGCGGCATCTTCGCCCATCTGAGGCAAGGCCTGGAACTGGACAGTGAGATCGAGGCGGCCGCCGAACTCACGAAGGGAAAGAGGACGACCTTGCCGGATCGTCACACCGGCGAGGGGATCTTCTTCACCTCCAAGGCGGTGAAGCTGTTCCGTCTCTCGGCGAACGCACTCCGCCTCACCGTGGACAACACACGAGGAGACACGGCACTCGGCGTCTCTCCCGTCACGACGGGCACCGCAGTGGAGGTGGTCGTCGCCCGTCCTGCACCGCGCACGCTTCGATCGGTGTTCGAGGAGTTCACCGACGATGACCTGCGCTTCACCCGATCACGGCCGGTCGTCAAGCTCTTCGGCTCCGGCGTCGCCTTCGTCTCACGCTCGGAAGCACGCCGCGTCATGGCGGACATGGGCGACTTCAGCGATATCGACATCGACTTCCAGGGGGTCGACGACGTCGGACAGGGGTTCGTCGATGAGATCCTGCGCGTCTGGCCCTCGCAGCATCCGGAGACGAGCGTGCATCCGATCAACATGAACGAGGCGGTCGAGTTCATGGTACGTCGCGCACAGCGCTGAGCAGCGGCGCGATGTTCTCGTGCCAGATGTCGACGCCGAGCTTGCCGATGAGGGCGATCACCACGACGAGGAAGATCACGCGGATGAACCGCGAGCCGCGGGCGATCGCCATGCGAGAACCGAGGTAGCTGCCGGCGACGTTCGCCACCGCCAGCACGAGGCCGAGCTTCCACAGCACGGCACCGTGCGGGATGAACAGCAGCAGCGCTCCGAGGTTGGTCGCGAGGTTGACGATCTTCGCCTTGGCGCTGGCCTGGAGGAAGTCGTAGCCGAGCAGTCCCACCAGCGCCATCACCAGGAAGGTGCCGGTGCCCGGCCCCAGCAGCCCGTCGTAAAACCCGATCGCGAGCCCGGCGAGCCCGGCGACGACGTGGTGCTTGTGCCCGGAGAAGCGCAGCGCCGTGGCGATGCCCAGGTGCGGACGGAACGCCGTGATGAGCGCGACCGCGAGCAGCGCCACCACGATGATCGGCTTGAACGCGGATGCGGGCAGCACGGTAGCCACCGCCGCACCCCCGAACGCCCCGGCCAGCGCCACGGCGGCCATCGGCAGCGCTGTGCGGATGTCGGGTCTCACCCGCCGGTAATAGGTGACGCTGCTGGTGGCCGTGCCGAAGACCGAGCCGAGCTTGTTCGTGGCCAGGGCCTGCACCGGAGCGATCCCGGGGATCAGCAGCAGGGCCGGGAGCTGCAGCAGCCCGCCCCCGCCGACGACGGCATCCATCCACCCGGCGGCGAAGGCGGCCGCCACGACCAGCAGCAGGATGATCCAGGTCAGCTGCGGAAGACCGAAGAAGGCGCCGAGGTCCACGCGCTCAGCCTGCGGAGCACCGGAACAGGAACGAGTGCATGGCACCATCTTCCCGCATCCGCCGCGCAGCCCGCGCACGACACCGGCGAATCGCATCTTCCGGCGGGGGCCGGCGAGCGCTAACGTCATCGGAAGGGGGCGATCACGCCCCGGCACACCCGAGAGAGGATCCCCATGGCAGGCAAGTTCGAGCTGTACACCGACAAGGCGGGCGAGTACCGCTTCCGCCTCAAGGCCGGCAACGGCGAGACCATCGCCGTCAGCGAGGGATACGCCTCGAAGTCGGGCGCCCTGAACGGCATCGACTCCGTGCGTCGCAACGCCGCCGACGCCGAGGTCGTCGAGGTCTGAGCCTCATCGATAGACCCTGTTTCGCGTGGAGAACCCCGGATCACCGGGTTTCTCGCGCGAAACGGGGTCTACCGCTGTCAGGCGGGCGAATGCAGCGAGCTCGCTAGACCTCGACGTCGACGGCGACCCGGTCGGAGACCACCGACTGGATGTATCGGCCGGCCTCTTCGTGCGCCGGATGGACCTTGTAGGCCTCCAGCGCATCGAGGGAGGCGAAGTCGGCGACGAGCACCGCGTCCCAGTTCGACTCCGGGTAGGCACCGTTCGCCCCCGCGGAGATCGACAGGATCTCCGGGACGACGCCCTCCAGGGCGTTCAGCCGGGCGGCGATCTCGGATGCCTGCGCAGTGCGCTCCGCGGCATCCGTCGTCTTCAGCTTCCACATGACCACATGTCGAATCACCTTCGGGCCTCCAGCCTCTCTCGCAGCCTCTCGGCCGACACCCGCCACTGCGCGTGGAACTGACCGTCCACGAGCACCACGGGGATCTTCTCCCACCACAGCTCATGGAGCGCGGGGTCGTCCTCGATCGATTCCTCGACGATCTCGATGCCGTCGCCGATCTCATCCGGGAGCCCGGCGACGACGGTCTCCACGATCTCCAGCGCCGTGGGGCACAGGTGGCACCCCGGCTTGCCGATGACCGTGATCGTCGTCACGCCTGGGGGACCTCGACGTCGCGCCCCTGGGCGATCCACTCACCGGTGCCGCCGTCGACGTTGGTGGCGTCGTAGCCACGGGCTTCGAGCGCCTCGACGACGCGTGCCGAGCGGCCGCCGGCCTGGCAGATGACGTCGAAGGCCTCGGCGGGGAGCTCTTCGAGGCGTTCGCCAAGTTCGGACATCGGCAGGTTCACGGCGCCGGGAACGTGCCCGGCGGCGAACTCGTCGCGCTCGCGCACATCGATGAGCGGCGTGCCGGTGCGGGCTGCGAGCTGCTCGACGGTGATCGACTTCATGTTCTCTCCGAGGTGGGTCGGGGCCGGATGCCGGGCGCAGACAAGAACAGGGACCGGATAGGCGTGGTGATGCCTATGGTCCCTGAGCTTGCTGAAGGCGCTTACTTCTTGTTGCGGCGCTGGTGACGAGTCTTGCGAAGCAGCTTGCGGTGCTTCTTCTTCGCCATGCGCTTGCGGCGCTTCTTGATGACTGAACCCACGGAAACCTCACTAAGTCAGGGGTTGGATGTCGCAGTCTGCATGGGACACCCGGGTGAAGGCAGGAAAAATGCCTCGGATCAGTCTATCAAACCTGAACAGGTCAGCCGACGTCGGCGATCGGGCGCTGGAGAGCGTCGGTGACGGCCGACTCGGGCACGCGGTAGCTGCGGCCGAAGCGGATCGCGGGGAGCTCCCCCGAGTGCACGAGCCGATAGACGGTCATCTTCGAGACCCGCATGATATCGGCGACCTCGGCGACCGTGAGGAACCGCGCGTCAGAAACCTCAGACATTCCCTCTCCCTTTCCCATCAGCACACTCTAGGGCAGGGATGCGACGTGTGTAAACCCGTGTGGCAGATGTGAAAACGGATGCCGTCGCCCGCCGCGCTCAGGAATGCTTCCGCGCGAGGCGCTCCTCGGCCTCGCGTGCGGCCTGCCGTTCGAGCTTTCGTGCGGCGCGGAGGGCCTTCTCCGCCTCGCGCACGGCCTTGCGCGCCTCGCGGACGCGCTTGTCCTCGTCGAGACCGGGGATGGCAGGCACGTCCGCAGAACCGGGCCGCTCGCGCTCGCCGCCCGCCTCGATCCCCTCGATGTAGGCGGCCACGCCGTCGAGCGCTCGCGCAAGGCCGAAGGCGAAAGGATCGTGGTCGTCGAGGAACACCCCGGCGTCGATGGCCTCACGAAGGCTCGGGAAGGCATCGGCGGTGATGAGCTCGCGGAAGAGCGCGTCGTCGCGGACGGTGATCTCCTCGGTGCTCAGCCCGCTCTCACGTGCCCCGCGGTCATAGCCGGCGAAGACGATTCCGGTCCAGCGAGCGAGCCCGGTGACCATCAGCATGACCGAGATGCGCTCCTCGTGGGTCAGCGGCGTCTCGGCGAGCGCGTGCAGACCGGCATCCATCCATGCGGCGCTGTTGGGGGTCACCGGCACGCCGCTGATCGGAACCTCCAGCCCCCAGGGGTGGGCGAGGTAGCTGCTCACCTGCTCGGCGTACAGGCTCTCGAGCCGCTCCCGCCAGGTGCCCTCGCGCGACGCCTCCGAGGGCAGTCCCGTGGCCTCCTCTGCCATGAGCAGGACGAGGTCGTCCTTCGCGGAGACGTACCGGTACAGCGACATCGGGGTGTAGCCGAGCTTGGCGGCGACGGCCGCCATGGACACCGCAGAGAGCCCGTCGGCGTCTGCGATCTCGACCGCGACGTCGACGATCCGCTCCACGGACATCTCGCGCTTGGGCCCGCGCTGCGGCGCTGCAGCGACACCCCATGCGAGCGCGATGCCGCGCGGCAGCTCCGGTTCACTCTGCTCGACCATGCCCCCAGTCTAGAACTGTCTACCTGATAAACAGTATGTTATATTCATAAACAGTTTCATCCATACACAGAACAGCGAAAGGACGCGCCCATGCCAGTACAGAGCGACCGAAAGGGAGCCGAAGCGGCCCCACCCGCCATCGACGTGCAGGGCCTGCGTAAGAGCTTCGGCGCGAACACCGTGCTCGACGGCGTCGATCTCACCGTCGCCGCCGGCTCGATCTTCGCCCTGCTCGGCCCGAACGGCGCCGGAAAGACCACCGCCGTAGGCATCCTCACCACCCTCGTCTCCCCCGACGCCGGAACCGCCCGTGTCCTCGGTCTCGACGTGCGCACCCAGGTCGCCGAAGTGACCCGCCGCATCAGCCTGACCGGTCAGTCCGCCGCCGTCGACGACGCCCTCACCGCGACCGAGAACGTCGTGATGTTCGCCCGGCTGTCGGGGCTCGGCCGCTCCGCCGCGCGGGCGCGAGCAACCGAGCTCATCGCCCAGTTCGGACTGTCGGATGCCGCGAACCGCCTCGTGCGCACCTACTCCGGCGGCATGCGCCGGCGCCTCGATCTGGCCCTCAGCTTCGTGGTCACCCCGCAGGTGCTCTTCCTCGACGAGCCGACCACCGGGCTCGACACCCGCAGCCGCCGCGATCTGTGGGAGATCATCCGCACGCTCGCGGACGCCGGCACGACCGTCTTCCTCACGACGCAGTATCTGGAGGAGGCCGATCAGCTCGCCGACCGCATCGCGGTGCTCCACGAGGGCCGTATCGCGGCCGAGGGCACCGCCGCCGAGCTCAAGGCCCGCATCGGCGGCGACACCGTCGAACTGCACGATGCGCACGGCGAACTGCTGCGCGAGATTCCCACCGACGGCACCGTCCGCGGACTGCGCGAGGCGGTCGACGCCCTCGACGAGGCCGGCGTCGACGGCGTCGTGACCCTGCGCCGACCGAGCCTGGACGATGTGTTCCTGGCGCTGACGGCATCCGATTCCCAGACCCTCGTGAAGGAGGACGCATGAGCACCCAGGCGCTTTCCCCGATTTCGGGCACGTCGACAGATTCAGGAGCCCCGGGCATCCGACCACGTCTGCGAGGCGTGACCGCGGAGAGCATCTTCGTCGGCCGGAGCATGCGCCACTCGCTGCGCGACGGCGAGTCGCTGCTCATGGCGATCATGCTGCCGGTCATGCTCATGCTGCTGTTCACCTGGGTGTTCGGCGGCGCGCTGGATGCGACCGGCGGCTACGTCGACTACGTGGTGCCGGGGATCATCCTCATCTGCGCCGGCTTCGGCGCCTCTTCGACGGCGGTGTATGTCGCCAACGACATGCGCACCGGCATCATCGACCGCTTCCGCACGATGCCGCTGCGGGCGGGGGCCGTGCTGACCGGGCACGTCGTGGCGAGCCTGCTGCGCAACCTCATCGCCACCGCCGTCGTCATCGGCGTCGGCGTGCTCGTGGGCTTCCGCCCGACCGCGAACCTCTGGGAATGGGGCGCCGCCGGCGCACTCATCGCGCTGTACATCCTCGCGATCACTTACCTGTTCGCCGCGATCGGCCTGGCCTCCGGATCCCCCGAGGCGGCGAACGGCTACGGGTTCATCCTGCTGTTCCTGCCGTACCTGTCCAGCGCCTTCGCCCCGGTGTCGACCATGCCCTCCTGGCTGCAGCCGATCGCCGGCAACCAGCCGATCACGCCGATCGTCGAGACGATCCGCGGTCTGCTCATGGGCACACCGCTGGATGCCGAACCGCTCTGGGCGCTGTTCTGGTGCGTACTCATCCTCGCGGTGGCCGTGATCTGGGGGGCCTGGCTGTTCGGCCGGAAGGCGGGACGCCGCTGACTCCTCCTCAGGTCAGGCGTGTCCGATGGTGCCGCTCCCGCACGTCCATTGCGCAGGAGGCAGCGGCCGTTGTGCAGGACCGACGCCGACGGAAAGCAGGAGAAGCGGCAACAGACCCTCTTCTAGAGGTACTGCTCCTGCACAACCGCATGACGCTCCTGCACAACGAACGTCAGCGCAGGCTCACGCCCCCAGGCGCTTGAGGGCCGTCTGCACGACGTGCTTCGCGGATGCAGCGGCCCGTCCGACAGCCTCCGCCGCGTGCACGGCACCCTCCGGGAGGGGGGCCGTGGGGTACGGGATGTCGGGGGCGTCATCGCCGAAGGCGTCCACGAGGAAGGGCACGAGCCAGTCGTCGACCTCTTCCAGCGGGCCGACCGAGAGACTGTAGAAGCGTCGCTGCCCGTCTTCTCGGACCGTCACCAGCTCCGCGTCGCGGAGCACCTTCAGATGCTTGGAGACGGTGGGCTGGCTGATGCCGAGATCGTTCACGATCTCGCTGACGCTCGTTCCGGCATCCGCATCGGATGCACGGCGCAAGAGGAGCTGCAGGATGTCGCGCCTCGTGCCGTCTGCGATCACGTCGAAGATGTCGGTCATGTCATCAGGTTAGTCGCCCTCAGCCGGGAGTACCATGACGAAGGCTCGCCGAGGTTCTCCGGAAAGGGGGAAAGGTGGCTCGTCCGACTCCGTTCTCCCCGCCCGTCGGGATCGTCCGGCGCACGGTGCGGATGCTGCGCGACACCGTCACGGCCTCGCCCTCCCGCTTCGCGATCGCCGTCTTCAGCCTGCTGATCCTGGTCTTCACCGCGCTGTTCTCGCTGCCGGCCGCCTCCGCCGACGGCACGGTGACCCCGCTGGCCGACGCCCTGTTCACCGCGGTCTCGACGATCTGCGTGACGGGGCTGTCGGCGGTGGACATGGCCACGCACTGGTCGTGGTTCGGGCATGTGCTCCTCTTCGTCGGCGTGAACATCGGCGGACTCGGGGCGCTGACCCTCGCCTCGATCCTGGGCATGGTGATCTCCAAGCGCCTGGGGCTGCGCGCCAAGCTCATGGCCGCGGGCGACTCCAACCCGCTGCGCGCACACGGGGGGCCTGTCAACGAGAGCCAGACCGTGCGGCTGGGCGAGGTGGGCCAGCTGCTGCGCACGGTGGCGATCTCGACGATCGTGATCGAGCTGACCCTGGCCGTGCTGCTGTACCCGGGGCTCGTGATGGCCGGCATCGACCCCCTTGCCGCGCTCTGGGAGGCACCGTACTACGCCGCGATGGCGTTCACGAACACGGGGTTCACTCCGAACGACGGCGGGGTGGCGATGTTCGCCGACGACTACCTCGTGCTCATCCTGCTGATGGCAGGCGTGTTCCTGGGCAGCATCGGGTTCCCCGTGATCTACACGCTCGCCAAGCATGCCTGGCACGTCCGCCGGTGGTCACTGCACTCCAAGCTCACCCTCATCACGACGGTCCTGCTGTTCTTCGCCGGTGCCGTCGTCTACGTCATCCTCGAGTTCGACAACCCGCGCACCTTCGGGCAGATGGATGCCGTGGAGACCTCGATGAACGCCCTGTTCCTCTCGGCGATGACGCGCTCGGGCGGGTTCTCCGTGATCGACCCGAACGAGCTCAGCGGCGCCTCGGTGCTGGTGACCTGCATGCTGATGTTCGTCGGCGGAGGCTCGGCGTCGACGGCCGGAGGGATCAAGGTCACGACGCTGGCGGTCCTCGCGATCGCCGTGTGGTCCGAGGCACGAGGGCGCCAGAGCGTGCAGGCGTTCGGGCGGCGCATCCCCAGCGACGTGCAGCGGGTGGCGATGAGCGTCGTGGCGTGGGCGGCGACGATCATCGCGATCGCCACGATCGTCATCGTGCACCTCACCCAGGCGCCGCTGGAGCGCGTGCTCTTCGAGGTGATCTCGGGCTTCGCGACCGCCGGACTCAGCACCGGGCTGGCCGGCGAGCTCCCCGACTCCGCGTCCTTCGTCCTCGCCGTCACCATCTTCATGGGCCGGGTTGGTACAGTGACTCTCGCCGCGGCAGTGGCCGCGACGAGCCGCACGCAGCGGTACTCGCTGCCCGTGGAAAGGCCGATCGTTGGCTGACACCCTCAAGCGCGACGTCCCCGTACTGGTCATCGGCCTCGGCCGCTTCGGCGCCGCCTGCGCCGGGGAGCTGGACCGGCTCGACCGCGAGGTCCTCGCGATCGACGAGAACCTCGAGCTCGTGCAGAAATGGTCCGAGCGCGTCACCCATGCCGTGCAGGCCGATGCCCGCAACATCGACGCGCTCCGCCAGATCGGCGCCCAGGACT
>CAYOTY010000106.1:0-4379 GCA_964406995.1 uncultured Microbacterium sp.
CCAGTAGGCATCCGCGGGGATCTCCATGCTTCCGAGGGAGTCGGACTCGGTCCGAGTGGGTGCAGGCGCAGCGGCCATGTCACATCCTTGTGGGTCGTGGCGGGTACAGGAGGGGGATGCCTCCTATCCTATGCCGCGCTCCGGCTTCCGGGAGAAGATCTCCAGCCTCTCGGCGGGGCTCAGCAGCGCCATCCGCTCGGTCCACTCGGCGCTGAAGAAATCACCCGTGACCGCATCGACCACCGGCACCACCGTGTGCGTGATCGTGTCGGGGTAGACGTGCACGAGCTGGAACGACTGCGCCGCATCCATGCCGTTGACCTCGACGGCGGGGCGGGCGAGGTCCATCGTGTAGCAGGTGGCGCTCGCGACGCTCACCGGCACCCCCGCGAAGGTGCCGGTCGAGGAGTAGTGGAGGTGACCGGCGAGGATGCCGCGCACGTCGCTGCCGGCGATCGCCTCGGCGAGGTGCTCCTGGTGCTGCAGCTCGAGGATCCCGAAGAAGGGCACATGGCTCGGCAGCGGCGGGTGATGCATCGCCAGGAGCGTGCCGTGCGGCGCCGGTGTGGCCAGCTCCGCGACGAGCCACTCCAGCTGCCGGCGGTCCAGCGCCCCGTGATGCCATCCCGGAACGCTCGAGTCCAGTGCGATCACGCGAAGCCCGTTCAGATCCCAGACGCTCGTGACCGGCTCCTGGGTGGGCGCCAGCCCCAGCAGCTCCTGGCGCAGCGCGGGGCGCTCGTCGTGGTTGCCCGCCACCCAGACGATCGGCGCTCCCAGCCGTGCGGCGAAGGGATCGAGCGCGGCACGGAGGCGACGGTAGGCATCCGGCTCTCCCAGATCGGCCAGATCGCCCGTGATCACCACGGCATCCGGCTGCGGAGCGGCCTGCTCGATCGCCGCCAGCGTGCGGGCGAAGTTCTCCTCCACGTCGAAGCGCCCGCCCAGCGGGGCACCGCCGGCCAGGAAGTGCGGATCGCTCAGGTGGACGATCGTGTGCGACGCGGGGGGATGCTGGCCGAAGGCGTGGCGTGCGGACATGTCCTCAGCCTACGCGTAGCCGCCCACCGAGGATCCGTCACTCTCGCGGCGTTGCCAGGCCATTCCGAGTGCGAAGAGCCCCTCGACACGATGGTGGCTCATCGCCTCTGCGATACGACGGCGAGCGGTGCGTTCGGACAAACCGAGTATCCGCGCCGCAGACTCGACGGTGAGGCCTTCGGCGAGCAGGCGCAACAGCGGCCCCCACCCCTGCTCCGTCGTGGGCACGGGCTGGGCGCGACTCCAGACGTCGTCGAAGGAGCGCGCAGCCAGCGCCGCCAAGGGCTGTGCGGTGATGACCAGGACGTTTCCACCGAGCCCCGCATCAGGAGAGAGCGGAACGACGAGTGTGTCGTCATGCACCATGAACCAGGTGCGCTCCTCCCCCGTGACGCGCAACTGCACCGAGGGGGCGATCAACGAGTCCTCCTGTTCCCGGTTCTGCCGCGCGCTCGCCGGCAGCAGACAGCGCACGGCGAGCGCGTGCTGCCGGATGAACGCCTCTGCATCGTCGAGTTCAGGGATGCGGAAAGCACGAATGAGATCGAGCCCGTCGGCCATGAGACGGACCTGTTCGGGGACGCGTACGGAGAAGCGCCCCGACCACAGCTCCCGGATGAGGTGTGCTCCGCCGAGCACCTCGAGGGAGAACTCTCCGCTCTGCAACCTGCGACCGAGCATCCACTCCTGGAGCTGGTCGGACAACGAAACGAACTCTTCGTCGATGCCCTCCAGCGCATCCTGGATATGTCGCATCCTCTCCGCTACCGCGACCCGCAGATGGTCGGTGGGTGCGCAGGCGAGCAGACGGCTCCCCTCGCGGATCAACCAGCCTCGACCGGAGAGCACCTCCACTGCGCCCTCGACCGTGTGAGCCGGAAAGCCGGTCTCCTGAACCAATGAGGCAATCGTCCCCGCACCTCGCAGCGCCGCGGAGAGCACGGCATCCACTGTGTCGATGCTTTTGTCTGGAGTGTCGTTCTCGTCGTCGGGAGACGGCGAGGGGACATATGCCACAGCGTCTCTCCTCACCTGTCGAACACCTTCTCCGAGCATACGCGCGCACTGCTGCCTACCGCCGCTCGGGGCACGCTCGATCGAAGAGGCGCGACGGCGTCTTCCTGCCGTGGCAGGATTCTGGCCTCCCCCACGCCATCAGAGCTTCCTATCGTGGAACTGTGTCGTCCGAATCCCTTCCCTCCCCAGAACTCAGTAGAAGAGCCGTCATTCGCACTGCCGCGTGGGCACTGCCGGTCGTCGCCGCATCCGTGGCCGTGCCGATGAGCAGTGCGAGCGAGACCGGCCTCGGAACGATCACACCGTTCAGCGTCGAGCGGAACGCCAGCACAGGAACCTGGATCATCTACATCCATCTCACGCCGCCCGCGAGACCTGATATCGAGATCCGCTGGCCAGACGTCACCTCGACGCAGTTCGTCGAGCCTCCCGGCCTGCAACCCGGAGCAGGAACGAATGTGCTCGTGCAAGTACTCGGCCCGATGGGCGGGGTCACAGAGCCCTCGGGCGCGCCCGGCCCCGTCTACCTCGTGGAGGTGGGGGTCCACCACGATGGCCCGGCCGAAGCGACGGTGACACTCTTTCCATCGTGGTACACGCCCGTGACGCTCGGGCCCTTCGTCGATGTGAACCGATAGGAGAGCCTCGCTGAGACCGCTCAGTGCCCCACGACGAGGACGTAGATCCCCGTGAGCACCGCCAGGGCGCACGCGCCGAAGCACAGGCAGGCGCCGAGGAAGGCCAGCCTCTTCTGGAAGGGCGTGAGCGGGCTCTTCTTCGCGGCCTTCGCGGCCAGCTTCGCCGCCTTCCTCGCCTCCTTCGGGCTGATGATCGTGATCGCGTCGGTGAACTCCGCGGGCGTGACCACCGGTGCGCGGCCGCTGCGCACCATCAGCCGCAGCCCCAGAGCGTAGAAGGTCACCACGGTCACGGCGCCGAGCATCGAGGCCACGAAGACCTGGAGGAACGCGACCCAGTCGATGGAGACGTTCACTTGCTCACCTCCGTCGGCTCCTCGGCGGCGGATGCGGCATCCGCTCCGGGTCCGGCCTGGGGTGTGGCGGGCGAGCTCGCACCCCGGTTCTTCTTGGTCTTGCCGTTCTTCTTCGCCTCGCTGTTCTTCCGGGCGCGCTCGGCTCTCTCGGCCTGCTTCTTCCTGCGGGCCCTCTCCGCCTCCTGCTGACGGATGATGCGCAGCTGGCGCTTCGTCGGCGGCGGCGAGTCGGGCACCTCGACGGCCAGGCCCGACTCGGCCACGTCGTGCATCGCGTTGGAGGCGTTGACCTCGTTGCGCTTGGAGTACAGGAAGAGCCCGACGATCACGACCACGGCGAGCACGGCGTTCAGACCGACGCCCCACAGGCCCAGCCAGACCACCAGCAGCGCCGCCAGCGCTCCGACGGCACCGGCCGCGGGCAGGGTGAACAGCCAGCCCAGGGCGATGCGCCCGGCGGTCCGCCATCGCACCGCGGCGCCGCGGCGGCCGAGCCCCGAGCCGATCACCGATCCGGAGGCCACCTGCGTCGTCGACAGGGCGAAGCCCAGCGCCGAGGAGGCGAGGATCGTCGCCGAGGTCGAGGCCTCGGCGGAGAAGCCCTGCGCGGGCTTGACGTCGGTGAGCCCCTTGCCGAGGGTGCGGATGATGCGCCAGCCGCCGAGATAGGTGCCGAGCGCGATCGTCACAGCACAGGCCACGATCACCCAGAACTGCGGCTCGTGGTGGGCCGCCGACTGCCAGCCGACCGAGATGAGCGCGAGCGTGATGACGCCCATCGTCTTCTGCGCGTCGTTGGTGCCGTGCGCGAGCGCGACGAGCGAGGAGGTGAAGATCTGACCCCAGCGGAAGCCGTCGCGCCCGTCGGGCTTGTCGTCGTAGCGACGGGTGACCGCATAGGCGATCTTCGTCACCGTGAAGGCGATGACGCCCGCCGTCAGCGGCGCGATGAGCGCGGGAAGGATCACCTTCGACAGCACGACGCCGAAGTCGATGCCCGAGGCGCCGACGCCGACGAGCGTGGCCCCGATCAGACCGCCGAAGAGCGCATGAGAAGAGCTGGAGGGAAGCCCCAGGAGCCAGGTGAACATGTTCCAGGCGATCGCGCCGATGAGTCCCGCGAAGATCAGCGCCGGGAAGATGTCGGTTCCGACGAGCTGCTCTTCGCGGATCATGCCGCCCGAGATGGTCTTGGCCACCTCGACCGACAGGAAGGCTCCGATGAGGTTGAGGATCGCGGCCAGCAGCACCGCGGTCTTGGGCTTGAGCGCCCCGGTCGCGATCGGCGTCGCCATGGCGTTCGCCGTGTCGTGAAAGCCGTTGGTGA
>CAYOTY010000106.1:4389-8631 GCA_964406995.1 uncultured Microbacterium sp.
GTTGGTGAAGTCGAAGAACAGTGCCAGTGCGATGACCAGCAGGACAATGAGGGCTGCGGTTTCCACCGTTCGCTTTCCGTCGTTTTCCAGGAAGAGAGATGTCGACGTGATCGACGTGGCGAACGAAGAGTTCGCCGTGGGTTCATTTCCCGTTAACCGGCCCCGCAAAAGTCTCCCACCGTCACCGTCTCCGGTCAACTTCCCCTCGGCTAACGTGGGAGGGGTGACTGCTAATCTCCCTCAGGCGCCGCAGGCCGCGCGCCGATCCCACCTCCGCACCCATCACGGCGACTCTTTCGACGACCCCTACGAGTGGCTGCGCGCGAAGGACGATCCCGAGGTGATCTCGCATCTCGAAGCGGAGAACGCATACACCGAGACGCGCACCGCGCATCTGGAAGGGCTGCGCGAGCGCATCTTCGGCGAGATCAAGGCGCGCACCCTCGAGACCGACCTGTCGGTGCCGAGCCGCCGCGGAGACTGGTGGTACTACAGCCGTGTCGTCGAGGGAGCGCAGTACGCCCTGCACTGCCGCGCCGCCGCCGCCCCGGACGAGTGGGACCCGCCGGTTCTCGAGCCCGGGGTTCCCGTGCCCGGCGAGGAGATCCTGCTCGACGGGAACGCCGAGGCGGAAGGCCACGAATTCTTCTCCCTGGGTTCTCTCGGGACCTCCGAGGATGCGACCCTCCTGCTGTGGTCCACCGATTTCGAGGGCGACGAGCGCTACACGGTGCACGTGCGCGACCTGGTGACCGCACAGACGCTGCCCGACGAGATCCCCAACACCGGCGGGGCGTTCTTCACCCCCGACGGCAAGGGAATCCTCTACACGACCATCGACGAGGCGTGGCGGCCCGACACGCTCTGGCTGCACCGCCTCGGCACTCCGCTCACCGACGACGTGAAGCTGTTCCACGAACCCGATGAGCGCTTCTGGCTGGGCGCCGGACTCACCCGCAGCAAGCGGTACCTCATCATCAGCGTCGGCTCGAACATCACCAGCGAGACCCACATCGTCGACGCCGCCGACCCCACCGCTGAGCCGCGCCTGGTCTGGCGGCGCCGCGAGGGCGTCGAGTACGGCGTCGATCACGCGGTCGTGGAGGGCGAAGACCGGCTGCTGATCCTCCACAACGACGACGCCCTCGACTTCGAGCTCGTGAGCGTCGCCGCATCCGACCCGGCAGGGCCGCGCAGGGTCGTCCTCCCCCACACCCCCGGCCGGCGCCTGGAGGGGGTTGACTGCTTCCGCGACTTCGCGGCCGTCGAGTACCGGCGCGAAGGACTCACCCGCCTCGGCCTCCTCGACTACGCCACGGACGCCGTCGAGGAGCTCTCCTTCGACGAGCCTCTGTACTCGGTCGGAACCTCCGGAAACCCCGAGTGGGCCTCCCCCTATCTGCGTCTCGGCTACGGCTCCTTCGTCACGCCCGGCACCGTCTACGACCTCTCGCTCGAGACGCGGGAGCTGCTGCTGCGCAAGCAGCAGCCGGTGCTCGGCGGCTACGACCCCGCCGAGTACGGTCAGGCCAGGGAGTGGGCGACGGCATCCGACGGCGCACGCGTGCCGATCTCACTCGTCTGGAAGCGCTCCTTCGGCGAGCCCGGCTCCGAGCCCCGCCCGCTGCACCTGTACGGATACGGCTCCTACGAGGCATCCATGGATCCGGCGTTCTCGACCATGCGCCTGTCCGAGCTCGACCGCGGCGTGATCTTCGCGATCGCCCACGTGCGCGGCGGCGGAGAGATGGGCCGCCAATGGTACGAGGACGGCAAGCTCGCCCGCAAGCGCAACACCTTCACCGACTTCGTGGCCAGCGCCCGGCACCTCGTCGACACCGGGCGCACCTCCCCCGACCGTCTCGTGGCCGAGGGCGGCAGCGCCGGAGGCCTGCTGATGGGCGCTGTCGCCAATCTCGCCCCGGAGCTGTTCACGGGCGTGCTGGCGAACGTGCCGTTCGTCGATGCGCTGACCACGATCCTCGACCCCTCGCTGCCGCTGACGGTGATCGAGTGGGACGAGTGGGGCGACCCGCTGCACGACGCCTCGGTGTACGAGTACATGAAGTCGTACACGCCCTACGAGAACGTGCAGGACGGCGTCGACTATCCGCGGATCCTCGCGGTCACCTCGTTCAACGACACGCGTGTGCTCTACGTGGAGCCGGCGAAGTGGGTGGCGCGCCTGCGCGAGGCCGGCGCCTCGTACGTGCTGCTCAAATGTGAGATGGTCGCCGGGCACGGCGGCGTCAGCGGCCGCTACAACTCCTGGCGCGAGCGCGCCTTCGAGCTGGCCTGGATCCTCGACGCCCTCGGCCTCGCGGAGGCCTGACGACACGCGAGCACAGGCAAACGCGCCAGGACAGGCTGATATCGCTATGATCGCCTGTTGCGGCGTGTTTGCCTGTACTCGCGCGGGCAGGGCTCTTTCTGCACAACGGTCACTGAACCGGCAGTTGTGCATATTCACCGCACTCCGAGATAACGGTCCCCGCGTGCGGACCACACTGAGGGCATGATCTCTTCGACACCTGCTCAGTGGGTGAGGATGCGCAACGGCTCCGCACATTCGACCCAGCTGCGTGCGGCGGGCTTCTCCGAACACAGCGTGCGTCGCGCCGTCTCCCACGGCGACCTGCGCCGCATCCGCCGTTCGTGGCTGGTGACACCGGATTGCGATCCGCATCGGGTCGCTGCCGCAGCTCTCGGCGGGCGACTCACCTGCGTGACGGCCGCCGAGAAGATGGGGCTCTGGGCGATCCATAGCGATTCCGTGCACATCGCCGTGCCACGAACCGCTTCGCGTCTGCAGGCCTCTGACGTAATGATCCATACGGCCGTCGGCCCGGTACCGGTTTCTCCGCGCTCCGGCGACGAGCCGGTGCTGAACGTCCTGTTCCAGGTCGCCCGATGCCTGCCGCAGGATGCAGCACTCGCGATCTGGGAGTCGGCCGTGCGCCGCGACATCGTCGAGCTCGACGTGCTGGAACGCGTGCACTGGCGCTCACGCGCCGCATCCGATCTCGCATCGATGGTCGGGGCGCGATCCGACTCGGGAAAGGAGTCCCGGTTCGTCGCCCTGATGCGTGAGGTCGGTGTCACAGTAAAGCAGCAGGCTTGGGTCGACGGGCACCCGCTGGACGGCCTCATCGGAGACCGACTCGGCATCCAGATCGATGGCTTCGCCCATCACAGCCGGGCCGGTGACAGGCGCCGCGACATCCGCGCCGATGCACGCTTGGCTCTTCGCGGCTATACGATCCTGCGATTCGATTCGCATCAGGTAGACACCGAACCCCGCTACGTGCAGCAGACGGTGCTCACGGCCATCGCCCAGAGACTGCATCTGGCGAAATGAACGCGCCGGAACAGGCAGACACGCGAGAACAGGCGGATACGGCGACAACTGCCTGTTCCCGCGTGTTTGCCTGTCCCGGCGCGTTGGCGGCTCAGCCGAACAGCGCGGCCGCCTCCTCGTAGCGGTACAGGGGCACGGTGTTGAGCTCGCCGAGGGCCTCCTCGAACGGCACCCGCACGATGTCGGTGCCGCGCAGCGCCACCATCTGCCCCCAGGCCTGGTCGACGAGCGCGTCGGCGGCGTGCAGGCCCAGACGCGTAGCGAGCACGCGGTCGAAGCCCGAGGGCGAGCCGCCTCGCTGGATGTGACCCAGCACGGTCGCCCGCGTCTCGATGCCGGTGATCCGCTCGATCTCCGGCGCCAGCACCTCGCTGATGCCGCCCAGGCGCGGGCGGTTGAAGGCGTCGAGGCCCTTGTCGCTGAACGCCTCGTCCATCCCCTTGAGGGTGAAGCCCTCGGAGACCACGACGAGCGGCGCGCGGCCACGGTCGTGCGCGCTGGTGACCAGGGCCGCGATCTCGTCGATCGACATGGGAACCTCGGGGATGCAGATCGCGTGGGCGCCGGCCGCCATTCCCGCGTGCAGAGCGATCCAGCCCACGTGACGACCCATGACCTCGGCGATCATGCACCGCTGGTGCGAGTTGCCGGTCGTGCGGAGGCGGTCCATGCAGTCGGTGGCGATGCTGACGGCGGTGTCGAAGCCGAAGGAGTAGTCGGTGGCCCGCAGATCGTTGTCGATCGTCTTGGGGACGCCGATGACGTTGATGCCGTCCTTGGCGAGGCGGTCCGCCGCCGCGAGGGTGCCCTCGCCGCCGATCGCGACGATCCCGTCGATCCGGTGCCCGTAGAGGGTCTTGGCGATGTTCTCCGCGCCGCCGCGG
>CAYOTY010000106.1:8641-9158 GCA_964406995.1 uncultured Microbacterium sp.
CCCTCGTAGGGATTCGTGCGGCTCGTGCCGAGGATCGTCCCGCCGACCTTCGACAGGCCCTTGACCTCGTGCCGGGTCAGCGGGAAGAAGTCGGCGTCGACGACGCCGCGCCACCCGTCGCGAATGCCCACGAACTCCAGATCGTAGGTCGTCGTGCCCTTGAGCACGATCCCTCGTATGACCGCGTTGAGCCCGGGACAGTCGCCGCCGGACGTGAGAATGCCGATCTTCATGAAGATGATTCCTTAGATGGGGATAATAAGGATGCGGCGCCGTTGCCCTCTCACACCCTAGACGATCCTCACCCGCCTGACCACGGCAGCTCGGACTCAATGCGCGCCGAGCGCCTCGCGCAGCAGGTGCATGAGCGCCGACAGCTGCACCGACTCGCTCGCGGCGGCATCCGCCGCCTCACCGTCCAGTGCACGGGCGGCGAGGCCCTGCTTCTGATCGATGAGCTCCGCGATCTTCGTGTCGATCGTGTGCGCGGCGATGATCCGCCACGCGGTGACCGGCT
>CAYOTY010000107.1:0-9122 GCA_964406995.1 uncultured Microbacterium sp.
GTCATCGTCGAGGGCTACACCGACGTCATGGCCTGTCACCTTGCCGGCGTCACCACCGCGATCGCCACCTGCGGCACCGCGTTCGGTGCCGAGCACATCAAGATGCTCCGCCGTGTGATGGGCGACGACTCGGGCTCGGGAGAGGTCGTCTTCACCTTCGACGGCGACGAGGCCGGGCAGAAGGCGGCGCTGCGCGCCTTCAGCGAGGAGGGCCGCTTCACCGCGCAGACCTTCGTCGCCGTGGCCCCCGACGGCCTCGACCCCTGCGACCTGCGTCTGCAGCGCGGCGATGCGGCCGTGCGCGGGCTGCTCGATCAGAAGGTGCCGCTCTTCGAGTTCGCGATCGACCGGCGCCTGGACGGCTTCGACCTCGCGACGGTCGAAGGGCAGGTCGGGGCGCTGCGCGCGGCGGCCCCGATCGTCGCCGAGATCCGCGACCGGCTGATCAGGCCCGGCTATGAGCGCGTGCTCGCGCGACGCCTCGGAATGGATCCGACCCTCGTGCACGCCGAGGTCGAGCGCGCTGCGCGGGGCGGGAACAGGCCGCCGCAGCGCAGCGAGCACCCCGAGCCGGCGGATGCGGGCGAAGCGCCGCCGAGCGTCGCGCTGGCGACTCTGCCGCACACCGCGGACAACGCGGTGGAACGGGATGCGCTGATCGGCGCGCTCCAGTACGGGCACCAGGTGGATCAGGAGCTGCTGTCGAGGGCATTGGCGGGACCGTTCCGCCATCCGGCCCTGGAGGCCGTTCGCGAGGCGGTGGCGGCCGCATCCGACCGCACCAGGCCGGGATGGTCCACGAGCGCGATAGACGCGGTGCGCGAGCCCTACCGCAAGCTTGCCGGAGAGCTCCTCATGACGAGCTTCCCCGCCAAGGACGAAGAGGGTGCGGTGGCCTCGGTCACCGGCCTCGCCAAGCGCCTCATCATCCGCGATCTGGACCGGGAGAAGCACGAGCTCCTCGGCGCGGTGCAACGCGTCCCGGCCGACTCCGACGGGGGCCGTGCCCTGCGGATGCGACTGCGCGATCTCGACGTGGAGAGACAGCGCTTCGCGGAGGTATGAGGGCGTCGCGCGCGCTTTCGGGCAGGATAGGCGTATGGCTGGTGCGGACACATCTCTGGCGATCCACAGCGTCGACCTCGTGGTCGATCGGGTGGGTCAGGGCGGCGCCACGCGCGCGGTCGACGGAGTGAGCTTCCGGCTCGCGCCCGGGGGTCTGCTGTGCGTGGCCGGGCCCACCGGCTCAGGGAAGACGACCCTCGTGCAGGCCCTGGCGACATCCGAGGACTCGACCGTGCGCATCGTCGGGGGCGACGCCTTCGTCCAGGGGATCTCCGTGCGACGGCCGGGGCGCAGGCGCCGGATGCTCGGTCATGCCACCGGATACGTCCCGCAGGGCGCGGGGGCGAATCTGAGGCCCCAGTTCACCGCGGGCGAGATCATCGCAGAGCCGATCCTCGCCCGTCGCCGGCGCGTCAACACCAAGGCCCTGCAGATCCGGGTGGCGACCCTGCTGGACGAGCTTCACCTTCCTCTGGGCGCGGCCTCGAAGTTCCCCTACGAGCTCAGCGCCGGGATGCGGCAGCGGGTCGCTATCGCCCGGGCGCTGGTGCTGGAGCCGGTGGTTCTCATCGCCGACGAGCCGCTGGCGAACCTCGATGTGGAGGTGCGCCGCGTGGTCTTCGAGGCGGTCAGCCGCAGGCGTTCGGAGAACGGCATGGGCGCGCTGCTGGTCACCAACGACGCCGCGTTCATCCGCGAGCTCGGTGCCGACACGATCATGCTCCGCGGCGGTCACGTCGTGGCCCGTGGCGTCGGCGACGAGCTGGACTGGTCGCCCAACGCCGAGGCCGATCAATGGCTGCGATGAGGGATCGCCCGGGCGCGTGTCGCGTGTCGAATCCCGCCCGCAGAATTTGCTAAGCTGTTCGAGTTGCCCGCGCAGCGGTGCACATTCCCCTGTAGCTCAATTGGCAGAGCAGCCGGCTGTTAACCGGCAGGTTGTTGGTTCGAGTCCAACCGGGGGAGCTCTTCTTCTTCGCCCGCGGTACGGGTGTCGGGTTCGGCTCCCAGACCTCGCAGGAGGAACTCCTGTATCTCCCGTGAGAGCGCCGTGAGCTCGTCGGCCGTCGCACTCCTCGCGGAGGAGATCATCACGTCGAGCAGGCCCTCTGCGATCGACACGGCGGCATCGAGCGATCTCGCGCGGAAGACGCCGGACTCGAGCCCTTCGCGGAGGATCGCCCGCAGGAGCGCCGTGTCCTCCTCATCGACCATCTGATACAGCGGAACGCCATCGACGCCGCGGTGCGAGAGGACGATGTCCAGAGCCGCAGCGACCTCGGCGCGATGTTCCAGGACGTGGGCGAGGTAGCTCTCCGCGTAGGCGCGGAGGCGACCGATCGGATCCTGCGGCGCGCAGGCGGCCGCCTCCACCCGCGCCCCGAGATCGCCGAAGACCTCGTCGACGACGTGCAGCATGAGCGCGTCCTTCGACCCGAAGTAGTACATGAGCGCGCTCTTGGCGACGCCGGCGCGGCGAGCGATCTCCGCGAGCGAGGCCCGGTGATAGCCGATCTCGTTGACGGTGACGATCGCGCCGCGCAGGATCTGCTCTCGCCGCGCCGTCTCCGTGACGGTGGGGCGTTCCTGATCGGGTCGCGGCGGCGGGTTCGATGCCATGCTTGCTGCTACTTCCCGCTCTCGACGGCTGCGGGCGCGAGGAACTCATCGATGAGGCCGGGTGCGGCCTGTGCGGCGAAGGCGACCGACTCGCGCTCGGCGACGTCCAGAGCCTCGTAGATGCTCCACCCGGCGGCGGTCATCGCGGAGACGGTGGCCAGTCCCAGCCGTCGCTGCAGGATCGACTGGCGCACGGCGATCGTGCTCACCGCGTCGCGGCGCAGCGCCGTGGTCGCCCGGCTGAGGAGCCCGGATCGCACGACGAGGTGGGCGCCATGGATCGTGTGCCCCAGCGCGCGGTAGGCGATGACCGCGGCCAGCAGCGCGAGGAGCCAGTAGCCGAGCAGGACCCAGAGAAGCCACAGGGGCACGGCGGCGACCGCGAGGGGGTACCCGATCGCGCCGAGGAGCACGAGAGCGGATGCCGTCGCCCACCACAGGCGACGGCGCAGCGCGGCGCGCGGGTGACGCGCGAGCGGGACGCCGATCGGCGAGTCCTCGCCGAAGACCTGCCGCGCCGCCCGGAACGCCACGCTCCGCGGACCGCGCGGCAGGATCGAGGAGGGTTGCTCCGCGTCCCAGATCGACAGGCCGGTCGTGATGACCTGCGTGTCCGCCATCCGCATCCACCGCCAGAGCACGGGCTCGGAGATCGTCATGCCCCGCATCCGCGACTCGTCGCGGTTCACCTCTCGAGTGCTGAAAAGCCCTCGCCGGGTGCGCAGGAAGCTGCCGGAGGGCGTGCGGACCCGGGCGAGCTCGAAGCGCCAGTAGCCGGCGAGGAAGTTCAGCCCCATGCCGATCGCGCCGATCAGCCCGCCGGCGACGAGGGCGATGCCGATGCCGCGCATCCAGCCGAGGCTCTCCCAGTCGAAGAGCCGGGAGCTCAGGACCCACAGATCCACACCGAAGGTCGTCGCGAGCCAGAACGCACCCCAGAGGAGTCCTGCCGCGGTGAGGTAGGCCCAGATGCTGAACATGTTGTAGACGACCCACCAGGGGCGGAAGGTGGCGATCACCGTGGCAGATTCGCCGGGAACGGGCTCGGCCGACACCTCCTCGAACGCGCTGCCCTGCGACATCGGCGCGGGAGAGTCAAGCCCCAGGAGCTCTTCGCGCAGAAGCGCCGCATCCGCCTTCGTGAGGGCGTCGAGGTCCAGTGCCGCTTCCCCGGAGGCGACGTTCTGTCCGGCGCCCACGGAGACCACGCGCAGCCCGGTGATCCGATGCCTCAGCTTCGCGGAGGTGTCGACGCTGCGGATGCGATCGCGCCGCACCGAGCGATGCCGGCGGACGAAGAGCCCGGTCCGACGCTCGATCTCGCTGGGGGTGACCCGATAGCGCGTGAAAGCCCAGCGGATGACATCGGCGATCGCCCCGAACGTGCCCCAGCCCGCGACGAGGAGCAGCGGCCAGAGGGTGGAGAAGGAGGGCTCGACGCCCACGAAGGCGACGGCGATCACCGTCGGGAGCATGGTCAGGATGCTGCGGGCCAGATCCACCCAGATCACCCGGGCGCTCAGACGCCTCCAGTCGGTGCCCTCGACCGACCGTGTGGAGACCGTCATGTCGCATCGCCCTCGGTGAGCTCGGCGACGACGGCGAGACGGGTCGCCGCCTCCTCGGCATCGGCGCGATCCAGGCCCCGGATGTTGATCGCGCCGTAGGAGGAGGCGGTCGTCACTCTCAGCGTGGACAGGCCCAGGAGCTGCTCCAGCGGGCCTCGGACGGCGTCGACGGTCTGGATGCGGGAGCTCGGCGCCACCCGCCATTCGCGCACGAGCCAGCCGCTGGTGGCGTAGGTGGCCAGCTCCGTGATCTCCCAGCGGTGCACGGCGTAGCGCCACCAGGGCTCGACGAGGATCTTCACGAGGAGGACGAGTCCCCCCGCGATGATCGGCGCGAGCAGCCAGACCCGCGCCGGCTCCCAGATCGCCCAGGCGACGATGAGGGCGGCGAGCAGAAGTCCCCAGCTCAGGAGCGCGCGCAGCGCCCAGAGCGCGATCGCACGTCTCTCCACCCGCAGACGCGGGGGACGCAGGGGGAGGGCATCCGGCTCAGTCATCGCGCGATCTCCTCATCTTGACCGATCGGTCTAAGTATAGACCGATCGGTCAAGAGTGAGTGATGAGGCCGGTGTGGGCGTCAGCGTGCGGCGTCGCGCAGCGAACCGATCGTCTCTTCCGCCGGATCGTTGACGAGGCACTGGACGAGGCGGTCGTCGAGCTCCTCCCACGAGGCCTCGGTCGGCCAGAGCGGGTAGATCTCCAGCGCGGACTCCTCGAAGGCGATCCCGACGAACTCGTCGAAGGCGGGAATGCAGCCCTCGCCGACGGCGTCCCACAGGTCGTCCTCCGCAGGGTACTCCCCGTCTTCGAGGTTGAACTCGTGGTAGACCTCGAAGCCGTGCGGCTCCGAGCAGGGCACGACGTCGACAGCGCTCATCTCGTCGGCCATGGCGTTGGAGGGGAGGCAGTCGCCGACCGTGACGGCGAAGATGTCGATGTTCTGCTCTTCGGTGATCTGACCGGTCTCGTCGCGGTCGGGCTCGCCGGGCCCGAAGACGGAACTGATCCCCGCGCAGCCGGTGAGGGCGAACGCGGCGACGGCGACGGTCGCGCCGAGTGCGAGAGTGCGGGCGGTGCGAGTGCGGGGCATCTCGATCTCCTGGATGTAGAGGGCTTCCGAAGCTGCACGCTGTTCAGCGCCACCTGCCGCTCCAGGGGATGAAAGATCTTCATCCACCTGAGGAACTCTAGTGAGGTTGCGGACGCCGATCCAATCCGGCGCCCTTGAACCGGCTATCCCTCGAGATCGTCGATGCCGGGCAGCCAGCTCGAACCGGGCTTGCCCCAGCCGCGCTTGCGGGCGATCTTCTGCACCGTCTTCCAGTCGTTGTCCGAGAGGCGATCGATGTACAGGATGCCGTCGAGATGGTCGAACTCGTGCTGCATGATCCGGGCGCGCCAGCCGTCGACCTCGATGGTGACCTCCGCCCCCTCCAGATCGGTGCCGGTGACGCGCACGCGGTCCGAGCGGCGCAGGGGGAAGCGCTCACCGGGGAAGGACAGGCATCCTTCCGATTCGAGGTCGGGATCGGGCGAGCCGGGCTCGGGAGGGGTCATCCACAGCACTGGATTGATGATCTCTCCGCGCCAGGGGAGATCCTCGTCATCGATGTAGGAATAGGTGTAGATCCGAAGGCCCACGCCGACCTGGGGCGCGGCGAGGCCGACACCGGGCGCGGCATCCATCGTCTCGTGCATGTCGGCCACGAGCCGGCGGATCTCGTCGGTGATCTCCTCGACGGGAGCGGCAGGTGCGTGCAGAACGGGGTCGCCCATGATGCGGATCGGAAGAATGGCCACGGGACAACCCTATCGAGCCTCCCGGGGCGGCTAAGGTTCTACTGTGAACGGTGTGTGGGGACTGCTGCCTGCCCAGGTCGGCGAGGAGCTCGTCGAGGCTTTCCGCAACCCCGGCCTCCTCTTCGGGATCCCGCTCGCGCTGGCCGGCGCCGTCTTCATGTCGCTGGGTGCGCAGTATCAGCATCGCGGCGTCGCCAAGGTCGAGCGCCTCAGTGGGACGGCCGCGACCAAGGGTCTCAGCCTCGGGCAGGTGCGAGGTCTCCTGACGCGCCCCTCCTGGGTGTCGGGCACCCTGATGCTCGGAGTGGCCATCATCTGCCAGCTGGGCGCGCTCTGGGTGGCCCCGCTGATCGTGGTGCAGCCGCTCGGCGCACTCGCTCTCGTGATCACAACGCTCTTGAACGCCCGCGTCTCCGGGCACACCCCCACCAGGCAGTCGATCACGGCGATCGCGGCGTGCGTGGGCGGCATCTTCCTGTTCGTGCTGTTCGCCGCGATCTACGCGACCGAGCGCCCCGTCAGCGATCGGCAGCTCTTCATCATCCTCGTCACGCTGTTCGTGGTCACTGTCGTGCTGATCGGGTGCTGGCTGATCCTGCGCAACCGCATGCGGGCCCTGTTCTACGTCACCGGCGCCGGCATCCTCTACGGGTTCGTGGCGACCCTCGCCAAGGTCGTCATCCGTCGCGTGCAGGACGGCAACTTCGAGTGGCTCACCGTCCTGTGCCTGTTCTTCCTCGTCGTCGCCTCGATCGCCGGCGCCTACTTCGTGCAGACCGCCTACAGCTCGGGGCCGCCCGATCTGGTGATCGCGGGCCTCACGGTGGTCGACCCGCTCGTAGCGGTGCTCATCGGCATGCTCGTCCTCGGCGAGGCCTCGCGCGCTCCGGGCTGGGCGTTCGTCGTCTTCGTCATCGCCGGCGGCATCGCCGTCTGGGGCGTCATCGGCCTGGCCCGCTATCACCCGCAGGTTCTCAGCGAGAGCCAGGAGCTGGGGATCACCCGCGGCAGCGGCGGCGGACCCGCACCGGCCTCTGGAACGACGGATGCCGCGGGCGGGCAGGGCTTATCGGCGGGGCCTGGGGCCGGAAGACCGGGCTCAGGGATCGGCGGCGATCCTCCGGATCAGTAGTCCCGGTCGATCAGCTCGGGTGAGACCTGGGCGGCCGCGGCCTCGTCGACGAAGAAGATCGTGCGCTTGCGCCCCTTGGCCCCCGCCGCCGGAACGCTCGTATAGCTGGCGCCCGCCAGGGCGAGACCCAGCGCGGACGCCTTGTCGGCGCCCGTCAGGACCAGCCAGACGCGCTTGGAGGCGTTGATCACCGGCCTGGTCAGGGTGACCCGCTCGGGCGGCGGCTTGGGGGAGTTGCGGACAGGGAGGGCCGCCGCATCCGTGACCGTGACCTCGGGGCGGTCGGGGAAGAGCGAGGCGACGTGCCCGTCGGGGCCGACGCCGAGGAAGCACACGGTGAACGAGGGCCAGGCACGCTTCGCACTGCCGTAGCGGGCCAGCTCGGAGGCGTAGGCGGCGGCTGCCTCGTCCAGGCTCAGCCCGGAATCGGATGCGGCCATCTCGTGCACGTTCCCGGGTGGGACCGGGATGTGGTCCAGGAGCGCCTCGCGCGCCTGGCCGGCGTTCCGATCGGGATCGTCGTGCGGGACGAAGCGGTCATCGCCCCACCAGAAGTGCACCAGGGACCAGTCGATCTCGGCCTTCTCTGCGAGGCTCGCCGCCTCGCGCAGGACCGCACCGCCCATGGAGCCGCCGGTGAGGCAGATGTGGGCCTGGCGGCCGGCGCGCGTACGCGCCTGCACCCGCGCGAGGAAACGGTCCGCAACGCGGCGTGCGAGCTGCGAGGGGGTCGGTTCGATGACGACGCCTTTGTCGGCTTCTCCGGTCATGCCGCTATTCTCCTGTCTCCGGTGGTCCTAGCTCTGTCCAGCCGGTGGTGATGACTCGACCGTACAGTGCGTCGGGGTCGAGGCGCCGCAGCTCCTCCGCGAGACATTCGCGTAGGGTCCGCCGCGGCAGGTGCAGATCGTGGTCGGGCTGGCCGGGCTGGGTGAGCACCGCGTGCCCGCCGCCACGGCGCTCGAGGAGGATGTCGCCGCTGGCCCGGCTCAGACGCACCGCCTTGATGCCCTCCTGCCACTGGGCAGGATCCTCGTACGACCACGTCACGGGAACGTCCAGCGCCATCTGCAGCCACGCCGCCAGCAGCGCCGTCGAGGGCGAGCCTGCGGCTCCGCGGACCTCGGCGGCGGAGACGACGTCGTAGGGCGGCTGGTCCAGGACGGCCGCCAGCTGCTCGCGCCAGTGGGTCAGACGCGTCCAGGCGAGGTCCGTGTCGCCGGGGGAGTGGGTGTGCCCGAGATGGGTGAGACGCTCGCGCACATCGGGGAAGGTCGCCGCATCCGTGATCCGACGCTGTGCGATCCCGCCGAGCGGAGAATGCGAGGGGTCCTCGGGCGCGTCCTCGGGCCACCAGGCGACGACGGGCGCATCCGGGAGGAGCAGACCGGTGACGAGGCTCTCCGCGTTGCTGGCGGCCTCCCCGAAGGCGCGGAGGACGACGACCTCGCTCGCCCCGGCGTCGCCGCCCACGCGGATCTGGGCGTCCAGGCGCGGCTCGCCGTCGGAGATGGTGCGCACGATGACGCGCATCGGGTGCTCGCGGGAGGCGTCATTGGCCGCGTCGATCGCCGCCTCCGCGACGCCGTTGCGCGCGACGATGAGGAGCGTCAGCACACGGCCGAGGGCGACCGCGCCGCCCTCCTCGCGAACGCTGACGAGCTTCTTGGCGACCTTGCTGACGGTGGTGTCGGGCAGATCGATGATCATGGGCGCCTCCAGACGCGGCCGTCGCGAGCGAGCAGGGCGTCGGCGGACGAAGGTCCCCAGGATCCCGGGGCGTACTGCTCCAGGGGGCCTTCCTGGGCGGCCCAGAACTCCTCGACGGGATCGAGGATCTTCCAGCTGAGCTCGACCTCCTCGTGGCGGGGGAACAGCGGCGGGTCGCCGAGGAGGACGTCGAGGATGAGGCGCTCATAGGCCTCGGGGCTCGCCTC
>CAYOTY010000108.1:0-9064 GCA_964406995.1 uncultured Microbacterium sp.
GCGCCCCGAGGGATTCGAACCCCCGACCTTCTGATCCGTAGTCAGATGCTCTATCCAGCTGAGCTAGGGGCGCACGGTTCGGCGAAGCGAACCGTCGTCCAGAATACATCACCCGCGTCCCGAAAGCGAAACGACGCCTCCCCCTCCTCAGCGCACCCCCGCGCTGTCGAGGGCGGAGACGACCGGATGCCGCAGCTACTCGCGCTCGGCGCCCTTCCGCCGCGCTCGCGCCTGCGCGCTCAGCGCCTGCAGATCGACCAGACGGAGCGCCTGCATCCGCGCCTCGCGCATCGTGGCGTAGTCGGGATCCTGCTCGGGGCGCATCCCCTCCACCCGCAGACGTCGGTCGAGGTTGCTGCGCACGTCGCCCCACGCCGCTTCACGCGCCGCCACCACCAGCTCTCCAGTCGCGACGGGGTCGTCGGCCATCGTGCGCAGCCTGGCGGCGACCCCCCGCGACTGCTTGACGCGGCGACGCAGATTGCGAACATCGCGATCACGGTAGTCATGCGTGCCAGAGGGGTCGGAATAGCGGCCCCGCGCGCGCTTGCGCAGGTTCTCGGCGAGCTCGGCGGCTGCCTCCGACTCCTCCGCCAGCTCGATGAGGACGGCACGGGCATCGGCCGTGTAGGTGTCGGGGTCGAAGTTGCCCCCTTGGGCGATCGTGCCCACCAGGATGTGGTTCTTCACGAGGAGACGGGCCGCGGCGGTGGCGATGGCCACGCCCTCGGCGATGGCATCCGATGTTCTTCCCACCCCGACCTCCTCGCATCGAGATTACCGTGTCCCCATGGACGCCGGCTGTCGGCCAGAATAGAAGCACGCACGGGCCGGCTGGGGACGCGTCCGAGTCCGCACCGTTCCCGCAAGGAGGATCAATGGCGAACCTGACCCTCGCCGGCACCACGACCGTCATAACCGGCGCCGCCAGCGGCATGGGCGCCGAAGTCGCCCGAGGGCTCGCCGCACGCGGCGCGCACCTCGCCCTCCTCGACCACAACGCCGAGGCCCTCGCCTCTCTGACGGCAGAGCTCAGCGACACCATGGTGACGCGTCACGTCATCGATCTCCGCGAGGACGAGGCCGTGCTCGCGGTGGCGGCGGAGATCGCGACGCAGCATCCGGACATCCGCGCGCTCATCACCTGCGCAGGCTCCTCGATGCTCGGCAACCTCGAACAGCTCACGATGGAAGAGATGCGCTGGCTCATCGACGTGAACCTGTGGGGCACGGTCTCGATCACGAAGGCGCTGCTGCCGGCGCTGCGTCAGGCTCCCGAAGCCCACATCAGCCACCTGGCGAGCCTCTATGCGCTCGCGGCGCCGGGCGGGCGCATCCCCTACGCCATGAGCAAGTTCGCGGTGCGCGGCTTCTCCGAGGCCCTGCGGCACGAGCTGGAGGATACGAACGTGACGGTCGGGGCGATCTATCCGGCGGGCGTCCGCACGGGGATCATCCTGCACGGGCGCTTCGCCGCCGCGATCGACCCCGCGATCGCCGCCCGGGCGGCAGCGGCGCAGGCGGAGATGTACCACACCGACCCCGCGGATGCGGCGGAGCAGATCATCCGTGCCACGATCCGGCGCCGGGCGCGGACGATGATCGGCCGCGAGGCCCGGATCGTCGACCTGCTGGTGCGCGCAGCGCCCGTGAAGCACTGGGCGATGATGCGTGGCCCGCTGCGCGCAGCGACCGACACCACGACGCCCGCCTGACCCGCTTCCGGCACCCTACCCCGCGGTCGGCGAGGCGCTGCGGAAGCGGCGCAGCCGCAGGCTGTTGCCGACGACGAACACGCTGGAGAAGGCCATCGCGGCGCCCGCGAGCATGGGGTTGAGCAGCCCGAGGGCCGCGAGCGGGATCGCGGCGACGTTGTAGGCGAAGGCCCAGAAGAGGTTGCCCTTGATGGTGCCGAGGGTGCGACGCGAGAGGCGGATGGCATCGACCGTGCCCCACAGGTCGCCGCGGACGAGAGTGAGGTCGGAGGCCTGGATCGCGGCATCCGTTCCCGTCCCCATCGCGATGCCCAGGTTCGACTGCGCCAGCGCCGCGGCATCGTTCACGCCGTCGCCGACCATCGCCACGACGCGGCCGGAGTCCTGCAGGCGGGTGATCTCGGCGACCTTCCCCTCCGGCAGCACGCCCGCGAGCACCTCCGAGATCCCGACCTCGTCGGCTACCCGGTGCGCGGCGCGCTCGTTGTCGCCGGTGAGGAGCATCGGGGTCAGTCCCAGCCCGCGCAGCGCCTCCAGCGCCTCGGCGGCATCCGGCTTGACCCGGTCGGTCACGACGAGCACGGCGCGCACGGCGCCGTCCCAGGCGACGGCGATCGCGGTGCGGGCCTCGTTCTCGGCGGCCTCATAGGCCGAGGCCAGTGCAGGTGGCAGCTGCAGCGCCCAGTCGGCCATGAGCGCCGGGCGGCCCACGAGCACGCCGTGCCCCGCGACGATGCCCGAGACGCCGCGCCCGGCGATGTTCTCGAACGACTCCACGGCCGGAAGCGTCTCGAGCTCGGCGCGCGCCGCGCGGACGACGGCCTGGGCGATCGGATGCTCCGAACCGTCCTCCAGGGCCCCGGCGATGCGAAGCACCTCGCCGCGCTCCTCACCGTCTGCGACGACGACCTCGCTGAGCGTCATGCGCCCGGTGGTGACGGTGCCGGTCTTGTCGAGCACGATCGTGTCGACGAGGCGCGTGGACTCCAGCACCTCCGGCCCCTTGATGAGGATGCCCAGCTGCGCGCCGCGCCCGGTGCCGACCAGGAGGGCCGTCGGTGTCGCCAGACCCAGCGCGCAGGGGCAGGCGATGATGAGCACCGCGACCGCGGCGGTGAAGGCCGCGGCGGCATCGCCGGTGAAGAGCAGCCACGCGAGGAGCGTGACGAGGGCCACCACGAACACGAACGGCACGAACACCGCCGAGATGCGGTCGGCGAGGCGCTGGGCCTGGGCCTTCCCCGACTGTGCCTGCTCGACGAGTCGCGCCATCTGAGCGAGCTGCGTATCGGCGCCGACGAGCGTGGCGGTCACGACGATGCGGCCGCCCACGTTGACGGTGGCGCCGGTGACGTGACCGCCGGGCACCACGTCCACGGGCACCGATTCACCGGTCAGCATCGAGGCGTCGATGGACGAGGAACCAGATGTCACAACCCCGTCGGTCGCGACCTTCTCCCCCGGCCGCACGACGAAGCGGTCGCCGACGACGAGCTGCGACAGCGGCACGCGGACCTCGACGCCGTCGCGCAGCACGGCGGCATCCTTCGCCCCCAGCTCGCCGAGCGCGCGCAGCGCCTCGCCCGCCCGCCTCTTGGACCGCTTCTCCAGGTAGCGGCCGGCGAGGATGAACATCGTCACCCCGGCCGCGACCTCCAGATAGATGTTGCCGAGGCCGTCGCCGCGCTCGATCGTGAAGGAGAAGCCGTGCGTCATGTGCGGATCGCCCGCCGTGCCGAAGACCAGCGCGTACAGCGACCACAGATAGGCGGCGGTGACTCCCACCGAGATGAGGGTGTCCATCGTGGCCGCGCCGTGGCGGGCATTGATCGCCGCGGCCCGGTGGAAGGGCCATGCCGCCCACAGCACGACCGGGGTGGCAAGTGCGAGCGAGGCCCACCCCCAGTACGGGAACTGCAGCGGCGGGATCATCGCCAGAGCGATCACGGGGATCGCGAGGGCGGCTGCGACGATGAGCCGCAGGCGCAGCATCCGGAACTCGGGGTCCTCTTCGCCGGGTTCGGGGAGCGCCGCGGAGTAGCCGGTGCGCTCCACCTCGGCGATGATCGCGTCGAGGCCGATCCCGGATGCGACCACGCGCGCCTTCTCCGTGGCGTAGTTGACCGAAGCCTCCACGCCCTCCATGCGGTTCAGCTTCTTCTCGATGCGCGTGGCGCAGGCGGCGCACGTCATCCCGCTGATGTCGAGGTCGTAAGCGGTGTCGGTCATGGTCTCTCCCTGTATCCGGATGCCGGTCCCTGAGCCCGTCGCCTGCAATGAGCGAGTGTCAGCGAGGCGAGGTGTGAAGGATCAGGCGCGGATCGCCGCGTAGCCGGCCTCGTCGACGGCGGCGAGGACGTCGGCGTCCGAGAGCCCGGCAGTGGCGGTCACCCGGAGCGAGCCGTCCTTCGCGGAGACCTGGATGTCTTCGACGCCCGCGATCTTCGAGACCTCTTCGCGGACGGATGCCTCGCAGTGCCCGCAGGACATGCCGGTGACGGTGTAGGTGGCGGTGGTCATGATCTCTCCTTCGCGATATACCCCCCTGGGGTATATCGGAGTCAACGCTACCGCCACCGTTCCATTCCCGCAAGCGGAGCCGGAACCGATGGGCTCCCCTTCCCGGAAGAGAAGACCGACCGCGTGCGCACCGCCCGGATCTGCGACGATGGAGAGCAGGCGACCGACTCGGAGGGCCCGTGCTCAGAGCAGACCTGCGCGACCAGCAGCGCACCCGCGCCCGACGGCGCCGGTTGATCGCCGCGCTCGCGGGCGCCTCGGCCTGCCTCCTCGCCGCCGGTGTCCTCGTCGCCTTCTGGACTGTTCCCGACACCCGTCAGGCCATCGCCAGCGCCTCTGTCGCCGCCGAAGACATCACGCTCGAGCGCACGCAGTCGCTGCGCGTGGCCGGGGATGTGGAGCACCAGCCGGCGGCCTCGGTCCTCACCCCGGTCGACCCGAACGCCCCCGTCTGGGAGGGCTTCGTCACCTCTCTCGGCCCTTCGATCGTCGTCTACGACATCGACGATCCCGCCTCGATCACCGTCGTGGTGAACAAGCAGCGACCGCTGGATCCGCTCGACTGGGCACCGGACGACCTCGTGATGCCACAGGGGATTCCCAACGGAAACCGCCAGCCGCTGCGGGCGGAGGCCGCTCAGGCGCTGGAGGCGATGAATGCCGCCGCGAGGGCCGAGGGCATCCGCCTGCATCTGCTCAGCGGCTACCGCAGCTACGGTGTCCAGCGCGGCGTTTTCGCCACGCGGGTCCGTCAGCTGGGAGTGACGGCCGCCGAGGCGCGTTCGGCGCGGCCGGGGCACTCCGAACACCAGACCGGGCTCGCGATCGACCTCGACGATGCGAGCGGATGCGCCCTGCACGCCTGCTTCGGCGACACCCGGGCGGGCCGCTGGCTCCACGAGAACTCCTACCGGTTCGGCTTCATCCTCCGCTACGAACACGGCGAGAAGGAGACGGTCGGCTTCCAGTACGAGCCCTGGCATTTCCGCTATGTCGGGCTGGACATCGCCGCCGACATGCACGAGCACGACATCCTCACGCTCGAGGACTACTTCGGCCTGCCCGCGGCCCCCGACTACTGAGTCGCGTAGAACCCGGAACCTCGCAGATTCGCAGATCTGCACAGATTCGCAGAGATTCCCCGAATTCCTCCGAAGAAGTGCAGATCTGCGAATCTATGCCGATCAGTCGAACGCGGCCTCGGTGTCGCGCGGGTACTGCCCGCCGGCCAGCTTCACCAGATGCGCGTGCGCGTACTCGCAGATGAGCGCGTGGCGGTAGACCATCCGCGGCACGTCGACGTTGGAGTCCATCCACAGCGTCATGCCGGCGAGCTTCCAGTGCCGGAAGGCGTCGTCGCCGGTGATGACCGCGAGGATCTCCAGGAAGGAGTCGTCGAAGCGCATCGAGTGCACCGCACGACGGTACTCCTCCAGCGTCAGCGCCATGGAGAACGGGATGTTCATGAAGCACAGCGCGGTCTGGATGTCCAGGCGGAAGAAGCGACGCACCCGGCGTTGCGCATCCAGCGGCGGGATGTCGAGCTCGGCGAAGTCCAGGGTCTCGGCAGGAACCATCGGCGTGCCATCGAGCGCGATCAGCACGTCGTAGACGTTGATGTCGTGCTCGACCACGGCGTTGTCGCCGAGGCCCGTGAGCGAGGTCGGACGGAGGGTCACCGGCTCCATCTCCACCGAGGTGTTGCGGATGATGAAGTTCACCAGGTTCGTCTCGATCACGAAGTGGCGGATCAGCAGCTCCACGGCGTTCGGCGCCACGCAGCGGCGCAGGAACCAGATGCACAGCCGATCCATCGTCGGAAGCGGCATCCAGCGAATCGGAATGACGCGCTTGAACACCGAGATGATCCCCACGAGCACCCGCGAGAGGATGCGGGCGACGGGGTAGAGCCAGCGCCGGGAGAGCCTGCGCTGGTCGTTGATGATCTGCCGCACGACCGCGCGATCCAGCGGCACGGAGGGATCGGAGTAGATCGCCTCCCACATGCTCGGATCCGAGCGGACGAACTCCGGCACCCTGGGCCTCTCGGGGAGCGTGGGCATCGTCAGCTGTCCAGCTCTTCCAGCTGCATCGCGTAGAGACGGGCGACGACCTGTGCGCAGCGCACGATCTCGACCGCATCCGCGTCGCTGACGACGCCGCTGGTCAGGATCGCCTCGAGATTGCCGGTGTGCTCGGCGTCGGCCTCCTGGTGGTACTTCATGAAGTGCACCTGGTTGTCGGCAAGGCCCAGCACCTCCTGGAAGCGGGCCGCCCATCCGGCGGCGCGCTGGGCGCCGAGTCCCTCGATGATGAACATCGCGCCCATGAGCCCGGTGGGGTTGGGCTGCGAGGCGTAGGTGAACATGTACCCCGACAGGGCCTCGGAGCCGATGTTCTTCCGCCCCGCGCGGATCTCCTCCAGCGTTCCGCCGACGGCGACGTAGTCGCGCTCGATCATCTGGTAGTCGCGATGCTCCTCCTCCGCGTGCCGGATCGCCGCCGAACGCAGCTCGAAGTGATCCATGTCGAAGCTGGATGCCGCACGGGAGATCCACGGCGAGCCGTCGACCACCTGCTGGCGGAGGTTGAACAGCAGCCGCTTGTAGTCCTCGAGGGTGACGGTGCCCTCGGCGAGCCTCTTGAGGACCGGCACCTCGTCGAGGCGGTCCTCCAGCTCCACCCAGACATCGGCGAGGCGGTCGAAGAGGGTGTCGGCGGTGACGGGCGTCGGATCGGTCATGGTGTCAGTCTTCCTTATCGTTCGGCGGGGGCGACCACGGTGAGGTGGGCGAAGGCGAAGGAGAAGCGCCCGGATTCGGGCACGGCCAGCAGGATGCTCTCGCCGGGTTGGAACCGGCCGGTGCGCCAGGCCTCCTCGAGGGCGATGAAGATGCTCGCGGAGCCGGTGTTCCCGCGGGTCTCGAGATTGGAGAACCAGCGATCGGTATCGAGCGTCGGGATGCGGCGGCGGAGGGCGTCGAAGGCGACATCGCGGAAGATGTTGGTGCTGTAGTGGCAGAGCACGTGGTCGAGGTGGTGCACATCGACCAGCCCGATGTCGACGAGCTCCTCGAACTGGGCGATCCCGGCGTCCGCGAGATCGTCGAGCATGCTCACGTCCTGGCGCAGCAGGAACATGCCCGCGGCCGCCGCCTCGTGGATCGGGAGATCCTGCCAGGTGGCGCCGAGGGCGGTCTCGGCGCCGGTCATCCCCGCCCGCATGCAGACCTCGTGCTCGTGGGCGAGGGAGACGTGGCGCACCCAGTCGACGCGGAGGGAGGGCTTCGACGGATGCGGCTGGAACTCCACGACCACGGCCCCTGCCCCGTCGGAGAGCATCCAACGGAGAAAGTGGGAGTCCATGCCCGCTCTGATGCCGTCGTAGCGGCGCTGACGGAGGCTGCGGCTGGGCAGCTCCGAGCCGACGACGGCCGCCCGCGGATGATCGCCGAGCCTGATCTTGCTGACCGCGGCATCCAGCGCCGCGAGGCTCGAGGCGCAGACCCCGGATGCCGAGAGCAGCTGCATCGGCCCGCCGCCCAGCCGCCCGTGCACCATGGAGGCGAACCCCGGCACGAGCACATCGCCCATCGTGGTGGCGCAGGCCAGCATCCGCAGGTCCTTCGCCTCGATGCCGCGATCGTCGAGAGCGGCCTGCAGCGCCTTGACGGCGAGCTCTTCGTTCAGCTCGGTCGGCTCGCCGTGCTCATCGAGGGCGTAGTGGCGGCGGCGGATGCCGTTGTTCTCCAGGATGCGTCGGCGGATGCGCTCGGTGACCGCATCCTCACCGCCGAGGCGCGTGACGATCTCGTCGTTGTCGATCGGCTCGCCCGGCAGATAGCTGCCGAAGCCGGTGAGATACGCGTTCGCGGTCGTGCTCATGAGTCGAGACTAGGCCCGCAGCGGCACCTGTCCAGGGAAGCTGTGGGGAATCGACAATCACGGATATGTCAGCTCTCCCCCGCACAGACGCGGCACGGGGGTCCGGCGAGCGGACAGCTCGCCGGACCCCCGTGCATGAGTCGAGGTCAGATCACCTGAATGTTGGCGGCCTGCATCCCCTTCTGTCCACGCTCGGGGTCGAAAGAGACCTTCTGGTTCTCTTCCAGGTTCCGGTGACCGCTGCCGTTGATCGCACTGAAATGCGCGAACACATCGGCAGATCCATCGTCGGGAGCGATGAAACCGAACCCCTTGTCGGAGTTGAACCATTTGACGGTGCCAGTGGCCATGACGTCATTCCTTTTTTGTCTGGGACCACGGGAGTGATCCGTGAAACCACGACGACGTCGCCGCCGCGGAGTCTGATGGACGCTCGAAAGCGTCGTCTCACCGAGCACGGAGTCCGCGCGAGGACGTGCGCTCAGTGCTGCGCGCGCGAGGATGACGGTCGCCGTCGTGGCGATCCGCAGGCCATGCGCGTCGTATGTGACATAGCGGGCACCCTCTTGGGCGATGAATCCGGCGAACTCGCCGCCGGCAGTGGCGACATCGACATCGTCGGAGGCTTGACGCCAGACGACGGGAAAAGATGCCTCAGGGGCAACAGGAACAGAGATGAAGAAACCGATCAATAGATGAAACACACGCAGCGACATAGCTGCACGTATGAAGGAGACAGTGAAATGAATACCCGTTCGATCGATTCGATCGAACCCAGAAGCCGGCTCGGAGAAGACCTCCGACAGAAACACAACCTCAACTGCCTGACACCTGATACTACAGCATCGGCATGGGAACACGACCATCTGCCGACGCGGCGGAGGGAAACTGGCGGTGACGGTGGTGTCTGGTTTCAGGTGATGCCGGACAGCTGTCTCAGGTCA
>CAYOTY010000109.1:0-3507 GCA_964406995.1 uncultured Microbacterium sp.
GCCCGAGGCCCGGTAGTGCGCATCGGCGGCGACGACCGCGCCCTGTTCATGGCGCACCGCGGTGAAGGGGACGGGGGTCTCGCGCTCCAGGGCGTCGAGGAGATAGGCGTTGCCGTTGCCCATCAGGCCGAAGACGGCGTCGATGTGGCGGGCGAGGGTGAGCGCGACGTGTGCGGAGACGGTGGGCATGACGGAGCCTTTCGAGACGGAACGGTGAGGGAATCCGTATATGTCTCGCTCGGCGCGGCGATGCGCCGGACGCTTCGTGCCCCTTTTTCGGGCACCGGGCGCACGGCCCGGACGCTTCGATTCTATCCGCGGACAAGACCGGTGCAAGAGCTCGTCTAGAATGGATACAGGCCACCGGCCGCGTATCCCCACCTCCATCTCGATTCACACGATGCCGTGCGCGATCCGCTACGGCACGCGCAAGGAACACGACATGAACAACTGGAATGCGCATCGACGCGCCTGGGTCGCCCGCGAAGAGCTTGCAGAACGGGTCATCCCGCTCGTCGGAGGGCTCTACCGCGACCACGGGGTCGTCACCTCCATCCACGGCCACCGCCTCATCAACCGCTCCGCGACGGGAATCCTCGAGGCGCACGAGCAGGCCGAGGAGCTCGGTCACGCCACAATCCGCCTCGAGGACACGATCGCGGTGCTGGAGGGTCTGCACGAGATCGCCCCCGGGCCCGCCTCTCTCGACGTCGCCCGGCTGATCGACGGGCACGCGGCATCCGGGCTCGACATGGTCGAGTACCTGCGCGGCGAGCTCGCACCGGTCCTGGATGCCGAGCAGGAGCGCAGCGGCGGAGCGGATGTCGTCCTCTACGGGTTCGGCCGCATCGGCCGCCTGCTGGCCCGCATCCTCATCGCCCACGCCGGCGGCGGGCACGGGCTGCGCCTGCGGGCGATCGTCGTCCGCAAGGGCGGGGAGAACGACCTCGTCAAGCGGGCGAGCCTGCTCGCCCGCGACTCCGTGCACGGTCCCTTTGCCGGCACCGTCACCGTCGATGAGCAGAACCAGCAGATCATCGCCAACGGCACCAGGATCCAGGTCATCTACGCGAACGATCCGGTGGAGGTCGACTACACCGCTTACGACATCGAGGACGCCATCGTCGTCGACAACACCGGACGCTGGCGCGACGAGGAGGGCCTCAGCCAGCACCTGCGGGCGCCCGGCGCCTCCCGCGTGCTTCTCACCGCGCCCGGCAAGGGCGTACTGAAGAACATCGTGCACGGCATCAACCACGACATGATCTCCCCGGATGACCGCATCCTCTCGGCCGCATCCTGCACCACCAACGCCATCACGCCGGTGCTGAAGGCGATCGACGAGGCCTACGGGATCGTCCGCGGCCATGTCGAGACCGTGCACTCCTTCACCAACGACCAGAACCTCATCGACAACTTCCACAAGGGCGACCGGCGCGGGCGCTCGGCCGTGCTGAACATGGTCATCACCGAGACCGGCGCCGCCAAGGCCGTCGCCAAGGCCCTGCCGGAGCTCGAAGGCAAGCTCACCGGCAGCGCGATCCGTGTGCCGACCCCCAACGTGTCGCTGGCCGTGCTGAACCTCACCCTGGAGGGCCCGGCGACCAAGGAGCAGGTCAACGACTACCTGCGCCGCGCGTCGCTGCACTCGAAGCTGCGCCAGCAGATCGACTACGTCGAGTCGCCGGAGATCGTCTCGACCGACTTCGTCGGCTCGCACCGCGCGGGCATCGTCGACGGTCTCGCGACGCAGGCCACGGACACCAACCTCATCCTCTACGTCTGGTACGACAACGAGTTCGGCTACTCGCGCCAGGTCGTGCGCGTGCTCGAGACCATGGCCGGCGCGCACGCCGTCGTGCTGCCGCTGCGGATCGAGGTCACGCTCTAGTCTTCGCATCCGGCGCAAGGACGACTGACCGAGGCAAGGACGAATCCGCGGATTCGTCCTTGCCTCGGTCAGTTCTCCTCGTCTCGGGCACAGCTGCGCCGCAAGGCTGGCCTCGGCATCCGCTCGCGTGTAATCTGCTCGAAACGCGGACGAGGGAGGATGCGGTGATGGAGCCGCTTTTCACGGACTACGCATCTCGTCGGCAGAACCGCCCCGGCCCCGCGCCGTGGGATGAGATGTTCCCCGCCGACGCGCCCGCGAGCGCCGACGGCGTGCGCGGCCCCTATCGGGAGATGTTCGGCGCGCTCGCGCGGATGGACCAGCAGGAGCTGCAGGCGAGAACGGATGCCCTGGCCAGCTCCTATCTCGCCCAGGGCGTCACCTTCGACTTCGCCGGAGAGGAGCGCCCCTTCCCGCTCGATGTCGTGCCCCGGGTGATCGCGGCCGGCGACTGGGCGGCGATCGAGCGCGGCGTCGCGCAGCGGGTGCGGGCGCTGGAGGCGTTCCTCGCCGATGTGTACGGGCCGCAGCGGGCGGTGCGCGAGGGCGTGATCCCCGCATCCCTCCTCGCCTCCTCCACGCACTTCCACCGCCAGGCCGCGGGGATCGTGGGCGCCAACGGCGTGCGCATCCACGTCGCAGGGATCGATGTGATCCGCGACGAGCAGGGGGCGTGGCGGGTGCTCGAGGACAATGTGCGCGTGCCCAGCGGCGTGAGCTATGTGCTCTCCAACCGCCGGGTGATGGCCCAGACGCTGCCGGAGCTGTTCACGAGTCTGCGCATACGCCCGGTCGTGGACTACCCGTCCCGGCTCCTCCAGGCGCTGCGCGCCGCCGCCCCGCAGGGGATCGAGGACCCGACGATCGTCGTGCTCACCCCCGGCGTCTTCAACTCCGCCTACTACGAGCACACTCTGCTCGCCCGCCTCATGGGCGTCGAGCTCGTCGAGGGCCGCGACCTGTTCTGCTCGGGCGGGCGAGTGTGGATGCACACCACCGCCGGGCCCACCCGGGTCGACGTGATCTACCGCCGCGTCGACGACGAGTTCCTCGACCCGCTGCAGTTCCGCCCCGACTCCGTGCTCGGCGCCCCCGGGCTCATGCTCGCCGCGCGCCTGGGCAACGTCACGATCGCCAATGCCATCGGCAACGGCGTCGCCGACGACAAGCTCGTCTACACCTATGTGCCCGACCTCATCCGCTACTACCTCGGTGAAGAGCCGATCCTGCCGAACGTGGACACCTGGCGGCTGGAGGAGCCCGAGGCGCTCGCCGAGGTGCTCGACCGCCTCGACGAGCTCGTGGTCAAGCCCGTGGACGGCTCCGGCGGCAAGGGCCTGGTCGTGGGGCCCGATGCCTCGAAGGAGACGCTCGCCGACCTCCGCCGCACCCTGCAGGCCGATCCGCGCGGCTGGATCGCCCAGCCCGTCGTGCAGCTCTCGACCATCCCGACCCTGGTGGAGGAGGGCTTCCGCCCGCGGCACGCCGATCTCCGCCCCTTCGCGGTCAACGACGGTGACGACGTATGGGTGCTCCCCGGCGGCCTCACCCGCGTCGCTCTCCCGGAGGGCCAGCTCGTGGTCCTCCGGCGCACCCGTACCCCGCAGCCAGCGGGC
>CAYOTY010000109.1:3517-9051 GCA_964406995.1 uncultured Microbacterium sp.
CTCGTGGTCAACTCCAGCCAGGGCGGCGGGTCCAAGGACACCTGGGTGCTCGGCGACGGCCCGCTGAGCGGATCGATGCGCGCACTGTCGGAGCAGGTTCCGGCATCCGACGAGGTGTCGCTGGCCACCGGTGCGATCTCCGTCATCTCCCCGCACCACGACGGCACGCCCACGCCGCTGCGCTCCTCGCCGATGGACGAGGACGTCGAGACCCGGCATCAGCAGCAACAACAGCAGCAGCAGGCGCGTCTGGACGAGGGGGTCGCATCATGCTGAGCCGCATCGCCGAGGCCCTGTTCTGGATCGGCCGCTACGTCGAGCGGGCCGACGGCACCGCCCGCATCCTCGACGTGCACCTCCAGCTGCTGCTGGAGGACCCCTGGGTCGATGAGGACACCGCCTGCCGGGCGCTCCTCTCGGTCATGGGCATCACCGCCGACCCCGCCGTCCCGCTCGGGCGCGACGACGTCGTGACGATGCTCGCGATGGACCGTAACCACGCGGCATCCATCGCCCACTCCATCGTCTCGGCGCGCGAGAACGCCCGCCGCGCGCGCGAGATCATCTCCACCGACCTGTGGGAGACGCTCAACCACACGCAGGCGCGGATGCCGCGGCGCGTCGCCTCCGACAAGCGGCACGAGTTCTTCCGCTGGGTGCGCGACCGCTCCGCCCTCGCCTTCGGGGTCGTGGACTCGGCGACCAGCCGCGACGTGGCCTGGCACTTCTTCTCCCTCGGCTGCGCTCTCGAGCGCGCCGACATGACCGCGAGGCTGCTGGCCACCCGGTCGCTGGCCGAGATCGGCGGGCCGAGCTGGACGACGCTGCTGCGCAGCTGCGGCGGCTACGAGGCGCACCTGCGCAGCCACCGGGCCATCCCCACGGCGAACTCGGCGGTCGAGTTCCTGCTCGTGGACCGGAACTTCCCCCGCTCGGTGCTCTTCAGCGTGCTGCGGGCGGAGGAGTGCCTGCGCGGCATCGATCCGGCGATCTCCTTCGGCGCGGTGGACAAGGCGTCGCGGATCCTCGGCCGCATCCGCTCGGAGCTGGAGTTCCGGCCCATCGGAGACATCGTCGTCCAGCTGCACGACTACATGGAGGAGGTGCAGGCCGCCGTCTCGCAGGCGAGCGAGGCCGTGCGCGAGAGATACTTCCCCTCGATGGCCATGCCGATCTGGACGGGGGAGGCGCTGTGAGCAGGCTGCAGATCGTGCACCGCACGGGGTTCACCTACGAGGAGCCGGCGACGGCGTCGTACAACGAGGCGCGGATGCTGCCGCGTTCGCGCGGCGGACAGTTCGTGCTGCAGGCGAGTCTGGAGATCTCGCCGCAGGCGACCCAGCACTCCTATGCCGACTACTGGGACACCCGGGTCTCCACCTTCGAGGTGCTCACCCCGCATCGGCAGCTCACCGTCACGGCCACCAGCATCGTCGATGTGCGCCCGGCACCCCGCTCGGAGGCCGAGTTCGGCTGGGAGGAGCTGGCCGGCCGCATCCCCGCCTCGACCGAGCTCGCCGAGTGTCTGATGCTCACGGATGCCACCGAGCCGGACACCGAGATGCGTGATCTCGCCGCCGGGATCGTCGCTCGCGGCGGCGATGTGAACGCCACGGCGCTGGCGATCTGCCGTGCGGTCGGGGAGGCGATGGAGTACCGGCGCGGTGTCACCGGGGTGGGATCGACCGCGCGGGATGCTTGGCCGACGCGTTCGGGGGTCTGCCAGGACATCGCTCACATCGCCCTCGGCATCCTGCGCTCGGCGGGGATTCCCGCGCGTTACGTGTCGGGGTATCTGCTGCCCGATGCGAACGCGCCCCTCGGGCAGCCGATCGTCGGCGAGTCCCACGCCTGGATCGAGTGGTTCGCCGGCCAGTGGTGCGGCTACGATCCCACGAACCTCATCGAGATCGGCGAGCTGCACGTCTACGTCGGCCACGGCCGCGACTACTCCGACGTGGCTCCGCTGCGCGGCGTGTACGCGGGGCCCAGCTCTTCGGGCATGTTCGTCTCGGTCGAGCTGACGCGGTTGGAGTGAGTCGTGAAAGACGTGAAAGAGTGGACTCCATGACGCATGCGGCAGAGCGCGAGACGCTCACCTGGGACGGTTTCGGCTCTGCGACCAGAGATCTGGCGCGCACGATCGTGGCGAGCGGCTTCGAACCGGAGGTGGTCGTCGCGATCGCCCGCGGCGGGCTGCTGCCGGCGGGTGCGATCGCCTACGGCCTGGGCGCGAAGAACTGCGGCGCGATCAACGTCGAGTTCTACACCGGCATCGGTACGGTGCTCGATGCGCCCGAGGTGCTGCCGCCGGCGCTGGACATGGAGTACCTCGAAGGCCGTCGGGTGCTGCTCGTGGACGACGTCGCCGACTCGGGACGGACCCTGGCGCTCGCTGTCGGTCTGCTGCGCGACAAGGGCGCCGACGTGCGCTCGGTGACGATCTACACGAAGCCCACCACCGTCATCCAGCCCGACTACGCCTGGAAGGACACCGATCTCTGGATCGACTTCCCCTGGTCGTTCCGGGGCACGGTCCGCGAAGAGGATGCGGGGCTGGCGCCGAGCGCCTGACGCCGCGCCTTTCCTTCGGCGCCCGTTCTGCGGACAGGTGCCCGTTCCGCGGACGTGGTCTGCGGCATCCGTCCGCGAAACGGGCGGGTGTCCGCAGAACGTGACACCGGGCGAGCGGGGGCGACTGGCATGATGAGGGAGTGACGGTCGAGACGATCCGCGCCGAGAGGCTGCGCTCCCATCGCCTCCTCCGCCCCGCAGACAGTGTTCCGGATGCCGCACGCCTTCTGCTCGCCGTGCAGAGCCAGGAGTTCTGGGCAGGGCGCTGGGCGCTCGCCGCGCGGTCGACGGGGGAGCCGACGCTCGGCGACGTGGATGCGCACTTCGACAGCGGGGAGCTCGTGCGCTCGTGGACGATGCGCGGGACGCTGCACACGATCCCGGCGAGCGATCTGGCGTGGGTGCTCGCCGCGACCGCGGAGCGGCAGCTTCGCGCGGCAGCGCCGCGCTACCGTCAGCTCGGTCTGGGCGCCCAGGAGTTCTCCGCGGCGGAGCGTGCCGCGCGGAAGGCGCTGCAGGCGGACGATCGCATGACACGTGCCGAGCTGTTCGCCGTCCTCGAGGGATGCGGCATCGACCCGCGGGAGCAGCGCGGTCTCCATGTCCTCCAGAATCTGGCGCTGCGCGGCATCCTGTGCCAGGGTCCCGTCGTCGCCCGAGAGGGCGTGACCCGTGAGCAGTACTTCGTGCTCGTCGAGGAGCACATCGAGAATGCGGCGGTGCCGGCCGATCCGCTCTCCGAGCTCTTCCACCGCTACGTGGAGGGGCACGGCCCGGCCACGGTCGCCGACTTCGCCTGGTGGTCGGGACTCACCCTCGGCGCCGCACGGACGGCGGCTGAGGCGGCATCCGATCGTCTGGATCGGATCGAGGAAGGGCGGTACATCGCGCGAGGTCGCCCACCCGGGCACCGGGAGCGTCGCGTCCTGGCGCTCGGCCCCTATGAGGAGTACTACATCTCCTACGCAGACCGGGACGTCGCCTGCCCGCCGGAACAGCGCGCGCTCATCGGCCCGACCGTGAACGGCCAGGTGCGGGCGATCATCCTCGCCGACGGGGTCGCGGTGGGAACGTGGAAGCACTCGACGGCAGCCAGCAGGCCGCTCGCACCGCCGGAAGTGACGCTGTTCGACGGCGCCTCCGTGCGTGACGACGAGGTCTCCGCCGCGCTCTCCGCCTATCTGCGCTTCCTCGGCGGCTGATGGCGCCCGTCTCGCGGATATTGGCCCGTTTCGCGGACACTCGTCCGTTTCGCGGACCGATCCGCCGCATCCGTCCGCGAAACGGGCGGAGGACCGCAGAACGTGACATGCCGGATGCCCGGACTCGAGCGGTCGCGCCCCGCCGCGATCGGCGGCTGCCGGTTCACGAGCGGTCGCGGAGCCGGGCGAGGGCGGCGAGGATGGATCTCTGCACCGTGGGCCAGTCGTACACGATCTGGGCGTAGTCGAAGCGGAGTGTCTCGTAGCCCAGGGCGGATGCGGCGGCATCGCGGACCAGGTCCTTGTGGCGTTTGCTCTCTGTGGCGTGGTTCTCCTTGCCGTCGGTCTCCAGGATGAGCAGTCCGTCGACGACGAAGTCGACCCTGCCGACGCCGTCGATGACGACCTGGCAGTCCAGGCGGACGCCGAGCAGATGCAGTCGGAGTCGGAGGAGGGACTCCAGGCCGCTGTCCGCGTCCGGCCGGGCGAGGTCGACAAGCCATCGGGCAGATGTGGGGAGGGCGGACCTGATGCGGCGCCGCGCGGCGGCAGTGAGGAGGCGCTTTCGCCAGGCCGACTCGAAGGCGGCGAAGAAGGCCTCATCACCCTCGCAGCGCTGGAAGTGCACGAGGGCGGTCTCGATGTCGACGCGCCCGAGGGGTGCGGTGCCGCGGGAGAAGTGCGAGACGCAGGCGCAGCCCGGGTGCGGATGGGGATGCCCTTTGTGTCCGAGCCAGACATGCGGGACGGTCGACTCCGAGAGCACCCAGACACCGGCGTCACGCAGGACGCTGACACAGGTCAGCGCGCCGCCGTGCGCGGTCGCCGCGCGAAGGACCGGATCCACCGCGGTGGCGAAGACGCCGTTGCGGAGGCGCTCGATCTCGCCCTTGTCGACCAGCCGGGCAAGTGTCCGCCTGCTGAAGCCCAGAGACTGCAGGTGGGTGCCGCGGGCGATTCCGCCGAGCCGGGAGATGGTGTCACGCGCCGAGAGCATGGTCTCAGAGTGGGGGATGCCGGTGGCATCCGGGGGTCGAAGTCGGGCGGATGTGGACAACCTCGCGGAATCGTCGGATGTGGAGGAGAGGACCCGGCGCCCGTTTCGCGGACCGCCGCCCGTTCTGCGGACGTGTTCTGTGGCATCCGTCCGCGAATCGGGCGGGTGTCCGCAGAACGGGCGCGGTCGGGCACAGACTCGGGCGCGGTCGAGCGCGCCGGTGTCTGCAGGAGCGAGACGGATGCGGCGGGCTACTCGGCCGCGTGGCGCTCCAGGAAGGCGTAGACCTCGCTGTCGTCGACGCCGGGGAAGGCGCCGCGGGGGAGCGGGGAGAACATGTGCGTGTGCACGCGGGCGCTCGGCCAGGCCTTGCCCTCCCAGCGGGTCGCCTCCTCGGCCGGAGGGCGGCGGCAGCAGGATTCGTCGGGGCAGGTGGATGCCGCCCGCGCGGCTGTCTCGCGCCCGCGCCACCAGCGCGCGTCGTCGAAGGGCACACCGACGGTGATCGAGAACTCGCCCTCGGCGGCGATGCCGGTCTGCGTCGCGCACCAGAAGGTGCCCGCCGGGGTGTCGGTGTACTGGTGCTGCTCGGTGGTGCGGTTCTGCTGGCCGAAGGCGGAGCGCGCCAGGAACTTCCGGCACACGGGCTGGCCCTCCACGGCGCCGGTCACGTCCATCGGCAGGGGCAGGTCGTCGTTCTCGTAGACGCGGGCGATGGCCCCGGTGCCGTCGACCCGGACGAAGTGCAGCCTCATGCCGAG
>CAYOTY010000110.1:0-8869 GCA_964406995.1 uncultured Microbacterium sp.
TGATCAACCTCGACTTCGCCGATGTGAAGTCCGTCATGCAGGGCGCCGGATCCGCACTCATGGGCATCGGCTCGGCGCGCGGCGCGGATCGGGCGATCAAGGCCGCCGAGCTCGCGGTCGAGTCGCCCCTGCTCGAGGCCTCGATCGAGGGTGCCCACGGCGTGCTGCTGTCGATCCAGGGCGGCTCGAACCTCGGCATCTTCGAGATCCACGATGCCGCCGATCTCGTCAAGGAAGCGGCGCACCCCGAGGCCAACATCATCTTCGGCACCGTCATCGACGACACCCTCGGCGACGAGGTGCGCGTCACCGTGATCGCCGCCGGATTCGACGGCGGCGAGCCGCTGCCGCGCACCGGCGAAGGACTGCTCGTCAACAGGGTCGGCGGTGAGGGCGAGGGATCGGTCGCACAGGAGAACGCCTTCTCCGGCGTGCACGACGCCGACGAGGCCGCGGTGAACCTGGACGAGGGCGTCGCCACCGGCGCGCCGACGAGCCTGGAGCCGGCGCTCGAGGACGATGAGATCGACATCCCCGAGTTCCTGAAGTAGCGATGGCCGAGCTCGCCGACAGGCTTGCGACGGTCGATGCGGAGATCGCGGATGCGGCACGCGCCGCAGGCCGCGATCCCGCCGCGCTCACACGCATCGTCGTCACGAAGTTCCATCCCGCCTCGCTCGTTCGCGAGCTCCATGCCCTCGGTGTGCGGGACGTGGGGGAGAATCGCCAGCAGGAGTTCGCCGCCAAGGCGCCGGGGCTCGGTGACCTGGAGGGGCTCCGCTGGCACTTCATCGGCCAGGCGCAGACGAACAAGGCGGCATCCGTGAGATCCCTCGCCTCGGTCGTGCACTCGGTCGACCGCACCCGTCTCGCCGATGCGCTGGATCGCCACGGCGAGCCCGGCGTCCGGCTCGACGTGCTGCTGCAGGTGAACCTCACCGACGACCCCGGTCGCGGAGGGGCTGCGCCGGCAGAGCTCGAACAGCTCGCCGAGCACGTCGCCGGGCGGGATTCGCTGCGCCTGCGCGGGGTGATGGCCGTCGCCCCTCTGGACGAGGAGCCGGCCCGCGCGTTCGCGCGCGTGGCGGAGTACGCGGCCCGGATCCGTCGCGTCGTCCCGGACGCCGAGTGGATCTCGATGGGGATGACCGCCGACTTCCGCGAGGCGGTCGCCGCCGGTGCGACACACCTGCGGATCGGCTCGGCAATCACCGGTCCGCGCCCCGACCGGGGTTAACCTCGAAACAGTCGATCCCGCACCGATTTCGGAGGACATCATGGGAAACCCGCTGAAGAAGACCATGGTCTACCTCGGCCTCGCCGACGAGGAAGAGTACTACGACGACGAGCCGGCCGCTGCGGAGCCCGCGCGCGCCCCGCGGGAGCGCGACCGTGACCGCGACCGCGAAGAGGTCGCCGCTCCGATCACGCCGCTGCGCCGCCCGACCGCGGTGCGCCAGCCGGCCGCCGGCACCGTCAACGAGATCCTCACGGTGCACCCCAAGCAGTACCGCGACGCGCAGATCATCGCCGAGAACTTCCGCGACGGCGTGCCGGTCATCATCAATCTGACCCAGATGAGCGATGCGGATGCGCGCCGGCTCATCGACTTCGCCAGCGGCCTCTCGCTCGGCCTGTACGGCCGGATCGAACGGGTCACCAGCAAGGTCTTCCTGCTTTCGCCCGAGAACATCGCCGTCTCCGGTCACGGCGGCATCGCCAGCGCCGATCCCGAGTCGGCCGGATTCGACCGCTAGATCGGCGTGGCACCGCTCATCTCCACGATCGCGGCGATCCTGAATCTGCTGCTGCTCCTCTACGTGTTCGTTCTGCTCGCACGGCTCGTGCTGGAGTACATCCCGATGTTCAACCCTCAGTGGCGACCGAAGGGTGCGGGCCTGGTCGCCGCCGAGGTCGTGTACACCGTGACGGATCCGCCGGTGAAGTTCTTCCGGCGCATCATCCCTCCTCTGCGGATCGGCGAGCTCTCGCTCGATTTCGGCTTCATGCTCACCATGCTGCTGGTGTTCATCCTGATGTCGATCACGCGCGCGTTCATCATCTGAGACGTTCCGCAGTGAGGAGCCCCAGGCGCGAACGCGCCGGGGCCGGGCCTGTTTCTCGTCGTGTGCGTCGTCGTGGCAGGATCGAAGACACGCGGACACGAGTCGGAGACAACTCCCAGCGCTCGGCGACTATGCTTGCTGTCAACGAAGCGGTGCGGCCCCGGGTGCGCGCCCATTGGAAATTCTGGCCACCGACCGAGAAATCATCGAAAGAGGAGCCACTCATGGCATTGACCCCGGATGACGTCGTCCACAAGCAGTTCCAGCACGTTCGCTTCAAGGACGGCTTCGACCCGGACGAGGTCGACGACTACCTTGACGAGATCGTCGTCGAGTGGCGCAAGACGATCGAGGAGAACACCGCGCTGAAGGCGCGGATCGCCGAGCTCGAAGCGGCCGCCGCCTCGCAGCCGGCCCCCGTCGCATCGCCCGTGTCGGCCCCGGTGCCCGTCGCGGCGGCTCCTGCGCCGATCGCGGTCGCCCCCGCGCCCAGCGCCGACAGCGACATCCAGGCCACGACCGAGCTGATCGAGGTCGCGCGTCGCGTGCACAACGAGGTCATCGCCGAGGCCGATACCAAGCGTGCCGGCATCATCGCCGACGCCGAGACCCGCGCTGCTCAGATCATCTCGCAGGCCGAGACCCGCCAGCGCGAGGCGCTCGACACGCTCAACACGCAGCGCTCCGTGCTGGAGACGAAGATCAGCGAGCTCCGCGAGTTCGAGAACACCTACCGCTCGCAGCTGCGCAGCTACTTCGAGACGCAGCTGGGCCAGCTGAACTCGGAGCGCATCGACAGCGACGCAGCTCACTCCCTCGGTCAGTAAGGCGCTCACTTGAGCCGGCGCCCGCTGCCTCGTTCGGCGGCCGGCGCGACGATCGCTGTCTTGGCGATCGTCGTGCTGGCCGCCGATCAGTTTGTCAAGCATCTGACGGTCACCCGCCTCCCCTTCCAGGAGGTCGTTCCCGTCTGGGGCCGCTTCCTGCAGCTGTACCGCACGAGCAATCCGGGGGCGGCGTTCTCGATGGGGGAGAACGTGACGTGGCTGTTCACGATCGCCCTGGTCGCGGTGGCGACGGTGATCGTGTGGAAGGCCTTCGCGGTGCGCTCGCGCCTGTGGGCGGTGGTGCTGGGCTGTCTCCTGGGCGGCGTGCTGGGCAACCTCGGCGATCGCCTGTTCCGCGAACCCGGCTTTCCGGTCGGTCATGTGATCGACATGATCTCGATGCCCTGGATGATGCCCGCGGTCTTCAACATCGCCGACATCTTCATCGTCACCGGCATGATCTCGGTGGCCCTGCTGATCGTGCGAGGCCTGCGGCTGGACGGCACGCGCGACAAGGATCACGCGGCGGAGTCGCAGGAGACGAGGGATGCCGCGGAGGGCGTCTCCGACGTCACCGGCGCATCCGAGGTGTGACCGTGGAGTCGCGCAGCCTCATCGTTCCCGACGGACTCGACGGGATGCGGGTCGATGCGGCCCTCGCCAAGATGCTGGGCTTCTCCCGCACCTTCGCCGCGGAGGTCGCGGCCGCCGGAGGGGTGCGGATGGACGGCATGACGCTCGGCAAGTCGGATCGGCTGCGCGCGGGCGGGTTCCTCGACGTCGAGTGGGCACCCAAGGAGGAGCCCAGAGTCGTGCCCACCGCGGTGCCCGAGCTCGGGATCGTCTTCGACGATGACGACATCATCGTGGTCGACAAGCCCTCGGGAGTCGCCGCGCATCCCTCTCTGGGATGGGAGGGGCCCACCGTTCTGGGTGCCCTGGCCGCCGCGGGATTCCGGGTCGCCACGACCGGGGCCGCGGAGCGTCAGGGCATCGTGCATCGCCTGGACGTCGGTACGAGCGGCCTCATGGTGGTGGCCAAGTCCGAGCAGGCCTACACGGCGCTCAAGCGCGCGTTCAAGGAGCGCGAGGTCGAGAAGATCTATCACGCGGTGGTGCAGGGTCACCCCGATCCCCTGACGGGAACGATCGACGCGCCGATCGGCCGGCACCCGAACCACTCCTGGAAGTTCGCGGTGACTCCCGACGGCAAGCCCTCGATCACCCACTACGAGACGCTGGAGGCGTTCCCCGGCGCCTCTCTGCTGGAGATCCACCTGGAGACGGGGCGCACCCATCAGATCCGGGTGCACATGGCCGCGCACCGGCATCCGTGCGTCGGAGACCCCCTCTACGGCGCCGACCCCACTCTTTCTGCCCGGCTAGGGCTCACGCGGCAGTGGCTGCATGCGCACAAGCTGGCGTTCGCGCACCCTGCGACGGGGGAGCGGGTGGGTTTCGCTTCGCCCTATCCGGCCGACTTCGTCCGCGCTCTGGAGATCCTGCGCGGGGAGTGAGGCCCGGATGCCACCCGGAGGAGCCGCCCCGCCCGTGAACCGCATCGACGGGATCGGGCAATACCCCTTGTGAGCACAGACAGCGAGATCATCGCGCGGTCGATCGACGAGCCGGAGGCCTTCTCCGCGATCTTCGAGCGACACGTGCGACCCGTGGGCGCGTACATCGCCCGGCGCCTCGGGTCGGACGCCGCCGACGATGTTCTCAGCGAGACGTTCCTCGTCGGCTTCCGGCGCCGGGCGTCTTTCGACGTCTCTTTCGAGAGCGCCAGGCCGTGGCTGCTGGGGATCGCGACGCGGCTGATCAAGAAGCAGCGCGCGAAGGAGGCGCAGCAGTGGCGTGCGCTGCAGGCGCAGTCCGGAGCGGCGGCGGACGAGGATCGCTCGCAGGAGGCGGCCGAGCAGCGGATGGACGCGGTGCTGGCGCTGCGCGAACTGGGCCCGCGGATCGCCGCGCTCTCGCGTAAGGACCGCGACACGCTGCTGCTGTACGCCTGGGGCGATCTCACCTATGAGCAGATCGCCGCAGCGCTGGACGTGCCGGTCGGGACGGTGCGTTCGCGGCTGAACCGCGTGCGCCGAAGGCTCACCGCTCCCGGGGTGCCCGGAGCGCATCAGCAGGCAGGGCATCAGCAGGCAGGAGAGGGTGGGAGGGGATGACGATGGACATCTTGGACAGGGTGCGCGACATCGAGCAGGGGGCCGAGCTGAGCGAGGCCCAGGTGGCGAGGGCGCGGCACGTGCTCTCGAGCGAGATCGCGGGGAGACCGGTGGCGAGGGCGGCTGCGGGGCGTCTGCGCAGGCCATGGGTGCGCGCCGGCGTGCTGGCGGGATCGGCGGCGGCCGTGGCGGCGGCGGTGTTCGTCGCCGGCAATCTGCTGCCGGTGGATCCGGGGGACCCCGGCAAGCCGCCAGTGATCGGTCCGGGCGTTGCGACGGCGGCCGAGGTGCTGGAGCAGACCGCCCAGCGGGCGATCGCGGTGGATGCGGGCATCCAGCCGGGACAGTATCTGCGTATCGAGGAGACGCAGGCGTTCCTCGAGTTCGCGATCGAGGATGTGGCCACGGGGGAGCTCGTCCCCATGGGCAATCGGGAGAACGCGGAGGCGGCATTCGTCGCGGAGAGGACGACGCAGCTCTACGTTCCTGCAGATAGGGAGGACGAGTGGGTGTGGGATCTGCGAGGACCGTGGGAGGTGACCGAGGTCTTCGGTGATCGTGCGGAGGAGGCCGTCGCCTTCTGGGAGCGGCAGTCGCACGGCGACACCCCCGAGGTGTGGCGACTGCCCGGCGGGCGCGACCCCGCGGGAGAGGGGGGCGCGGCAACCCTGGACAACCGTGAGGAGCTCGCCTCGATGCCGCGGGATCCCGAGGAGCTGCTGGAGTGGTATCGACACCGTCCGCAGGCGCCGGGGGAGGGCGCCGACGGCTGGATCGTGTGGACGATCAGCAGCACGCTGACCACGAATCTCGCCCCGGCAGACCTGCGGGCGGCGATGTTCGAGGCTCTCGCCCTCATCGAGGGCGTGGAGATCGCCGAGCAGGCGGGAGAGATCGCCGTGTTCTCCTATGCCGCGGTCTTCGACGACTGGACACGCACGACCACCTTCACGGTGGACACCGAGCTGGCTCTCGTCACGGCGGTCACGGACGCGTCGATTCCTTCGGGCGGATCGATCGTGCCGGACTCCGTGCCGGACGAGCGGCGCAGCGTCGTGGTATCCGCCGTCGACGAGGCGCCCTGACGGGCCAGGGCGTGCTCACGCGGGGCTGGATGCGACCCCTCCGGCGGGTGGCATCCGGCCCCGCTCCTCCTCGCCCTGGTGCCTCTTGCTCTCTGCGCCTCGCACGGCGGATGTCGCAGCCCGGACGGTGCTGGTCGTGACCTGCGGCGCGAAGAAGATCGCGGGCAGCGGATCCGTAGAGTTGACCCATGAGCGATTTTTCGATGCATCCGACTCTCGACGGACGAAGGTTCGCCGCCCTCGTCCGCACGGAAGGGGGCGAGGTCGGCCCGGAGACCGTCTTCGAGTACCACGAGTCCGATGGAGTGATCTGGGCAAGCTACTCCGGTGGCACGGTCCGGCGCGGCTTTCTCGTCGGCACGCGAGAGGGCGACACCCTCACCTTCCGGTACAGCCAGCTCAACCTCGACCACGAGACCTCGTCAGGACGCTGCGTATCGCAGATCACCACCACGGCGGCCGGACGGCTGCGGCTCGAGGAGACCTGGGCATGGGAGAGCAGAGCGGGCGAGGGCACCAGCGCCGTCGAAGAGATCGCTGGTTGAAGAGATCGGCTGATCGGCGTCGAACGCGAGAAAGGCGCTGACGCAGGCTCACTCGCCCGGAACACCGGCACGCGGGGTTCCGGCTCGACACGGTGTCTTCGCCCGGTGGGAGAGATCCACTGGATCGCACCGCCGCCGCCGGGGATCTGCGTGACGGTCCAGTCGCCGTGATGCTTGATCGCAGGGTGCCCTTGCAGAGGGGCGCAGTACGCCGCGTATTCTGGTCCTCACGGACACCGAGAGCCCCGGGAGGACCCATGGCGGAGTGGGCCGAACGACTGCGCGAGCGGCACGCGCTCGCGAACGAGCTGTACGTCGACCTGATCGACGCACTCACTCCCGACGTCCTTCGAGCACGTCTGCCGAAGGTGCGTTCGAGCCCGGTCTCGAACCACTTCTGGTGTGTCGTCGGTGCCCGGGAGAGCTACGTGAGAGCCGCGCGTGCGGGCTCCTGGCAGGGGTTCAGCTGCTCGCTGCGCGGCGACGAGGACGAAGATCCGGAAGCCGTCCGTGCCGCCCTGGGGCGCACCGCCGCCGAGGTCGCGCGCTGGCTGGGGGAGATGGGCTCTGACGACGACAGCGGCTGGACGCTCGCCCTGCAGCTGCTGGAGCACGAGTCGCAGCACCACGGCCAGCTCATCCGGTACCTCTACGCCCTCCCGCTCGCGATCCCCGAGTCCTGGGCGACCAAGTACGCGCTGGAGGAGAGCCTATGAGCACGACGCCCCGACGACGGGAGTGGGTCGCCGAGCCCGTGTACGACGAGGGCACGATCCGCGCCCAGACCGGCCGCGGCTGGGACGACTGGACGGATCTGATCCTCGACGGCCCCGGAGCGGATGCCGGGCATACGGCCATCGCCACTTGGCTTCGGGAGGCGCACGGCATCGACGCCTGGTGGGCGCAGGGGGTCACGGTCGGCTTCGAGCGGATCATGGGGCTGCGCCTGCCCGGTCAGATGCCCGACGGCACGTTCACGGTGAGCAGGTCCCGAGTGCTTGACATCGATCCGGAGCGTCTGCGCACCGCCTGGGAGGATCCCACCGTGCGCGACGCGCTGCTGCCCGGGCTGTCCACCGAGCGCCTCTCCAGGCCCGGCGTCAAGGTGCCGAAGTTCGCGCTGCGCCGAGGCGGGGAGGATCTCGGCATCCTCAGTCTCTCGATCGATCGGGCGAAGGATCGCACGAAGATCGTCGTCACTCACGACAGGCTCCCCGACCCGGATGCCGCGGAGCGCTGGAAGTCGCACTGGGGTGCCTGGCTGGAGGATCTTCCCGCCTCGCCGCCCGGCGACTGACCTCGCAGAGCGGCACGCATGTCGCAGAAGAGCACTGACGTCGCAGGAATCCGCGGGATGGCTGCGACATCAGGGCCGATTCGCGACACGCAGGCGGGGAGAGGGCGACCGCGCCGGAGCCGATGTCGGCGGCATTCCCTAGACTCGTTGACATGGCATCCGACTCCTTCGTCCACCTCCACGTGCACAGCGAGTATTCGATGCTGGACGGTGCCGCGCGCGTCGGTCCGCTGATCCAGGAGGCGGTGAAGCAGGGGATGCCGGCGGTGGCGGTCACCGATCACGGCAACACGTTCGCCGCCTACGAGTTCTACCGCACGGCCAAGGCCGAGGGCATCAAGCCGATCATCGGCATCGAGGCCTATGTCACTCCGGGCACCCACCGCAGCGACAAGACGCGGGTGCGCTGGGGCACCGCCGACCAGTCGGGCGACGACGTGTCGGGGTCGGGCGCCTATACGCACATGACGCTCCTCAGCGAGAGCACCCAGGGCATGCACAACCTCTTCCGGCTCTCGTCGTACGCGAGCCTGGAGGGCTACTACTTCAAGCCGCGCATGGATCGCGAGCTGCTGCAGACGTACAGCAAGGGCCTGATCGCCACCACGGGCTGCCCCTCGGGCGAGATCCAGACCCGTCTGCGCCTGGGGCAGTACGATGCCGCGCGGGCGGCGGCGGCCGAGTTCCAGGACATCTTCGGCAAGGAGAACTACTTCGCCGAGATCATGGATCATGGTCTGTCGATCGAGCGGCGCGTCATGCCCGATCTGCTGAAGATCGCCAAAGACCTGAGCATCCCGCTCGTCGGCACGAACGACCTCCACTACACGCACCAGCACGATGCGACCAGCCACGCCGCGCTGCTGTGCGTG
>CAYOTY010000111.1:0-8848 GCA_964406995.1 uncultured Microbacterium sp.
GGCGGCCGCGTCGCCGAGGAGATCGTCTTCCACGATCCCACCACGGGCGCCAGCAACGATATCGAGAAGGCGACGAGCATCGCCCGCAAGATGGTCACCGAATACGGCATGACCACCGAGGTCGGCCCGGTGAAGGTCGGCTCCGACTCCGGCGAGATGTTCGTCGCGCGGGACGTGGGCCGTGGCCGCGAATACTCCGAGACGGTCGCCGAGCGCATCGACCAGCAGGTGCGCGCGCTCATCGAGCAGGCGCACAACGAGGCCTACCAGGTCATCAGCGACAACCGCGACGTCCTCGACCGTCTCGCCCTGGCGCTGCTCGAGGAGGAGACCCTCGACCACAACCGGATCGCCGAGATCTTCCAGGACGTGAAGAAGCTTCCCGAGCGTCCGCAGTGGCTCTCCAGCGAGGATCGCCCCGTGTCGCTGCGCCCACCGATCGAGATGCCGCGCCGCGGTGTCGAGCAGGAGGGCGTCGCCGCCAGCGAGGAGGCGCCCGCATCCGCTCCCGCTCAGGAGCCGGCACCCGGCGCGTCCGGACAGGCCCGACCGGCGACGGCCTGACCATGGCCGTCGACAAGGAGCGCATCGCGGCGCTCACGCGAGAGCTCCTGGAGGCGATCGGCGAGGATCCCGACCGGCCCGGTCTCACCCAGACGCCCGCTCGAGTGGCCGAGCTGTACGCCGAGTCCTTCGCCGGGGTCGGAGCGGATGCCGCCGAAGCGCTCGCCCACACGATCAGCGTGACGCGCGGACCCGCGCCGGAGACGCTGTCGTCGGGCGCGGTGGTGCTGCGCGACATCCGCTTCCGCTCGGTCTGCGAGCATCACCTGCTGCCCTTCGCCGGGCACGCGCACATCGCCTACCTCCCCGGCGAGCAGGTCGTCGGACTCGGCTCGCTGGTGCGCGTGGTGGAGGTTCTGGCCACGCGTCCTCAGGTGCAGGAGCGCCTGGGGGAGCAGATCGCCGACACGATCGCAGGCAGCCTGGACACCGGCGGCGTGCTCGTGGTGCTCGACGCCTCGCACGACTGCGTGACGATGCGCGGCGGCCGTCAGCCCTCCGCCTCGACGGTCACGATCGCCGCGCGCGGGGTGTACACGGAGGTCCCCGCCCGCGCCGAACTGATCGCCCTGATCGGCCGGGGCGGCGGATGACCGGCGTCTTGGGCCGTTCTGCAGGAGCCCTCGGGCGTTCTGCAGGAGCGTCCGTCCGATCCGGCCTCGACATGCCGTCGAGGAACCGTCTCCGGGTGTCCTGCTCCTGCACAACGGCAGGTTCCTCCTGCGCAACGCACCGGGGACGGCGCGCATGACGGGGATCTGGGGAATCGTCAACGTCACGCCCGACTCCTTCAGCGACGGCGGACGGTTCCTCGACCCCGCGCGGGCGATCGAGCACGGGCTCTCGCTCCGGCGCGATGGCGCCGCGGTGCTCGACGTCGGCGGCGAGTCGACCCGGCCCGGTGCTGCACGCATCTCCGTCTCCGAAGAGCAGGACCGGGTGCTGGAGGTGGTCGCAGGGCTCGCCGAGGAGGGCGTGCCGGTGAGCATCGACACCCTGAACGCGGCGACGGCGCTCGCGGCGGTGGAGGCAGGCGCCCGCATCGTCAACGACGTCTCCGGCGGACTCTCCGACCCCGAGATGCTGGTGGCGGTGGCCGGAACCGGCGCCGACTACGTGATCGGCCACTGGCGCGGCCATTCCGACGACATGTACGCCCGCGCCGAGTACCTGCGCCCCTCGCGCGAGGTCGCCGCCGAGCTCAACGAGCGGGTCGCCGCGGCAGCCGCGGCGGGAATCGCACCGGCACGCATCATCCTCGATCCGGGGATCGGCTTCGCCAAGGCCGGCGCGCAGAACTGGGAGGTGCTGCGCGGGCTCGAGGACGTCACTCGGCTGGGCTCGCGCGTGCTCGTGGGCACCTCGCGCAAGAGGTTCCTCACGGAGACCCTTCGACAGGCTCAGGGGCCGGATGCCGCAGCGGGCGAGGTCACCGAGGATCGTCGCGACCTGGCCACCGCGGTCACCAGCGCCCTCGCCGCCCGCGCCGGCGTCTGGGCGGTGCGCGTGCACGATGTGGCGGCCACCCGCGACGCCCTGACTGTCGTGCGGGCCTGGGATGGCTGAGAATGGCTGACATGGCACACGACGAGATCGCCCTGACCGGCCTCACCGTCTTCGGGCGTCACGGCGTCTTCGCGCACGAGCGCGAGAGCGGCCAGGAGTTCACGATCGACCTGCGACTGCGCCTGAGCCTTGCGGACGCCGCAGCGTCCGACGATGTGAAGGACACCGTGCACTACGGCGAGCTCGCCGAGGCCGTGGCCGCCGTGGTCGGCGGCGAGCCCTTGGACCTCATCGAGACGCTCGCGGAGCGCATCGCCGTCGTCGCGCTCGCCGATGGGCGCGTGGTGAGCGTCGTGGTCACCGTGCACAAGCCGCACGCGCCCATCCCGCTGAGCTTCGCGGACGTGTCCGTCACGATCGAGCGGAGCCGCGCATGAGCCGCGACCTCACCCACCCGCTGCCGCCGCAGGATCCGCGCCCCGGCAAGGAGGCCGTCGAGGCGGTCATCGCCCTGGGATCGAACCTCGGCGATCGGCGCGCCTCGGTCACGCGCGCCGCCGAGCGCATCGGCCGCCTGCCGCTCGTGGACGAGGTGCGGCTGTCGGAGCTGTTCGAGACGGTCGCGCTGCGGCCCGAGGGTCCCGATCCGGATGCGCCCGGATACGTCAATGCGGTCGCGATCGTCACGACGCGCCTGGCCCCCCAGGTGCTGCTGGGCCTGCTCCACGCGATCGAGGACGAGCAGGGGCGCGAGCGCCGCGAGCGCTGGGGCGACCGCACGCTGGATCTGGACCTGATCGCCTACGCCGAGATGCTCTCGGACGACCCGCACATGCTGCTGCCGCATCCGCGTGCCGCCGAGCGTCTCTTCGTCCTGGAGCCGTGGCTGTCGCTCGACCCGTCGGCGCAGCTGCCCGGCGCCGGGTCCGTGGCGGGCCTGGTCGAACGCCTCCGCGCCGAGGGGGCGGTGTGAGCCGCACCTCGCCGCTGCCCCTCGCGGTCGCCGCCGTGCTGGGAGGGATCGCCGGGTTCGTGCTGGATCTCGTGCTCACGAACGCGGCCCGGCCCACCTTCGCCCCCTCGTCCCTGCTTCCGGTGATGCTCCTGCTGCTCGCGGGCGGGGTGATCGCGGTCGCGTGGCCGGTGCGCAGGAGCGTGCGGGAGGGCACGCGGATCGATCCCTTCCGTGCGGTGCGCGTGGCGACCCTCGCGCGGGCGGCCAGCCTTCTCGGCGCGATCCTCACCGGGTTCGGCGGCGGGCTCGCGCTCTTCCTCCTGTCCCGTCCGGTCGCTCCGCAGGTAGGCTCGACGGTGGTGATCGTCTTCCTGATCGTCAGCGCGATCGTGCTGGTGGTGGCGGGCCTCATCGCCGAGAGTTTCTGCACACTGCCGAAGGATCCTGATGAGCGACAGCGCGACGACCCCGCAGGGCGACCAGACCCCGCATACTGATCCGGTGCTCGACGAGGGCACCTTCACCGCCGTCAAGGAGCCGAGGAACCAGGCGCGTCTGGCGCTGGACGGCACCTGGCACCAGATCTCCCCGCGCTACGTCGTGTCGCAGCTGCTGCAGTACGGGCTGACGCTCGTGATCCTGGTGGCGGCCGCGCTGGTCGTCTGGCTCGTGTTCGACCAGACCTGGGTATGGATCCCCGCCGGCATCCTCATCGCCCTCGACGTGCTGACGATGATCATCCTGCCCCGTCAGGCCCGCGCGATCGGTTACATGCTTCGCTCCGACGATCTCGTCTTCCGCAAGGGCATCCTCTGGCAGCGGATGATCGCGGTCCCCTACGGGAGGATGCAGCTGGTCGACATCACCCACGGTCCGCTCGACCGCGCCTTCGGCGTCGCTCAGCTGAAGATGGTGACGGCCGCGGCCACGACCGGGGTGCAGATCCCCGGCCTCCGGCAGGAGGCCGCCGAAGCGCTGCGCGACACCCTCATCGACGTCGCCGAGACCCGCCGGACCGGCCTGTGAGCACCCCCGAGAGCCCGGAGCCCGAGGTCTCGGTGGCATCCGCTCCTCCCGTCGATGTCGCCGCGACGATCGCGAGCGGCGGCGCCTCCTCGGTCGCCGACGGCGAGTGGCACCGGATGCATCCGCTGACGCCGCTGCTGAAGGGCGGCATCGTGCTGCTGGTGGTGATCGGCATCATCATCGCCAACATGCGCGACCGCATCGTGGGATGGTTCATCGAGACCGTGGTCCCCGGCGGTGCCGACTACTCCGACTACGACGACTTCGAAGCAGATCCGATCGACTGGCTGGTCAGCAACAACATGATCGTCGTCGGCAGCCTCGTCGCCCTCGGGATCATCGTGCTGCTGTGCGCGGCGTTCTACGTCACCTGGCGCTTCCACACCTTCCGCATCACCGAGGAGCATGTCGAGGTGCGCAAGGGCATCCTCTTCCGCTCGCACCGGCGTGCGCCGCTGGATCGCGTGCAGGGGGTGAACCTCACGAGGCCCTTCCTCGCCCGCCTGATCGGCATGGCCAAGCTCGAGGTCGTCGGCGCCGGCACCGATGCGAACGTGGCCCTGGAGTATCTCTCGACCTCGCTGTCGGAGGAGGTGCGCGCCGACATCCTGCGGCTCGCCTCCGGCGCGCGCCTGGCGAAGAAGATCGCCCGCGGCGAGGTACCGGCGGATACCGCCACTCCCGTCAGGCAGGTCGCCGGCGCCGTGGGCGACGGGATCACCGGACTCATCGAGGGCGTCGACGCCGTCGATGCCGCTCCGGAGTCGCTGGTGAAGATCCCCGCCGGCCGTCTGATCGGATCGCAGCTGCTGAACATCGCGCCGTGGTTCGTCCTCGCGGCGGTCGGCGCCGCGGTCATCACCCTGATGCCGTTGATCTTCGGCGAGGGGAGGGAACGTGTGATCGGGTCGGTCGTCACGGCGATCGGTGTCGCCATCCCGCTCGTCATCGCCTTCGTCGCCGTGACCTGGGGGCTGATCTCGAAGTCGCTCCGGTACTCGATCGCGCCCACACCCGACGGCGTGCGCACCACCTACGGGCTGCTCACCACGGTCACCGAGACGCTGCCCCCCGGGCGTGTGCACGCGCTGGAGATCACGCAGCCGCTGCTGTGGCGTCCCTTCGGCTGGTGGTCGGTGCGCATCAACCGGCTCACAGGCGCCAGCGCCTCCCAGCAGGCCAGCAACTCGCAGCAACAGTTCAACGTCGCCCTCCCCGTCGGTCTCCTCGAGGACGTGGTGCGCGTCGTGCGGCTCCTGCTGCCCGAGCTTCCCGAGGAGGACCTGCCGCTGGTGTACGAGCACGGCATCCAGGGCCCGCTCGGGGACGAGGACCCCTACCGCACGATGCGCAAGGGTGCCGGATGGCGCCGGCCTCTCTCGTGGCGGCGCCACGGCTATGTGCTCACCGATTACGGTCTCCTGCTGCGGCGCGGACGGATCTGGCGGAAGGTCGCGGTCTTCCCGCTGGCACGCCTCCAGGGGATGTCGATCGCGCAGGGGCCGATCGATCGGAAGCAGAGCGTCGGCTGGGCGCAGGCCCATGTGATCACCGGTCCGATCACGGGCGTCGTCGTCGGCATCGATCGCGAACCGCTCCTGGCCCTGCTGGACGATGTCACGCGCCGTGCGGCGGTGGCCGCCGGGCGCGATGTGAGCCATCGCTGGGCGGAGGTGCTCGCCGAGGTGCGGGCGGAGCAGGCGGCGGATGCGGCCGATGCCATGCCTTCATCGGTCCCCGAGCTCGTCGAGACTCCCGAGGTCTCCGCGGAACCCGGGCGTTTCGACAGTCCCGACGACGAGGCCCCGGTCGGCGCTCTCGGCGCCCCCGCCGCCGAGGGATCCGACGCCGCGACGCCGGGTGGTGACCGCGAGGCGTGAGCAATCGCGACGGGCGCCTCGGCGTCGGCATCATCGGCGCCGGCCGTGTGGGGCCTGTGCTCGGCGCCGCGCTGGCGGGGGCCGGTCATGCTCTCACCGGCATCACGAGCGGCTCCGACGACGAGCGGGCATCCGCCGTCCTCCCGGGTGTCCCGGTCCTCGACGTCGAGGAGGTGATCCGCCGCAGCGAGCTGGTCCTGCTCGCCGTCCCGCACGCCGACCTGCCGCAGCTCGTGGCAGGACTGGCGCGGCTCGGCGCCTGGCAGCCCGGTCAGCTCGTGCTGCACACCGACCCGGCTCACGGCATCGCCGTGCTCGAACCCGCCCGGCGCGCGGGGGCGATCCCGCTCGCCGTGCACCCGGCGATCGTCTTCACGGGCACCTCGATGGATCTGCGTCAGATGCAGGGCGCGTTCGCGGGAGTGAGCGCTCCGGGGCCGGTGCTGCCGATCGCCCAGGCCCTGGCCGTCGAGCTCGGCTGCGAACCGGTCGTCATCTCGGAGGAGGATCGCGCCGCCTATGCGGAGGCGATCTCGACGGCATCCGAGTTCTCGCGCTCGATCGTCGCGCAGGCGACCTCCCTGCTGCGCGACATCGGTGTGGAGAATCCCGGCGGCTTCCTTGCCGCGCTGGTCTCCTCCTCCGTCGAACGTGCGCTCCGCGAGGCCTCCAGCCCTCTCGATCCGCCCTCCTGACCCTCCCCGAACCGTCAGACGCAGTCCTCGCGGGCTGACGAGGGTGGGAGCGGGAGTGGATGCGGCGGTCAGCGTCCGCCGGAGAAGCCTCCGCCACCCCCGCCGCCGGAGAAGCCGCCCCCGGTGGAACCACCGCTGCTGGAGCTGCTGGAGTACGTCGACGACGCCTGCGCGCTGGAGGAGAACGACGACAGCTGCGAGGAGAGGCCTCCGGCGTAGTACGGCCCCATCCACACGGGTGCGGTCTGCGCGGTCTGGTAGGCGACCTCCAGCACCCGGCCCCAGCTCTTCTCCTCGCCGAACAGCATCGCGTACGGCAGGAGGCGCTCATACAGATGCACGATCTCGGTGCTGCCCTCGTGGTAGCGCTCGGCCCCATGGTGCGACTGCAGCATCCGCAGCCGGTCGGTCTCGGCGACCCGGACGAACTCGCGGACGCCCTGCAGATACTCGTTCGCCTCCGCCCCCGCGGGGGTGTGCACGCGGTGCCGTGCCGCGCCGACCCCGGCGACGATGCAGGCGACGACACCCACGATCAGGCTCGTCACGAGTGCGGCGATGGCCGCTTCGCGTCCGCGGATCGCGCCGAACAGCGCCAGCAGGGGCGCCAGTGCCGACAGCGACAGCGTGACCCAGAGGAGCGTCCGTGCGAGGGGGCTGCGCTCACGGGTCAGGAGCCCTCGCTTCGTCGCCTCCTCGGTGCCGGCGGCCTGCACCTTCTGCATCCGCTTGGCGAACTTCTCGCTGCTCTTCGGCAGCTCGAACACCTCGCCGACCGCGACGCCGCGGAACAGTGCATCGCGCATCCTTCCGTCGAGGGGATCGGGTTCGCTCCGGTCGTCGAGCAGACGCAGCTGCGGGCGCGCCTTCTTCTCACCGGTCTCTTCGATCCGCAGGATGCCGCGCACCGCCAGGTGCACGATCTCGGCGGGCACCGCATCGCGCGCCCCGGGGTAGACCGCCGCCGCCAGCAGCGGCGGAAGCCTGTCGGGAACGTCGTACTGGGCGATGACGATGCCCGTCGCAGTGCGCCTGCGCCGACGGAAGGATGCCGCGGCGATCCCGCCGCCGACCGCCGTCAGGGCGCCTGCGCCCGCGAGGGCGAACGGCGCCGCATCGGTCACGGGGTTGGGGGTGCGCGCCGGCGGCTGGGCGACCTCTGCGGGCCTGAGGCCGATCGCGACGGTGACTCCGTAGCCGGCGGGGAGGTCCGCGGAGGCGACCGTGTAGCGGGTCCGGCCGTCCCCGAGTTCCTCCACGGCCAGTTCGCAGCGCATGGTCGATCCGTAGTAGCCCTCGTAGCAGGCGCTGTCGAGGGTGAGCGCGTCGCTCAGCTCGGGGGAGAAGGTCACGCCGGCGTCGAACCGCTCGATCGGCTGAGTGCTGCGGGCGGGCAGCATGTTCCAGTAGAACTCGTCGTTGCCGCTCTGGGTGGCGGCCAGGATCACGTCGCGCATCGTGTACTCGATGACGTAGGTGGTCAGGCCCCGCTGGTACTCGTCGTCGCCGAGCAGCAGGTACAGGGTGCCGTCCTCGCTCTCGGTCTCGTAGGGCACCGGATCGCCGTGCTCGTCGGTGACGGCGAGGATCCTCGTGTCCAGGCTCGCGCCCTCGTAGCGCTGGAGGAGGCCGCGGACGATGCCGCGGTTCTGGTCGTGGTCGGGGAAGCGCGCGACGAGCGTCTCGGTCACATGCGCATGGGATCTGCCGTCCTCGTCGATCGTGATCTCGTACTCGGACGTCCAGGAGGCATAGGAGAAGTCGTCGACGTTCGCACTGGCCGAAGCGGCCGGGGCGAGGGCGAGGAAGAGGAGGCCCAGCAGGGCGGAGAGACTGTGGCGGAGGCGCGTGCTCATGCCTGAAGGGTATCGAACGCCTCTCGCGAGAGCCGGGAGAGCATCCCCGGTAAACTGGCGAGGACTTCCAAGGAGCCCGCATGAACGACGCGTCCGCCGCGCCCACCGATATCCCCGCATCCGACGACTCCGCCGAGGACGTGCACCGCGCTGAGCTCGCCGAGGCGTTCGAGCAGAAGGCCGTGCGCCTGGCCAAGCGTGAGCGCCTGATCCAGAAGCGGGCGGATGCCGCGGGCGGCGCCTACCCGGTGACGGTACCGGTCACGCACACGATCGCTCAGCTGCGCGCCGAGTACGGGGAGCTGGAGGCAGGAACGGAGACGGGCGTCGTCGCGGGCGTCGCCGGGCGCGTCGTGTTCAGCCGCA
>CAYOTY010000112.1:0-8599 GCA_964406995.1 uncultured Microbacterium sp.
CCACTTGCCCGGCAGCATCCGCAGGTCCATTCGGAAGGCCTCGTAAGGGTCTTCCTCGGATGCCTCGTCGTCGGCCAGGGCGTCGGATGCCTCGTCGTCGAGCTCGGGGCCGTCATAGGGGGCAACCTCTTCGGCGGCGGCGGCCGAGGCCTCGGCGGTCTCTTCGGCCAGGGCGTCGCCCAGCACCTCTGCGGCGGCCTCGACCTCCGCCGTCTCGTCGATGTTGAGGGCGTCGTTCACGATCGCGTCTGCCTCCGGGTCATTGATGTCGATGTCGTCGATGTCGTCGGCGAACTCCGTGTCGTCACCCTCGATGTGCAGGGCCGTGCGCTCAGCGGGCTCGGAAGCGCGCTCCTCCTCGGCGAGGATGTTGCCCTCCTGGGCCTCGTCGTCCTCGCTGGACTGCTCTGCGGCAGGAGCCCAGTCGGCGTCGTCGGCAAATCGTTCAGACACGTTGTTTCTTCTCCGTTGTGGTGCGGCCGCGCGGTCGCGCAGCGGTCACAGGCGTCAGCTCGGGATCCCGAATACCTGTTGAGCCAGCCACGAGAACACGAAGTCGAGGCCGTACACGATCCCGATCACGATCAGCACGAAGACGAACACCACCGAGGTGAACTTCGCGAGCTCTTTGCGCGTCGGGGTGACGACCTTGCGGAGTTCGGCGATGATCTGGCGGATGAACAGGGCGATGCGTCCGAAGAAGCCGAGCTTCCTATCGCCGGCCGCCTTCTCACCCGTGACGAGTTCGCCACTCGTGGGGTCGTTAGTCATCCTGAATGTACCTTTCGTGTGCCAGCGTGGGCTGACGCGCAGGGCGGACAGGAATCGAACCTGCAACCTGCGGTTTTGGAGACCGCTGCTCTGCCAATTGAGCTACCGCCCTAGAGACCTCTCGGCCTCGTCTTCCGCACTCGCCGCCTGCCCTTCGGGCATGGCGAAAGAATGCAGAAAAGAACTGCGTCCTCCAGTGTACGGCATCCCGCAGGCGAGGCCGAACGGGGCGGAGCGGGCCGATTTGTTAGGCTCGGCGGCAGTGGTTGCGGGGAGGACGTTCGGGTGAGCGAGCAGGTGCAGCAGTTCCAGGTGGATCTGCGTGGGGTGGTCGATCTGCTCAGCCGGCACATCTACTCCAGCCCGCGCGTGTACCTGCGCGAGCTCCTGCAGAACGCCCGGGACGCGATCGTCGCCCGGCGCGAGATCGACGGCGGCGGGGGTCGCATCCGGATCTCTCCCCTGACGGATGCCTCGGGCGCATTCGTCCTGCGCGACGACGGAGTGGGCCTGACCTCCTCGGAGGTCGCGGAGCTCCTGGCCACGGTCGGGCGCAGCTCCAAGCGCGACATCTTCGATCTTCCGCGCAGCGACTATCTCGGCCAGTTCGGCATCGGCCTGCTCAGCTGCTTCATGGTCGCCGACACAATCGTCATCCGCTCCCGCAGCGCCCGCGGAGGCGCGGCGGTGGAGTGGACGGGCAATGCCGACGGCACCTTCCAGGTCGCCGAGCTCGACGAGGAGGTGCCGATCGGCACGAGCGTACATCTGGCACCACGGTTCGACACCGGGGATCTCCTGCGCGAGGCGACCGTCCGCGAGCTCGCCGGAGCCTTCGGTGAGTTCCTGCCGGTTCCGGTCGTGGTCGACGGCCCCGCGGGCGACATCGACATCACCCGCCCCGCGCCCTTCCTCGGCCCTCGGGAGGACCCGGCATCCGCCCTCGAGTACGGCCGCGATCTCCTCGGCGCCGCGCCCCTCGACGTCATCGAGCTCTCCGATCCCGCCACGGGCACGCACGGCCTGGCCTACGTGCTCCCCTTCGCCCCGCCGCCGGGCGCGCGCCAGGCCACCCGGATGTACCTCAGCCGGATGCTGCTGTCCGAGAACGCCGACGAGGTGCTTCCGGACTGGGCGTTCTTCGTCCGCGCGGTGATCGACTCCACCGGCCTCACTCCTACCGCCAGCCGCGAGTCCCTCGTGGAGGATGCCGCGATGGAGCGCGTGCGCGAGCAGCTGGGAGCCGGCATCCGCCGCTGGATTCTGGAGCTGGGCCTGCGGGAGCCCCACCGCCTCGCCCAGTTCGTCGCGATCCACGAGGTGGGGCTGAAGTCGCTCGTGCGCCATGACGAGGAGCTCGCCCGCTTCATCACGCGCTGGCTCTCGGTGGAGACCACGCACGGTGCGATGCGGATCGGAGACCTCGTCGAGCGCTTCGGGCACATCCGCTTCGCCGCGACGGTGGACGAGTTCCGTCAGGTCGCCGGGATCTCGCCGACGAGCGAGGTGCTCGTCAACGCCGGCTTCCTCTTCGACGCCGACCTCGTGCGGATGCTGCCCGAGCTGTACCCGCACGTCACCGTCGAACTGGTCGATGTGACCGGCGAGCTCGACCGCCTCGACCCGCCGCCGCTGGACGACCGCGACGCCGCCGTCGCGCTGGAGATGCGCGCGGGAGAGGTGCTGGCGGCATCCGACTGCGCGGTCGTGGTGCGCTCGATCGATCAGCCCGACCTCCCCGCACTCTACGTCGCCGATCCCGAGGTGCTCCGCGCGGCCGACCGTGCCCGTACGAAGGGTGTCGCCGGGTCGCTGTGGGGCGGGGTTCTCGACCGCATCGACGAGACCTTCTCCGCCGCTCGCGACGACGACCTCTCGGCGCGGCTGTGCCTGAACTGGTCCAACCGCGTGGTGCGCGCCCTCAGCGGCCTGCGCGACGACGCCGTCTTCGCCCGCACCGTGCAGCTGCTGTACATCCAGGCGCTCCTGGCCGGGCATCACCCGCTCCGCGACGCCGATCGGCAGCTGATGACGACGGCGCTCTCCGACCTGGTCGCCCTCTCCGCAGGGCTGGAGCTCGACGCCCCGCTCGGCGACGAACCGCACTGACCCCTCTCACGAAGGAGCCCCATGGTCCGCCCCAAGAAGAGATTCCAGCAGCTGATCGCGGAGATCGACGCGACGCCCTGGGGCCCGCAGGAGCAGGCGCTGGTGGCCGAGGCCGTCGCCCTCGCGCAGGAGATCGGCGACGAGCAGCTGGAGTATCAGGCACGGATGCGGCAGACCGCCTCCGCCAACATCTCCGGCTCCAGCGAGACGATGCTGAGCTCCTTCGCCTGGTGCCTGGCGCAGCACGACAAGGATCCGCGGCGCTTCCCCAACGACCTCGGCAACGGCGGCGCCGACCTGATGTGGCAGTTCAAGTGGATGGCGGCGACCCTGCAGGCCTCGCCGGCGTTCTCGCAGGAGCAGATCTCGGCGGTGCTGGACGACATGGAGGCCCACTACCGCCGGGGCGGACTCGGGATGAGCGGGGTGCTCACGGCGCGGTTCGAGGACGCGTGGATGGCCGGGCGCCTGGAGGAGGCCGATCGGCTGCGCATCCAGGTGGAGACCACGCCCCGCGACGAGCACAGCCACTGCGACGCCTGCGTGCGCAGCCAGTCGGCGGGCTTCTTCGCCGAGACCGACCGCGATCCGGAGGCGATCCGGCTCGTCGAGGAGATGATCGAGGGCGGCTTCCAGTGCGCCGAGGAGCCCGCCCACGCGCTCTCGCGGGCGCTGCTGCCCTATCTGCGCAGCGGGCGGCCGGAAGACGCCAAGGTCGCGCATCTGCGCAGCTACCGGGAGTCCAAGGACAACCCCGACAACCTCGCGATCGTCGCGAACAACGTGGTGTTCTGTGCGATCACCGGCAATGAGGCGCGGGCGCTGACGATGGTGGAACGGCACCTCCCCTGGCTCGCGCACGACCGGCTGAACGTCGCCGCGCACTTCACGGCGCTCGCCTCCTTCGCCCTGGCCCTCGACCGTGTCACGGCGGTGGGGCACGGCGACACCCCGGTGCGGGGCGCTGAAGCCCTGACGCACTACCTCGGCGAGCACGAGGGACCCTGGGCCGCCTCCGCGCTGGCCGCCGCCGCCTGGCGGGCGGTCGATCGGATCGGCGCCGAGTTCGACCGGCGCGACGAAACCTCCGGCCACGCCCGCAAGGCGGCGCGCATCCGCGCCCTGACCGAGGAGCGCTACGACGTGCCCATCCGCTCCGACGCCTTCATCGCCGCACCGGCACCGACGGAGCCCGCGGATGCCGACGGCTGGTTCGACCGCGCCGTGGCCCTCGCCGGCTACGGCGCCGAGCAGGAGACCCTCAACGCGATCGCCAAGGCGACCGTCGCCGACCCGGAGCGTCGTGCCCGCCTGCTCTCGCACCGCATCGGCACGCTGTTCTCGCTCGACCGGGCCGAGGAGGCCGCCGCGGCGCTCCCCGAGCGGGTCGCCGCGCTGCGCGAGGCCGGCGATGAGGTGCAGGCGGCGCTGGAGGAGCGCCTGGGCCTTGCCCGGTACGGGCGCGCCACCGACGAGGACTTCGCCGCGCTGGAGCGGGAATGGGCGGATGCTGCGACCCTGCCCGCCCGGACCCGCGCCGATCTGGCACTCACGCTCGCGCTGGCACGCATGCGGGCCGAGGAGAACGACGGCGTCGAAGATCTTCTCGTCCAGACCGAGGAGGTCTTCGCCGAGACGGGCGACGAGCGCTCGCGGACGAGGGCGGCCCTGACCCGGACGGTGCTGCGGCTGCGCACAGACGACGGCCCGGCGGCATCCGCCCTCCTCGACGAGATCCTCGTCCGGCCCGCGCTCGACGAAGGACAACGCGCACGGGCACTCGAGCTGCGGGCGCGCCTGCGCGGCGGGGCCGGGGAGTTCGCCGCCGGGGCCGCGGATGCCGACGAGGCCAGCAGGATCCTGGGCCTGCTCGGCGGTCGGCAGGCCTTCGCGAACGCGCAGATGCTCGCCGGCGCCCTGTGGGAGGATGCCGGCGAGCCCGAGCAGGCCCTGACCCGGTACCGCGTGGGCGCCCGGCTCATCGAGCGGGAGGGCGACGACCGGGAGGGCGCCGAGTTCCGCCTGGCGCGCGCAATGCTCGCCACCGGTGCGGCCGCCGAGGCCGTCGAGATCCTCGAGGGCGTGGTGCAGCGCGAGCACGAGGCCGAGGCGGCGCCGGAATCGCTGGCGGCGAGCGTCGAGCTGCTCGCACGGGCCTTCGCGGCCTGGGGCGAGTTCGGCCAGGCGTTCGGCGCCTTCGGCTACACCGCCGAGCTGTACGAGCGAGCGGAGGCCCCCGTCGATCGGGCGATGGCGATGGTGGAGCAGGCGAAGATCCTGGCGCGCTTCGAGGAGCATGCGGATGCGGTATCGCTGCTGGAGCAGGCGGAGGAGCTCGTTCGCCCGGCCGGCGTCGCCGGCGCTCTCGCGGAGGTGCTGCACCAGCTCGGGCAGATCTATGGCGCCCAGCGCGATGAGCGCGCCTTCGGTCTGTTCGACGAGGTGCAGCGGATCGCCGCCGAGAACGAGGCGGCCTGGCTGATCGCCGATGTGACCGATTCGCAAGGCCGCGCCCACGCGCAGTTCGGCCGCACCGAGGAGGCGGTCGCGGCGGCGCTGTCGGCGGCCGACGGATTCGCCGCCCTCGGCGACGAGGGCGCGGCGGGCGGCTCGGAGCTCTTCGCCGCCCGCGTGCTCCTCGACTCCGGGCGCGAGGCGGACGCCGTGCCCCTCTACCGCGGCGTCATCGAGCGGGCGGCGGGCATCCCTCCGCTGCGCCAGGTCGCCGCCCTCGAGCTCGGCGATGTGCTGGACCGGCTCGGGCGCACGGGCGAAGCCGCCGAGGTCCGGGCCCTCGCGGAGGAGTGAGTCCTCCACGAATGCACGGATTCAACACGCCTGCACGAGAAAAACCGCGAAGATCTCGTGCGAGCGTGTCGGACTCGTGCATTCGTAGGGCAGCAGATGCCTGCGACCCGACCGTGTGCCGCTTCAGTAGGACTGCCGCTCAGTACGGCTGCACGCCGTAGCGGTCGGGCTCCTCGCCGCGGTGGAAGGAGCGGCCGCTGATCTGGTGCGGGGCGATGCGCACGTAGTTGTGCTTGAGCGTGGGGATCCACGGCTGCAGCGGCAGGGAGTCGGCGTGCAGCACCTCGTCGTCGGTCTCCAGTCGGCGGGCGGTGCCGCGGAGCACGACGCTCCAGGCATCCGCCTCCGTGTAGTCGTCGACCTCGAAGAGCACCTCGTCGTTCGCGGTGAGCTCGAACAGCTTGCTGCCCTCGGCGGTGCGGAAGACGATCTCGCCCCCGTCGACGACGTAGTTCACCGGGAAGATGTCGATCACCCCGGCGAGGCTCGTGACCAGGCGGCCCAGTTCATGCGCACCCAGGCGCTCCCAGCACTGCTCCTCGGTGAGTGCGACGACCGGATCCTGTGTGTTGTCCATACCCCATTCTCTCGCGTCGTCCCGAGGAGCAACAGGGTTCCGCGTTACGGATGTCGGGAGGAAGAACGGATGTCGGGAGAAGTCACGCGTGTCGCCCGACATCCGTGAGATGTCCGGACATCCGTGCAAGGGCGTCAGGCGGTGCGGATGAGCTTCTTGTTCACGAACTCGTCCGCCGCGAGCAGCCCGAGCTCGCGCGAGGTGCCGGAGCGCTTGACGCCGCCGAAGGGGAGCTCAGGGCTGTCGGCGAGCACGAGGTTGACGTAGACCATGCCCGCCTCGATCGCATCGGCCACGCGCTCCGCCTGCTCAGGGTCGGTGGTGAAGACGTAGGAGCCCAGGCCGAAGGGGGTGTCGTTGGCGAGGGCGACCGCCTCCTCCTCCCCGGCGACGCGGTAGACCACCGCCGCCGGCCCGAAGAGCTCCTCGCGGTACACGTCCATCTCGGGGGTGACGCCTGTGAGCACCGTCGGGGCGAAGAACGTGCCCTCACGCGTGCCTCCGGTGAGCAGTGTCGCACCCTGGGCGACGGCGCGATCGATCTGCTCCTGCAGGCGGGCGGATGCGGCATCCGAGGACAGGGGCCCGAGGACCGTGTCCTCCTGCGTCGGATCCCCCGGGGCGACGGCCGCCAGCGCTGCGACGAACCTCTCCGTGAACTCCTCGTAGAGCTCCTCGACGACGATGAAGCGCTTGGCGCCGTTGCACGACTGGCCGTTGTTGTCCAGACGTGCGTCGACAGCGGCCTGCACGACCTGGTCGAGGTCGGATGCCGAGAGCACGAGGAAAGGGTCGGAACCGCCGAGCTCCAGGGCGACCTTCTTCAGATGGCGGCCGGCGAGCTCGGCCACCGCGGCGCCGGCGCGCTCGGAGCCGGTCACCGAGACGCCCTGGATGCGCGGATCGGCGATCACCGCGGCCGACTGCTCATTGGTGGCGAGGAGATTCTGATAGGCGCCCTCGGGGAAGCCGGCGTCGCGATAGATCTGCGCGATGGCGGTGGACGACTCGGGGCACTGCGGCGCGGGCTTGAGGATGATCGTGTTGCCGACGATGAGGTTCGGGGCGGCGAAGCGCACGATCTGGTATGCCGGGAAGTTCCACGGCATGATGCCCAGGAGCGGCCCGAGCGAGGAGCGGCGGATGACCGCTGTCCCCTCCCCCAGTATCTCCAGGGGCTGGTCCGCGGTGACCGCGGCGGCGTTGTCGGCGTAGTAGTCGGCGATGTCGGCCGCGAAGTCCACCTCTCCCAGCGCCGCCTCGCGGGGCTTGCCCATCTCGCGCACGATGATGTCGGCGAGCTCCTCCCGGCGTTCGCGGTGCAGCAGGGCCATGCGGCGCACGAGCTCCGCGCGCTCGGAGACCGCGGAGCGGCGCGACCACTCGCGGTGGGCGGCATCCGCTCGCGCGACGGCCTCTTCGACCTCGGCGTCGGTCGCGGTGGCGTAGCTCTTCTCGGTCGCCCCGGTGGCCGGGTTGACGACGGCGTATTCGGTCATGTTCGTTCCTTTGCGCTTCGCTTGTGGCTGTTGCGGTGTGCGGTCTTCGTCTCGATCCGGCTCCGCCGGTTCTCGCTCAGGGACCGGTGGGTGCTCGGCCCCTGAGCGAGGAATCGCGCAGCGATCCCGAGCGAGCGTAGCGAGTCGAAGTGGCGAAGGGTCAGTCCGCCGGAATCAGTGTGTACTTGGTCGAGAGGAACTCGTGGATGCCCTCGAGGCCTCCCTCGCGGCCGATCCCCGACTGCTTGACGCCTCCGAAGGGCGCCGCGGCGTTGGAGACGACCCCGACGTTGAGACCCATCATGCCCGTTTCCAGCGCGTCGATCATCCGGTGTCCGCGAGCGAGGTCCTCCGTGAAGACGTAGGAGACGAGGCCGTACTCGGTGTCGTTCGCCAGGCGCACGGCCTCGGCCTCGTCCCGGAAGGTCGCGATCGCGAGCACCGGCCCGAAGATCTCCTCCCGCAGGATCGCGCTGCCTGCGGCGACGCCCGAGAGCACCGTCGGCTCGAAGAAGGTGCCCTCGCCCGGGGTGGCGCTGCCCCCAGTGAGGACGGATGCCCCCCTGCTCACCGCGTCCTCCACGAGCTCCCCCGCCTTGGCGACGGCGTTCGCGTCGATGAGCGGGCCGATGACGACGCCCTCCTCGGTGCCGCGGCCCACGCGCATCGCCTGGACGCGCTCGGTGACGCGGGCGGCGAAGGCATCTGCGACATCCTCGTGGACGATGAACCGGTTCGCGGCCGTGCAGGCCTGCCCGCTGTTGCCGAACTTGGCGGCCATGGTCACGGCGACCGCGCGCTGCGGGTCGGCGCTCGGCGCGATCACGAGAGGCGC
>CAYOTY010000113.1:0-8583 GCA_964406995.1 uncultured Microbacterium sp.
CGACGATGAGGCCGCGCTGGCCCTTGCCGATGGGCGCGACGAGGTCGATGATGCGCTGCGTGAGCTTCTCGGGGGCCGTCTCCAGGCGCAGGCGCTCCTGCGGGTACAGGGGCGTGAGCGCCGAGAACTCGACCCGCGAGGCCGCATCCTCGACGGAGAGGCCGTTGACCGAGTCCACCTTCACCAGCGCGTTGTACTTCTGGCGGCCCTGCGCCTCGCCCTCGCGCGGCTGCTTGATGGAGCCCACGACGGCGTCGCCCTTGCGCAGGTTGTACTTCTTGACCTGGCCGAGCGAGACGTAGACGTCGCTGGGGCCGGCGAGGTAGCCGGTCGTGCGCACGAAGGCGTAGTTGTCGAGGACGTCGACGATGCCGGCGATCGGGATGAGCACATCGTCCTCGCCGATCTCCGGCTCGAACTCATCGGCCGCTCCTCCGCGGCGCTTGTTGCGCTGGCGCGTGCGGCCGTTGCCGGCGTTGTCGTCTTCGGAGGGGGCGGCGTCCTGGCCGCCGCCCTGGCCGCGACCACGGTTGCGGTTGCGGTTCCGGTTCCGGCTACGACTGCCCGACTCGCTGCCGGACTCGTCGCCCTCAGAAGCGGTGTCGCCGGCATCGGATGCCGCGGACTCCTCGGTCTTCGCGCCGCCCTTGCCCGCGGCGCCCTTGCCCGAGGAGGCTCTGCCGCCCTCGTTGCCTGCCGGGCTCTTCTTGTCGCCCGCGCTCGCGGCGCCGTCGTTCTTGGCGCCGTCGTTCTGGGCATCGCCCGCCTTGGCGTCATCGGCCTTGGCGGCGCCCGTCTTGGCGGTTTCGGCCGGCGCATCGCCGGACTCCTCGGTCTTCGCCGCGGGCTTGCGCGCCCTCGAAGGGCGCTTCTTGGGCGCCTCTGCGGCGGTATCGCCCGCCGGGGTCTCGGCACCGGCGGTGGAGTCTGCGGAGGCAGCATCCGCCTCCGGGGTCTTCTTGGCGCGGCTGGTGCGCGGCGCCCTGGCCTTCGGCGCCTCTTCGGCGGCTGGGGCCTCTGCGGCCGCTGCCGCGGGGGCGCTCTCGTTCGCGGCGGCGGCCGCAGCGGTGGCGGTGGTCGCGCGGCGCGGTGCGCGCTTGCGCGGAGCCGCCGGGGCTTCGGGGGTGCCTGCCTCGGGGGCGAGGACGGGCTGATCGTTCTGGGTCTCGGAGAAATTCTCCACGAGTACTCCCTCATATGTCGTGGGGGTGAGCGGTTCGCGCGGCAGCGGGTGCTGCACGCGTTCGCACGAAGCGCCCGCAGGCGCATGCCAACTGGAACTCAGAAAGTCTCAGGGGTTTCGTGCGGTCTTCGCAGGAATGCGAGGGGGCCGGTTCACGAGTGTGACGAAGAGCCCTCCGCTCGGTTCCTTACTCTACCACCCCGCACGTCGACGGCGAGCATCAGCTGCTCCCACGGGGTGTCGGCGGCGGCTTCGGCCACCCCGGCGGCCTCCTGACGCTGACCGGGGCCGTCGGCGAGAACGAGGATGCTGGGACCGGCACCCGAGACGACGGCGGCGAAACCCGCCGCGCGCAGCGCCGCGAGCACCGCGCTCGTCTCCGGCATCGCCTCGGCGCGGTAATCCTGGTGGAGCCGATCGGCGGTCGCATCCAGCAGCAGCTCGGGGCTCTGCGTGAGCGCCGCGATCAGCAGCGCCGATCGGGAGACGTTGAACACCGCATCCTCGCGCGGCACCTGGGTCGGTGCGAGCGTGCGGGCCAGCGCCGTCGACATCGTGAACGAGGGCACGAGCACGAGCGGCGAGACGCCTCGGTGCACGAGCAGTTTCTTGTGGCGAGGCCCGTAACCACCCGTCCAGGCGATCGTGAGGCCGCCGAAGAGACCCGGGGCGACGTTGTCGGGGTGCCCCTCCATCTCGGTGGCCAGGCGCAGGAGGTCATCGTCGGAGAAGGACACTCTCCCCTCCAGGAGCCCCTTCGCCGCGAGCACGCCGGCGACGACGGCGGCACCCGAGGAGCCGAGCCCGCGTCCGTGCGGCACTCCGTTGTCCGCGACGATCCGCAGGCCCGGAAGCTGCTCGCCGGCATCCGCGAAGACATGCGCGATCGAGCGCACGACGAGGTTGCTCTCGTCGCGGGCGATCTCGTCGGCCCCGCTGCCGGTGACCTCGATCTGAAGGCCTGGCTCGTCGAGCGCGGTGATCTCCAGCTCGTCATAGACGCTCAGCGCGAGGCCGAGGGTGTCGAAGCCCGGGCCGAGATTGGCCGCGGTGGCGGGAACGCGCACCTGGACGGTGCGCGCCGCCCCATCGCTCACGCGTCGGATCCCTTCGGCTGCAGGCCCAGGACGCTCGCGACCTCGCTCGTGGCGGCGTCGACGACGGTGGGAGCAACGTCCGAGCCGTCCGGCTGACGCAGCGCCCACTGGGGGTCCTTCAGACCGTGGCCGGTGACCGTGAGCACGACGCGCGCGCCCTTGGGGACGATGCCGGCCTCAGCTCGGTCGAGAAGACCTGCGACGCTGATCGCCGAGGCGGGCTCGACGAAGATGCCGACCTCGCCCGAGAGGATCTTCTGCGCCTCGAGGATGCGGGTGTCGTCGATCGCGCCGAAGTAGCCGTCGGTGGCCTTCTGCGCCTCCAGAGCGAGCTCCCACGAGGCGGGGTTGCCGATGCGGATCGCCGTGGCGACGGTGTCGGGGTTCTTCACGACCTCGCCGCGCACGATGGGCGCCGAGCCCTCGGCCTGGAAGCCGAACATTCGCGGGACGCGGGTGGCCACGCCGCGCTCGGCCTCCTCGCGGTAGCCGCGGGAGTAGGCGGTGTAGTTGCCGGCGTTGCCGACCGGGATGAAGTGGAAGTCGGGGGCGTCGCCGAGCACCTCGACGACCTCGTAGGCGGCGGTCTTCTGCCCCTCGATACGGTCGGGGTTGACGGAGTTGACCAGGTGCACCGGGTAGTTCTCGGCGAGCTCGCGGGCGATGTCGAGGCAGTCGTCGAAGTTGCCGCGCACTTGGATGAGCTGGCCGTCGTGGGCGACGGCCTGGCTGAGCTTGCCCATCGCGATCTTGCCCTCGGGGACGAGGACCGCGGCGGTGATCCCTGCGTGGGCCGCGTAGGCGGCGGCGGATGCCGAGGTGTTGCCCGTCGAGGCGCAGATGACGGCCTTCGCGCCGTGCTCGACGGCGCGGGAGAGCGCCACGGTCATGCCGCGATCCTTGAAGGAGCCGGTCGGGTTCATACCCTCGAACTTCACCCAGACGTCGGCGCCGGTGCGGCGCGACAGCGCGGGCGCCGGAAGCAGGGGCGTCCCGCCCTCGCCGAGGGTGACGACGGTGGACTGCTCGGTGACCCCGAGCCGGTCGGCGTACTCGCGCAGGACTCCGCGCCAGAGGTGTGCCATGGTCATTCTCCTTCCACGCGCAGCACGCTGGCCACACGCTCGACGACATCGCTTTCTGCCAGGCGCGCGACGGTGTCGCTGAGCGCCTGCTCGGTGGCCCGGTGGGTGCCGATGACGAGGAGGGCCGTTGGAATCCCGGTCCCTGAGCCCGTCGAAGGGTCTCCCTCGCCCACCACCGTCTGCACGACGGTGGCGACCGAGACGCCGCCGTCGCTGAGGATCCCTGCGATCGTGGCGAGGACGCCGGGCTGGTCGTCCACCTCGAGGGTGATCTGATACCGGGTCGTGACGTGCCCGATCGGAGCCGTCGGCAGGTTCGCCCGCGTCGACTCCCCCACCCCGGTGCCGCCGGCGATGTGGCGGCGGGCGGCGGAGACGACATCGCCGAGCACGGCGGATGCGGTCTGGATGCCGCCGGCGCCGGCGCCGTAGAACATGAGGTCGCCGGCCGCCTCGGCCTCGACGAAGACGGCGTTGTGCGCGCCGTGCACGGAGGCGAGCGGATGCGAGCGTGAGACGAGCGCCGGGTAGACGCGGACCGAGATCGACTCGGTGTCGTCGACGTCGATGCGCTCGCACACGGCGAGCAGCTTGATGACCTGGTCTGCGGTGCGCGCCTGGTCGATCATGGCCTTGGTGACGCCCGTGATGCCCTCACGGTGCACGGCATCGAGCGGCACGGCCGTGTGGAAGGCGAGGCTCGCGAGGATCGCGGCCTTCTGGGCGGCGTCGAAGCTCTCGACGTCCGCCGTCGGATCGGCTTCGGCGTAGCCGAGCCTCTGCGCCTCGGCGAGGACGTCCGCGAAGTCGGCGCCCTCGGTGTCCATGCGGTCGAGGATGTAGTTGGTCGTGCCGTTGACGATGCCCATGATGCGCACGATGCGGTCGCCGGCGAGCGAGTCCCGCAGCGGCCGGATGATCGGGATGGCGCCGGCGGCGGCCGCCTCGTAGTGCACGGAGGCGCCCACCTGATCGGCCGCCTCGAACAGCTCGGGGCCGTGCGTGGCCAGCAGCGCCTTGTTGGCGGTCACGACATCGGCGCCGGAGCCGATCGCCTGGAGGATGTACTCGCGGGCCGGTTCGATTCCGCCCATGAGCTCGATGACGATGTCCGCGCCGGTGATCAGGCCCTCGGCATCCGTCGTGAACAGCTCGGCGGGAAGATCCACGTCGCGGGGAGCATTCACATCGCGCACGACGATGCCGGCCAGCTCCAGAACGGCTCCGGCGCGGTCGGCGAGCTCGTCGCCGTGCTGGAGCAGGAGCGAGGCCACCTGCGATCCCACCGCGCCGGCGCCGAGAAGCGCTACGCGGAGTCGTCGGTACTCGAGTGTCACTTCGTCTCTCTTCGTTCGCTCAGTACGCCGCATCGTTCTCCTTCGGGGGCGGGGTTTCGGAATCCGACGTCACGGGCGAGGAGGTCGTCGAGGCTCTCGCCGCGCACGAGCACCTGGGCCTCGCCGCCGCGCACGGCGATGATCGCCGGGCGCGGGACGTGGTTGTAGTTGCTGGCGAGCGAGGCGCAGTAGGCGCCGGTCGCGGGCACGGCCAGGAGATCGCCCGGAGTGACGTCGCCCGGCAGGTATTCATGATCGACGACGATGTCTCCGGACTCGCAATGCTTGCCCACCACACGCACGAGCACCGGGTCTCCGGTCCCCTCGCGCGAGGCGAGACGCGCCGAATACTGCGCACCGTACAGCGCCGGGCGGGCGTTGTCGCTCATCCCGCCATCGACGCTGACGTAACGCCGCACGGCGGTCTCGCCGCCGGCCTCGACGGCGACATCCTTGATCGTGCCGACCTCGTAAAGGGTCACGCCCGCCGTGCCGATGACGGTGCGTCCGGGCTCGAACGCCAGCGCCGGCAGCGCGATGCCCCGTGCGGCGCACTCGTCGGCGACCGTGGCGACGATGCCCGCGGCGAGCTCCTCGATCGGCGTCGGGTCGTCGGCGGAGGTGTAGGCGATGCCGAAGCCGCCCCCCAGGTTGAGGAGCGGGATCTCGCCGCCCTCCAGAAGCTGGGCGTGCAGCTCGACCACGCGCGAGGCCGATTCCCGGAAGCCGGCGACGCCGAAGATCTGCGAGCCGATGTGGCAGTGCAGGCCCACGAAGCGCACGAAGGGGAGCTCCCGGATGCGGGCGACGGCCGCCTCCGCCTCCGCGAGGGTGAAGCCGAACTTCTGATCCTCATGGGCGGTGGCGAGGAAGCTGTGGGTTTCGGCGTGCACTCCGCTGTTGACCCGTACGAGCACGCGCTGCTCGGTGCCGGTGCGCGCGGTGATCGCCGCGAGGCGCTCGATCTCGATCTCGCTGTCGACGATGATGGTGCCGACGCCGGCGGCGACGGCGCGCTCCAGTTCGGCGACCGACTTGTTGTTGCCGTGGAAGCCGATGCGGGAGGGATCCACGCCCGCGGCGAGCGCGACGGCGAGTTCCCCGCCTGTGCAGACGTCGACGTTCAGCCCGGCATCGGTCATCCACCGCGCCACGGTCGTCGTGAGGAACGCCTTCCCGGCGTAGTAGACCGTCGCGGTCGTGCCGTGCGCGGCGGCGGCGTCGTCGAAGGCGGCGCGCACCTGCCCGGCGCGGGAGCGCGCCTCGCCCTCGTCGATCACGAGAAGGGGCGTCCCGTGCTCGCGGACGAGATCGGCCACGGGGGCGCCGGCGATCAGGAGTGCGCCCTCGGCATCGCGCGAGGCGGAGGCGGGCCAGACGCCGCTCGCAAGCGCGTTGGCGTCGTCGGGCACAGAGAGCCACTGCGGCGCGAGCGGATTGGCGGGCAGGCGGGAGATCACGGAGAACCTTAGGTGGGGACTTCGACTTTTCGCGCGGGGCGACGTGTCTCGATCATATCGGCACCACGCACCGCTCCCGGCATATGACAGCATGCCGCCGCTCCCGCCCCGCCCGGACGCTCGCGCTGCTGTCTCCCGGCTCCGCGCCGCGGATTCGGGCGGTGCGCTCAGGTCCGAGAGGCGCGGGTGTCAAGGGCGTACCGGAACTGCCGCCCGCTGGGTAGGGTGGCGGGATGAGCGAGGTCGGACGGGTGCAGCGCACGATCGCCGCCGTGACCGCCTGGGCGCTGGAGCGCAAGCCCGTGCGCGCGGGCCTGCTGTACGTCGAGCGGCGAGGACCGATGCTCGCCGACAGCATCACCTATCGCGCGCTGTTCAGCATCTTCGCGGGGGTCCTCCTGGGCTTCTCCGTCGCGGCGATGTGGCTGGCGGGGAACCCGGCCGCCTGGAACGCGCTGATCGAGGCGGTGGACAGCGCGATCCCCGGCCTCATCGGCGACATCATCGATCCCGATGCCATCCGCGCGCCCCTCAGCCTCTCGATCGCGGGCGCCCTCTCGCTCCTCGGTCTCATCGGCGCCGCGCTGGGAGCGATCGGTTCGCTGCGCACCGCACTGCGGACCCTTGCCGGCACGGCATCCGACGACGTCCTCTTCGTCTGGGTGATGCTGCGCAATCTCGCCCTCGCCCTCGGGATCGGGCTCGCCTTCCTGATCTCCGCCGGCCTCACCTTCGCCGCTCGGCTGGGGGTGCGGGAGATCGCCGCGTGGACAGGACTGGACGGCACGGCGGCGGCCTGGGGCATCCGGGTCCTGTCGCTGCTGATCGTGTTCGCCCTGAACGTCGGGCTCATCGCGGCGGCGTTCTGGGTCCTCGCCGGCGTGCGGTCGGGCGCCCGGGCGCTGTGGACGGGTGCGCTGCTGGGCGGGTCGGGGCTCCTCGTGCTGCAGGAGCTGTCGAGCCTGTTCGTCCGCGGCGCCTCCGCGAATCCGCTGCTGGCCACATTCGCCTCCCTCATCGCGCTGCTGCTGTGGGTGAACCTCTCGGCGCAGGTGATCCTCTATGCGAGCTGCTACATCTGCACAGGCGTGGAGGACGAGCACGACCGGGTGCACGCGCGCTTCTCCGCGCGCACCCTTCCTCAGCGACGCGTGCAGCAGGCGGAGAAGGCGGTGCAGGCGGCCACCGACGAACTGCGCGCCGCCCGCGAGGCCGCGAAGGACTGAGCCGGGGTGCCCGGCTTGCGGCTCTCAGCCCTCGCAGCTGCCGAGCTCCTGCAGCGCCGGGTCCACGGTGATCCGACCGTCCACGGCGAGTGCGATCACCGCGTGCTGGGGCGTCACCTCGATGCCGCGCAGCAGGATGGCCTGCGGCAACCGATCCTCGATGCACACTGGATAGGGACCGGCGAGATCCACGCCGAACTGCCCGAGCCGCGCCGCGAGCTCGGCGGTGTCGACGGTGAGATCGCCCAGGCGGAAGTCCGCCGGCCGCAGCAGGAGCCGGCCATCGACGACATCCGGCTCCACGCCGACGGCGATCGGCAGACGGAAGCCGAGAAGGCCCACCGCTCCGGTGAGTGTGACGGTTCCCTCGTCGAAGACGACCTCGCCGAGAGGGAGGTCGGATGCCGCGAGCACCCCGGCGAACTCCGCCGCCGTGACCGAGAAGGTTCCGGTGATGCCACCGAGCGGGCCTCCGAAGACGGGCACGTCGGTCGCCGTGGCCTCGACGGCACCGGTCAGCTCGCCGAAGGTCACCGCCTCGGAGGTGAGATGCACGGTGCCGAGCCGACCGCCGATCAGCTGCATGAGCAGCACGCCCTCGATCCGCACCTCCAGCTCCTGATCTGCGGGCAGCTCGATCGTCTGCGCCACCTCGTCGCGCACGATGCCCGGAACGATCTGACGGGCAAGCACCTCGATCGTCACCGCCAGCGCGGCGATCACGACCAGGATCACCAGGAGAACCCAGGGCCAGCGACGGCGTCGCCGGGTCGGAGCACCCTCCGGCGGCGGCTCGATCACCGCGGTGGGAGCTGTCACATGCGCTCCGGGGCCGAGACGCCGAGCAGGCCGAGGCCGTTGCGCAGCACCTGGCCGGTGGCGTCGTTGAGCCAGCGACGCGTGTGGTGCACGGGCTCGATGGGGTCGTCGCCCTGCGGGATCACGCGGCAGTTGTCGTACCAGCGGTGGTAGAGGCCGGCGAGCTCCTCGAGATAGCGGGCCACACGGTGGGGCTCTCGCACCTCGGCGGCGAAGCCGACGATGCGCGGGAACTCCTGCAGCGCCCCGAGGAGTGCCGCCTCGGTCTCGTGCGTGAGGGTCTCGGGGGCGAACTGCGAGCGCGTGACGCCGGAGTCCTCCGCGTTGCGGGCGACGTTGTGCGTGCGCGCGTGCGCGTACTGCACATAGAAGACGG
>CAYOTY010000114.1:0-8365 GCA_964406995.1 uncultured Microbacterium sp.
CAAGCCGCTGAACCTCCCTGCTTTCGAGCCCGTCCCCGTCTACATCGTCGAGATCGACGGCGACGACGTGCTCATCGACCCGACTGTGACGAAGGAAATTTGAATGTCTGTTCTTGAGATCCGCGACCTGTACGTGACGGTCGAGACGGATGCCGGCGAGACCCCGATCCTCAACGGGATCGACCTGACCATCCGCACGGGGGAGACCCACGCGATCATGGGCCCCAACGGCTCGGGGAAGTCGACCCTGGCGTACACGATCGCCGGGCACCCGAAGTACACGGTGACCAGCGGCTCGATCACTTTCGACGGCGAGGACGTCCTGGAGATGTCCGTCGACGAACGCGCCCGCGCCGGCCTGTTCCTCGCGATGCAGTACCCGGTGGAGATCCCGGGCGTGACCGTGACGAACTTCCTGCGCACCGCCAAGACGGCGCTGGACGGCGAGGCCCCCGGCATCCGCCAGTGGACCAAGGACGTGAAGTCGGCCATGGAGAACCTGCGCATGGACCCGAAGTTCGCCCAGCGCAATGTCAACGAGGGCTTCTCCGGCGGTGAGAAGAAGCGCCACGAGATCCTGCAGCTGGAGGTGCTCAGGCCCAAGCTCGCGGTGCTCGACGAGACCGACTCGGGTCTGGACGTCGACGCGCTCAAGGTCGTCTCCGAGGGCGTCAACCGCGCCAAGGAGAGCACCGACCTCGGCGTGCTGCTGATCACGCACTACACGCGCATCCTCCGCTACATCCATCCCGACTTCGTGCACGTCATGGTGGGGGGCAAGATCGTCGAGGAGGGCGGGCCGGAGCTCGCCGATCGCCTCGAGGAAGAGGGCTACGACCGATTCGTGCGCCCCAGCGAGAGCACTCAGGCGTAAGATCGTTATATGACCGCAACTCTGGCACCCGAGAAGTACGACGAGGTCACCGAGGCGCTCAAGGACGTCATGGACCCCGAGCTGGGGATCAACGTCGTCGACCTCGGCCTCATCTACGATCTCGCCTGGGACGAGGAGAACGACGCGCTGGTCATCCACATGACGCTCACCAGTGCCGGATGCCCGCTGACCGACGTGCTCGAAGAGCAGACGGCGCAGGCGCTCGAGCCGGTCGTGGATCGCTTCCGCATCAACTGGGTGTGGATGCCGCCGTGGGGGCCGGAGCGGATCACCGACGACGGCCGCGACATGATGCGAGCGCTGGGTTTTGCCATTTGAGATCCAGAAGGTCATAGCCCTCCCCCTCGCAGAGCTCCGACTCCGCACGAGCGAGAAGTGGCGTGAATACCCGGACGACGTGCTTCCGCTCTTCGTCGCGGAGACTGACTTCCCCCTCGCCCCGGCGATCACCCGTGCACTGGAGCGAGCGATCGCGACCGGTGACACCGGGTACGTCGCCTCCAAGACCCCGCTGGCCGAGGCCTTCGCAGGCTTCGCCGCGCGCCGTTACGGCTGGGAGGTCGATCCCTCCCGCATCCGCTCGACGGCCGATGTCAGCATGGGGATCGTCGAGATCCTGCGCCGGGTCGCCGCGCCGGGCGATCGCGTCGTCGTCACCCCGCCGGTCTACCCGCCGTTCTACGAACTGATCGCCGAGGCCGGTGCCGTGGTCGAGCGGGTTCCGCTGCAGGACACGGGCGAGGGGTGGCGGCTCGATCTCGAGGGGATCGATGCGGCCCTGGCCGGGGGCGCCCGTGCGGTGCTGCTGTGCAATCCGCACAACCCGACCGGCACGGTGCACTCCCGCGCCGCGCTCGAAGAGCTCGCCCGGATCGCGCAGAGACACGGCGCCGCGGTCGTCTCCGACGAGATCCACGCACCGCTGGCCCAGCCGGGCACCGGCTTCACGCCCTTCCTCGCGGTGAGCCCCGCCGCCCGGGAGATCGGCTATGCCGTCGTCAGCGCGAGCAAGGCGTTCAACCTCGCGGGCCTCAAGTGCGCGCTGATGGTCGCCGCCTCCGAGGACACCATGCGCGTCCTGCGCGGGCTTCCCATCGAGGTCGTGTGGCGCACCGGCCAGTTCGGCCTGCTGGCCGCGGTCGCCGCCTTCTCCGAGGAGAGCGATGCCTGGCTGGACGGGCTCCTGCTCACGCTCGACGAGAACCGCCGACTCCTCGCGCAGCTGCTTCAGGAGCGCCTGCCTCGGGTGCGCTACCGGATGCCGGATGCCGGCTACCTCGCCTGGCTCGACCTCGGCGATCTCGGCTGGGGCGACAATCCCGCCCGGCGCCTCCTCCGCGAGGCGAAGGTGGCTCTGCACCCCGGGCCGTCCTTCGGCGCCGAGGGCGCGGGGTTCGTCCGTCTGAACTTCGGGACCAGCCCGGAGATCCTCTCCGAGGCGATCGATCGCATGGCCGCGCTGGGGGAGGCGTGACCGGCCCGGTCCCGCTCCCGGCCGTCGAACTCGACTCGCGACCTCGCGGCGTCTGGTCGGGGGAGTACATCTGGGTCACGGTCGGGGCGGTCGCGCTGATCTTCCTCGCCGCGATCCAGGCCCTCGCGGTCACGACCGTCATGCCGGTGGTGAGCGAGGACCTCGACGGCGAGCGGCTCTATGCAGTGGCCTTCGCGGGGATGCTGGCCACCAGCGTCGTGGGGATGGTCGCCGCCGGCGCCTGGTGCGATCGGCGCGGCGTCCTGCTTCCGCTCACCACCGCCGTCACGCTGTTCGTGGCCGGCCTGCTCATCGCAGGACTCGCGCCGAGCATGGAGGTGCTGGTGCTGGGCCGGCTGATCCAGGGGTTCGGCTCCGGCGGCCAGATCGTCGCCCTGTACGTGGTCGTCGCCCGCGTGTACCCGCCGGTGCTCCACGGTCGCGTCTTCGCCGCCTTCTCCGCGGCATGGGTGGTGCCGTCGCTGATCGGCCCGTTCCTCGCCGGTGCGGTCGCCGAGTTCCTCCACTGGAGGTGGGTGTTCCTCGGCGTCGCCGCGCTCACCGTCGTGGCGTTCGTGCTCGTCGTCGCACGCCTGCACGGTCTCCCGCTGGAGACCGAGGAGCCGTCGAGCGCGCGGGTGGCGCCCCGGCTGCTCTGCGCGGCGGCCGTCGCCGTCGGTGCACTGGGGCTGAGTCTCGCCGAGCAGGCCGATTCCTGGGTCTGGGCCGTCGTGGTGGCATCCGTCGTGCTGATCGCCCTGGCCGCGCGCCCGCTCCTGCCGGCGCGCACCCTGCGGGCGGGGCGGGGCCTGCCGAGCGTGGTGCTCATGCGGGGCCTTCTCGCCGGCGCGCTGTTCGGCGCCGAGATCTATGTGCCCTTCCTCCTGATCCGAGACTACGAGTTCTCGCCGGTCTGGGCCGGACTCGCCCTCACCACGGCGGCGCTGGCCTGGGCGGCCGCGGCCGAGGTGCAGGGACGCATCGGCGACCGGTTGGGCAATCGCCGCATCGTCCTCCTCGCGACCGCGCAGATGGCCATCGCCTTCTCGATCGCCGTGGCGACGGCGCTCTGGCACTGGCATCCGGCGATCCTGATCGCCGGATGGGCGCTGGCCGGAAGCGGGATGGGTCTGGTCTATCCGCGACTCAGCGTCCTGATGCTGTCCTACTCCACGCCGGGGAACCAGGGCTTCAACTCCTCGGCGCTGTCGATCTCGGATGCGATCGGCTCGGCGAGCGCGATCGCCGGGATGGGCCTGGTGTTCCTGGCCTTCGCCGCGAGCGGTGCGCAGCTCCCCGTGGTGTTCGCCGTCGCGATCCTCCTCACCGCCGTCGCGCTGGTTCCCGGGCTCCGGCTCGGCCATGCGCACGAACAGCGCTGACCCCTCTCAGAGCGCGGGTGCCACCGCCTCCCGGGCGCGGGTCGTGCGCAGGGCGAGGAGCACCAGGGCCGAGCCGAGGAACAGCGCGAAGACCGAGTGCGCGAGCGCGAGGATGAGCACGAGCCCGGTCAGTCCGTACATCGTGGCGATCACTGCGCGGGGGGTCGAGGGCGCCTCGGGGGCGAGGGGGCGTCGTTCCACGGGGGCGAGCGCCACGGCGATCACGGCCGTCAGCGCGAGCGCGACCGCGATCCAGAGCGGACGGGCCAGCCACCAGGCGGGACTGCTCGCCTCGGCGAGGGTCGTGCCGCCGAGGAGGGCGCCGGCGGCGAGCACCCCTGCCATGGTCAGGAGCACGGGCATGTGCCAGAGGTAGATGGTCATGGCGCGGGGTGTGACGAAGGCGGTGAACGCGCGGGCGGCGCGGCGGTCGGCGAGACGGGCGAGGGCCGGACGGCAGAGCGAGAACAGGAACAGCTGCGCGACTCCGATGAGAACGAGGAGGGTCGTCGGCGGGTTCAGGTTCGCGAGCAGGTCGGGGGAGTAGAGCCCCAGGCCGATCGCCGTCACGATGACCGAGACCGACACCGCGAGCGCGCCGATCCGCCCTCGCCGCGGGAGCCGCTCGACATCGCCGCGGGCGAGGAAGAAGCCCAGCTGCTGAATCGCCAGCCAGACCAGGGCGAGGTTGAGCAGGCCGATCGCGTCGATCCCCGTCAGCGCGCGGGTGAGGTCGACGACGCAGGCGCCTCCGGCGAGCGCGCCGAGCGTCAGCCACGGAGCGCGCTCGTGCGCACGCACCAGCGCGGGAAGCAGCGCCTGGCACATGAGGAACGTGGCCAGGAACCACAGGGGCTGGCCGAATCGATATCGCGCGGTGGTCACGAACTCCTCCGGCACGCCCACCATGCTCAGCAGCACCAGCAGCAGGCCGACGGCGACGATCGTCACCAGCGCCGGCAGGAGGAGACGATGCACGCGGGCCGACAGGAACGCGCTCGGACGCCCTCCGCGCGCGCGGAGCCGCTGATAGGCGATGGTGCCGGAGAATCCGCCGATGATGAAGAACAGCGGCATCACCTGGACGCTCCAGCTGAACGGCACGAGCCAGCTCGCCCCCTCGCTCGCGTCGAAGAAGGCGATGCCTTCGGCCCCTGCGGAGATGCCCACCATCTGGGCGTGCAGTGCGACCACGGCGACGATGCAGAAGGCTCGCAGGAAGTCGACGGAGGTGTCCCGACGCGCAGGCGCCGGTGCCTGCGGGGCCGGAGTCGTTCGCCTCTCGGCGTAGACGGCGGTCATGGTCATCGCCTCCTCCTCGGTCCTCGGTCCTAGGTTCCTGGATCCTCTGGTCCAGAGCCTAAGGACGCGGTGGCGGAGAGCGCATCACCCCAGGGTGCTGTTTCGACCCCCTACCGCGGGGTGAGATGCACCAGAGCGGTGTATGCGCAGGCGGAGGGGTCCACCCTCCCTGCCGCGGGGTGAGGCCTCAGGAGGTGGGGGCGACCAGACCGGCGTCGTAGGCGAAGATGACCGCGTGCACGCGGTCGCGCAGATCCAGTTTTCCGAGGATCTTTCCCACGTGCGTCTTCACCGTCTGCTCGGCGATGAACAGGCTCTCGGCGATCTCGGCGTTGGACATGCCCTGTCCGATCCGCAGAAGCACCTCGCGCTCCCGATCCGTCAGCTCGGACAGCCTGCCCGGCCCCGCGGCGGCTCGGGGTTTCTGCGAGGCGAACTGCTCGATCACTCGGCGGGTGACGCTCGGCGCCAGGAGCGACTCTCCGCCGGCGATCACCCGGACCGCGTGCACGAGCTCGTCGGGGAGCGCGTCCTTCAGCAGGAATCCGCTCGCTCCGGCGCGCAGGGCGTCGTAGACGTAGTCGTCGACGTCGAAGGTCGTGAGCATCAGGATGCGGGGGATCTTCGCGGCGGGGTAGCCGGGGCCCGTGATGCGGCGCGTCGCCTCGATCCCGTCGAGCTCCGGCATCCGCACGTCCATCAGGACGACGTCGGGGTCCAGCCGTGCGGACATCGTGACCGCCTCCGCACCGTCGGCGGCCTGACCGACCACCTCGATGCCGGGGTGGGCGTCGAGCAGCGCGGCGAAACCGGCGCGCACGACGGCCTGGTCGTCGGCGATGAGAATGCGGATGCTCATGGTGACTCCTCTTCGGCGAAGGGACGTGTCCAGGGGAGGACGGCGTGCACCCGCCATCGGCCCTCGCCGTCGGGCCCGGCGCCGAGGGTGCCGCCGAGGAGCGTCGCGCGCTCCCGCATCCCTCGCAGGCCGTGGCCGCGGTCGTCGGAGGGCGCGGATGCGGGAGCGTCGTTGACGACGCGGACCTCGGTGCGTCCGGGGTCGCTGTGCACGGCGACCGTGATCGGGGCGCCCGCCGAGTGACGCACGGCGTTGCTCACCGACTCCTGGACGATGCGGAAGGCCGCGATCTGCACGGCGGCGGGAGCGGAGGCCGAGAGGGCGTCGAGCGGGCTGAGCGCGACGTCGGCGCCGGCGCGTCGGAAGGTTTCGATCAGATCCGGGATGTCGCTCAGGCCGCTCTGCGGGGTCAGGGGGGCGACGTGGTCGTCGGTGCGCAGCACCCCCAGGAGCGTGCGCATCTCGAGGAGGGCTTCACGGGCGGTCTGGGCGAGATCGTCGAACTCGGACGCCGCGTCGTCGGGGAGCTCGGGAAGCCGATAGCGGGCGGTCGCCGCCTGCACCTGCACGACCGACAGCGAGTGCGCGACGACATCGTGCAGCTCACGCGCGATCCGCGTGCGCTCCTCGCTGAGGAGACGCTTGGAGTGCTCGAGCGCGGAGAGCTCGCGCTCCTGGGTGAGCTCGGCGGCGACCTGCACGCGACTGGACGCCAGCACCGCGACGAGGTAGAAGACGGGCGTGACCGCGGCGGTGACGATGAGCGAGACGAGGATCGTGGTGGGGCTCGCGCCCTCGGGCTGCAGCACCGGGGTGATGACCGACCCGACGATGGCGGCGCCCATCGCGATCAGGCCGATGCGCCAGCCGTGCACATAGGTGATCACGACGGTGAAGATCGCCAGGGCCAGCATGGCGGGCACCGACCAGGGCCACGGCCAGCCGCGCTGCGGATCCGCGGAGACGGAGAGGGGCAGCAGGAGCGTCGCCGCCCAGAACAGGACCACCCCGGTGCGCATATAGGTGATCACGAGGAGAGGTGCCGCGCACATCGCCGTCCCGAGGATCACGGCGAGAGGGAAGGGAGTGCCGTACAGTGCCGACTGCACCGGGACGAGGATGATCCACAGGATCGACACGGTGATCGCGAGAAGAGTGCGCGCGACCGCGCGGGCGGCGGGGCGGCGTCGCGATCGGCGGGTCATGCCCGCTATCCTCCCACGCGCATCGAGGCGAGCGCCGCCGCGGCGTCAGCGGGAGCGCCGGTCCACCGCCCGCACGAGCGCCCATGCCACGGGTACGAGCAGCGCTGCCACGGCGGCCTTGATCAGACCCGGCAGGATGAACGGCCAGAGCCCCGCCTCGAGCACCGAGGTCCAGGTGACCGGGAGATCGAGGACCATCGCGAAGATGATCGCCAGGTAGGGGATCCCGATGAGGAAGGGGATGATGCTCGCGGTGACGAAGCCGGCGAAGGCCAGCATGGGCCGGCGATCCCAGGCGCGCTCGGCGAACCATCCGGCGACGAACGCCGCCGGGATGAATCCGATCACGAAGCCGAAGGAGGGTGCGAGCACGTACCCCGGGCCTGCGACGGGGCCGGCGAAGACCGGCAGGCCGGCGAGCCCGGCGAGCAGGTAGGCGGACAGGCTCGCGGCGCCGCGCCTGGCTCCGAGCGCCGCGCCGACGACGATGACGCCGAGGGTCTGCCCGGTGATGGGGATCGGGCCGATGAAGAAGGACACCTTGGCCAGCAGCGCCACCAGCGCGACGCCGGTGAGGACCAGCGCGGCGTCGACGACGAGCGCGCGGGTGCGGGCGCTCGGCCTTCCGAGCACGTCGGCGAGAACGAGACGGCGGACGGCGGCGGTCGAGGACATGCGGCTCCTTGAGGACTCGTGAAGAACCGGGCCGGGCGGACCCGCACTTATACTAGGAGATCGGCCATCGGCCGCCTCTTGTCTCCCGTCATAAGAAGAAACGGACCTTTGCTGTGCTCGCCGTGCACGACCTCGACATCCGCGTGGGTGCGCGCCTCCTCATGGAGAACGTCTCCTTCCGTGTCGCCGACGGCGACAAGATCGGCCTCGTCGGCCGCAACGGCGCCGGCAAGACCACGCTGACCAGGGTGCTCGCCGGCGACGTCCTCCCCTCCGGCGGCACGGTGACCCGTTCGGGCGAGCTGGGGTATCTGCCCCAGGACCCCCGCTCCGGCGACCCCGAGATGCTCGCCCGCACGCGCATCCTCGACGCGCGGGGCCTCGGCACGCTGCAGCTCGGGATCGCGCAGGCCTCGGAGGACATGGCCTCCGAGGACCCCCTCGTCTCGGAGAAGGCGATGCGCCGCTTCGGCAACCTCACCGAGCGCTTCGAGGCGCTGGGCGGTTATGCGGCCGAGGCCGAGGCGGCATCCATCGCGCACAACCTCTCGCTCCCGGATCGCATCCTCGACC